>JACXUG010000048.1 GCA_014764065.1 Campylobacterales bacterium
AGTTCGCCGGCCGGTGCGCTTGCACCGAAGGTGTCCATACCGATGACCGTCCCGGCTAAGCGGTACCACTCCATACCGCGGGCCGCTTCGATGGCGACGGCCTTCGTATCCGGCTTGACGATCCCGGCGATATAGGAGGCGTCCTGCTCGAGGAAAAGGTCGAAACACGGAACGCTGACGACGTTCGCTTTGATCCCTCTATCTGCAA
Source organism: Campylobacterales bacterium (assembly GCA_014764065.1). Taxonomy (GTDB): domain Bacteria; phylum Campylobacterota; class Campylobacteria; order Campylobacterales; family Sulfurimonadaceae; genus Thiomicrolovo. Next base: position 209 of record JACXUG010000048.1, read on the forward strand.
GCTTCGCCTTGACCTCGACGGCCAGGGCAACTTCCGAGCCCGAAGCCATCAGCGTCATCGACGCATCCTCTTCTTCGCTCAGCAGGTAACCGCCCTGCGCCGCGCTTCCCTTGGCCGGGGCGTCGAGCAGCGGAAGGTTCTGGCGTGAACAGACAAAGGCCGACGGGGCGTCGGTTTTGGCCAGGGCCCACTTCCACGCTTCGATATTCTCGTTGCCGTCCGCCGGACGCCAGACGTAGAAGTTCGGCAGGGCGCGGAACTGCCCCAGGTGTTCGATCGGCTGGTGGGTCGGGCCGTCTTCGCCGACGCCGATGCTGTCGTGCGTCCAGATGAAGAAGTGCTGGATACCGCTCAGCGCCGCGATACGCGCCGCCGGTTTGAGGTAGTCACTGAAGACGAAGAAGGTTGCACTGAACGGCATCAACGGGCCGTAGAGGGCCATGGCGTTCGTAATTGCCCCCATTGCGTGCTCACGGATACCGAAGTGGATGTTCTTGCCGCGCGGGAACTCGCCGAGGTCTTTGAGCTCCGTTTTGTTGGACGGGCCGAGGTCCGCCGAACCGCCGAGGAAGCCCGGGATCGCCTTGGCGACGGCATTGAGGATCTTCCCGTTCGTGTTGCGTGTCGCGTCGGCCTTGTCGAATACCGGCCACTGGATACGGGAGAAGTCCGGGGCGGTCAGGGCGCCCAGCGCTTCGTTCTGTTCAACCAGCGGGAGGGTAGCAAGGCGGTGTTTCCATTCACGCTCGGCCAGGTCGCCCGCTTCGACGGCGCAGCGGAAACGGGCCAGGACGTCTTCGTCGACCTGGAACGCCTCGTTCGGGTTGAAACCGCAGTTCGTCTTCGCCTCGCAGATGATCTCCTCTCCCAGCGGTGCGCCGTGGGAGTGGTGGGAGCCTTCCATCTCGCACGCACCCTTGGCGATCGTCGTATCGGCAATGATGAGTACCGGTTTCATGCGTGTTTTGGCTTCGGTGATGACGGCGTCGATCGCGTCGTAGTCGTGTCCGTCCACTTCAAGAACGTCCCATCCCTGCGATTCGAAGCGCTGTGCGACGTTTTCGCTGATGCTCAGATCCGTCGAACCCTCGATCGTGATGCGGTTGGAGTCGTAGATGAGGATCAGGTTGTCCAGCTGGTTGTGGCCGGCGATGGAACACGCCTCGTAGCTGATCCCCTCTTCCAGGTCGCCGTCGCCGCAGAGGCAGTAGACGTAGTGGTCGATCACTTTGGCGGTCTCGGAGTTCACCTGCGCACCGACGTACTTTGAGGCCATCGCAAAACCGACGGCGTTGGCGACGCCCTGGCCCAGCGGGCCGGTCGTGATCTCGATCCCCTCCGTGTGGCCGTACTCCGGGTGGCCCGGCGTCTTGGAGTCAAGCTGGCGGAACCGCTTGAGGTCCTCGATCTCGAGGCCGTAGCCCCAGAGGTAGTAGAGCGAATAGATCAGGCCGGTCGCATGGCCGCCGGAGAAGACGAGGCGGTCGCGGTTGAGCCACTTGGGGTTTTTGGGGTTGTGGCTGAGGTGCTCGGAGAGCACGACGGCGATATCCGCCAGGCCCATCGGGGCACCCGGGTGGCCGGAGTTCGCCTTCTGGACCATATCGGCCGCAAGGAAGCGGATTGTATTCGCCATTTTGGCGCGCATCGTATTGTCGCTCATTGTAATCCTTGTTGAATTCATTTGTGTCGATTGATATAGCTTAATGTTTATCTACTTTAAACGTCACCGGAGCAAAACAGAGGTTTCGCTCGCAAAGCGATCTTTCCTTAAAAGCCCCGGTGACTACGCTGACGCTGTGTCCGCTTCGGCAGCGGGCCCTCGCGCAGATAAACCGCGCTAACTTTGCATATGTCACTTATGCCGATTGATGTAATGCAAAAGCATCGGTGAGAGTTCGTCGTACAAACGCTCATCGAAACTTTCAAGCTGCGTTTCGAGTTCCGCGGCCAGTTTGTCGGCCTCCGCCACGGCACCGTCGAGTCCCAGGAGGGTGACGAAGCTGTTCTTCGCCTCGTCGTTGTTCGTCGTCTTGCCCGCCTCTTTACTCGTCTGGGTCACGTCGAGGATGTCGTCTTGGATCTGGAAGAGCAGTCCTAGGTCGATCCCGAAGTCGTACAGCGGCTGCTCCAGGGTTTTCTGGCCGGCGATGACCGCCCCCATCTGGAGCGCACACGCGATCAGCTTCGCCGTCTTGTTCGTGTGCAGGAACTTCACCTCGTCGAGGGCGAGTTTCGTCTGCTCGAACGTGCAGTCGATCGCCTGTCCCAGTACCATCCCGTCGCTGCCGCCATTCTTGGCGAGCAGGTTGATGAGCCGCACCCGTGTCCGGTCCGAAAACGGTGCCTCGGAGAGGACTTTGAAGGCATGGGTGTTGAGCGCATCGCCGACGAGGATCGCCGTCACCTCGTCATAGCGGGTGTGCAGAGTCGGGAAACCGCGGCGCAGGTCCGCATCGTCCATCGCCGGCAGGTCGTCGTGGATCAGCGAATAGGTGTGCAGCATCTCGATGGCCAGCGCCGCGTGGTTGGCCGCATCGATGAGCAGCGGGTTGAACGCGCGTACCACCCCCAGCAGCAGGGCCGGACGGAAACGTTTCCCGCCGGCGGTCAGCATCAGCGAGAGGGCCGTGTCGTAGTGGGGGTGAAAACTCTCCGCACGGGGCAGATTGTCCTGTAAAAAGCGTTCAAACTCTTCCATGCTTCTTCCGTGCGGTTTAATCGTGAAATGGTAACATGAATTTGTACAAAGGGAGGTTATGCCGGGTCAGTTGCCGGCGAAGGGGTTCATGCCGCCGAGCATCCCCATTGCGGAGTGTTTTTTGTTGTCTTCGACCATCTTGACCGCGTCGTTGATAGCCGCGATCAGCAGGATCTGGAGCGATGCTTTGTCTTCGAGCAGCGAATCGTCGATCTCGAGGTCGACGGCCTCGCCTCTGCCGTTCATTTCGAGCCGTACCATGCCCCCGCCCGTTTTGACGGTAAAGGTACGCTCGGCGAGTTCCGCATCGAACTTGGCAGCCCGCTCCTGCATCTGCTCGAGCATTTTGCCCATGTCGCCCAGATTCATTTTGTCAAACATCAGATCTCGTGCAGTACATCCGTGATGCCGTTATCGTCGTCAACAAGGACGACGGTCGGCTTGTAGGTTTCCAACTCACTCTCGTCAAATGTCGCATAAGCGACGATGATCACCTTGTCCCCTTTGTGTACCTTGCGCGCCGCCGCCCCGTTGAGGCAGATGTCGCGTTTGCCGCGTTCACCAAGGATGATGTAGGTTGAGAAGCGCTCGCCGTTGTTGATATTGAGGATCTCCACTTTCTGGCCTACCCGCATGCGGGAGGCTTCGAGCAGCTCCTCGTCAATCGTGATGGAACCGACGTAGTTGAGGTTCGCATCTGTGACGGTGGCACGGTGAATTTTGCTGTAAAGCATTTCGATCGTCATGTATGTTTTATCTTCCCATCTGCTGCTGCATTGCTTCCGGCGAGATCGGTGCATCCCACAGTTCACCCGGAATGATGTACTCTTCGACCGGCGTCCCGCCGATGATGTGTTCATCGATAATGCGCGTGATTTTGTCTTTGTTCAGACCGGCGTACATAAAATGCCCTGGTTCGACCAACATCACCGGGCCGACGTTACAGCGATTCAGACACGCCGTACGGACCGGTTGTACTGTCGCAATTATACCCTTTTGCATCAAAGTCTGTGCTAAATGCTGGAAAAGATCCTGTGTCTGCGGGTTTACGCAGGACGGTTTGGGCATTCCCGGAGGGGAAGATTGCTCGCATTTGAAAATATAGAAAGCCGGCTGTGGTACACCCATGGTATTCTCCGTGTTGAATAGAATTTGAAAAAAACTCGCGTATTATAGCCAACGGTCAAGCCGGCCGAATTTAGCGAAAAAGTTAGTGGGAAGGCTTAAGACAACGCCGAAGGCGCTACTTACGGCGTGACGGTGACCGTCAGCGAGGCATTGACGTCGTAACGCGTCACGTTGATATCGAGGGTGCCGTTGGCATCACCCGTATAGAGGGTGCCGTTCTGCTCCAGGGTCGCGTTGCTCTCCCCGGCGTTGCCAAGTATCCACTTCATGCTCTCGGTCACGTCCAGCGTCGTATTGTCGTCAAAGGTTCCCAGCGCCTGGAGTTGCAACGTCTGTTCCTGCGAAAGGTTTGTCTCGTTGTTCTCGATGGAGAGCGTGACCGACCTCAGGGCGTGGACGTGGATGGTGGCACTGTCGAAGAACTGGTTGTAACTGCCGGTGATCACGACATCGCCGCCCTCGCTGCCCCCCGCGACAAGCCCCTTGATGTCAACCGTCGCGATCGAACTGTTGGATTCGCTCCAGTTAATAAAGTCCGTGACATTGCTGTTGGGAACGCCGTTCGTGTAGGAGGCGACGGCGTTCATCTGCACATTCCGGGTCGCGTAGAACGTCGTGGCGTTCGCCTCGACGGCGATCGACGCGATATCGCCGGCCAGCGGCGTGTTGCTGTTCTCGCCGCAGCCGACGAACAGCCATGCGGCGGCAATGAGTATCCCTCTACTGTACATGCCCTCTCCTAAAAGCGGTAATTGATGCCGATATACGGCTCGAAGATCGACGAAGCCGTCTCCGTCTGGTTGCTGATCATATCAACATCTTCCCAGCTTTTGGCCCGGTAGATGACCGAAGCCTCCAGGTTAAACCCGAGCCCCAAAGGCAGATAGGTGCCGAGGCCGGCGAAAAAGCTGCCTGAGCTGACCGATTTCGTCAGCGTCCGGCGCACCTCAAGCTCGCCGGAACCAAACCCGAGTTTGAAAAAGGGGTAGAAGCCCATCTCGAAATCGAAGGCCTTGATGAGGCTGATGTCGAAATAGACGTAGTCGGTATCGCGCTCGGAGAAGATATTCTTGTCGTAGCGGCCGTACCCAAGGTCCACTTCGACCGCGTAGGCGTTGATGTCGCCGTAGCCCACCTTGAGTTGTACACCCTGCAGCGTTGCCGACGTTGTACGGTCGGACGTTCCGGGGTTCTCGACACGGAAATCCTCACTCCCCTCAATGCCCCCGAGACCGACATGCAACGTCGCGTCGGCATGCAGTACCCCGAGGCACAGCGCCGTAATAACCAAAAAACGTTTCACCCTACCGCCTTTTTTAACCGTAATGATAGTCAAACCTCACTTAACAGTGAACGAATGACTTCCCGGTCGTCGAAAGGAAACTGCTTGTCGTAGATGATCTGGTACTGCTCGTCGCCTTTTCCGAGGACGACGACGACTTCGTCCCCGCTGCGCGTTTCAAGCGCCTTGGCGATCGCCGCTTTACGGTTGGGTTCGACCACGGCCTTCTCCGGATGCGTCATGCCGCCCAGGATATCCGCGATGATCGCATCGGGGTCTTCACTGCGGGGGTTGTCGCTGGTGACGAAGACCTTCTTGGCGAGGCTCTCCGCCACCCGGCCCATCAGGGGGCGTTTGGAGCGGTCGCGGTCGCCGCCCGCCCCGAAGACGACCAGCATCTCCTTCTCTTTGAGGGCATTGAGCACCTGCGCCATCCCGTCGGGGGTGTGGGCGAAGTCGACGATGACCAGCGGAGATTCGCTGACCACCTCCATCCGGCCGCTCACGCCGGCAAAGCCGCCGACCGCGTCGCAGACCGCTTCGAGGTCATCGCCGGTGACGAGGTGGACCGCCGCGACGGCTGCGGTCAGGTTATAGACGTTGAAGAAGCCGTGCATCGGGCTGTGGAAGGTGTAGACCTTCCCGAAGTGCTGCACGACGGCGCTGATGCCGTCGTTGAGCGAATACGCCACCACTTTGTAGGTCGCCGGGTTCTCCGCCCCGTAGGTGAAAGCGTTTTTGATGTTGAAATCCGCCTTCGCCTCGTCCTTGTTAATCAGTTTCTTCCCTTCGTCGGTGAAGAAGCTGTTCTTGACGCGGATGTACTCCTCGAGCGTCTCATGGTAATCGAGGTGGTCCTGGGTGATGTTGGTGAGGATCTTCAGCGCGAAACCGATCCCTTCTGCCCGCGCCTGGACGATCGCATGGGAGCTCACCTCCATGACGAAGTATTCGCACCCCGCGGCGACGGCCTGGTAGATATGGCGGTAGGTCTCCAGCAGCGTCGGCGTCGTGAGGCTTTTGCCCTCCACGACGCTATCGTTCATGAAAAAGCCGCGGGTCCCTTGCATCGCCGCATTGTGGCCGAGATCGAGCAGGATGGAGTAGATGGCGCTTGCCGTCGTCGTCTTGCCGTTAGTACCCGTAATCCCGATCACCTTGATACGGTCAAGCCCGAACAGAGAAGCGACGTCGGCGGGAGAGATGATGGAGTGGGCGCCGCGCGCCTTGGCATCGTCAAGGTAGCGGCGGTTCAGCCCGGTGAGAACGAACGCCGTCTCAGCGTCACACTCCGTGGAGTTTTCCGTTACAAAACGGAACGGTTGATCAGGAAGCGCTATCTTCAACCAGGCGGCTCTTCAGAATGTCGCGCAGCAGGGCGCGCAGTTGGTCGTCGTTGGGGTACATGGAGAGGGCCGTCTCGATGTAGTTCATGGCCATCTTGTGGTATCCGTGGCGGTTAAGCTGGCTGAGGAAGTCGATAAACTCCTCTTTTTCGGTGATCATCACCCGCGTTGAGAACATGATGTTCTCGAAAATCGTTTTGAAATCCCCCTGCTCTCTGACGAGCTGGCGGAAATCGTCGTAAAGAATCCCGTCTTCGTAATCCAGACGCTGCCGCACCGGTTCGTTAAAGAGCGAGGCGAGCTGGTCGACCGTCCCGTCCATGGTCTGCAGGATCTCGGCGATGACCGTATCGGCCTGTTCCGCATCCTCTTCGCGCAGCACCTCGTAGTAATCGAACAGCGCCTCGGCCGCCTCTTCGCCGCTCATCGCCATCTCGGCAAGAATGGCGCCGTTAAAGGCCTCTTTGGATTCGGGATAATCCTGAAGTACCTGCGCATACTGACGCAACGCCTCTTCATAATTTTCCTGGTTGAAACTTTCGTTAGCAAGGGCAAGCGTTTTATATTTGTTGACTGGTTTCATGCTCTTCCTTCTTTCAAAAATCGTATGCATTTCTCTCTCTAGAGATATTCTACTATTATAACGTATTTTTTGTTATCTCTCGACGGGCGCCTACACGGCGTCCATCTGGTTTTCCATGCCCATGGGCAGGTTAACGACAGAGAGCTCGGGGTGGATATCCATGCGCAGCTGGCGCTCGACACCGTATTTCAGGGTATTTCCCGAGCTCCCACACCCGACACAGGCTCCGCCGAGCTGCACGTAGACAACACCGTTCTTGACCCCCAGCAGTTTGATATCACCGCCGTCGAGCGCCAGAGAGGGGCGTACCTTTTCGATGACGTTTTTCACCGGATCGTACAGTTCTTCATCTGTAAACGGAATCATATATGATTGTCCTTTTTTTCGACACCTGTCGACATTTTTATGATCATAAAATAGGAAAAATGCGCTTAACAAGTCATAAATTTAACGAGCAGACGCCGATCCATCAGTCAACGGGAAAGGCTTCGAGTATTGTGGCAACATAACGCGGTTTGCGCATGCCGAGCAGGACGACGTCAATTTCCGGCCGTTGCAGCAAAAAAGCCAGGGCGCACTCCTGCAAGGGACGCGCACACGCTTCGAGCTTCGGCCCTATAGTATCGCGCACTTTCAGGCTGCACTCATGGGCCACTGCGGCGCCGTAGGCCTCCAGGAAGAGCACCAGCTGCTGTGCAAGCGCACCGCGTTCGGCCTCGCCGAGTTTTTCGAGCACTTGGCGGATATGCGGCATCACCTGGCCGTAGAGGAACGACTCGTATTCGCCGACCCAGCCGAAACGGTGTTTCACTTCGTCGAGCTGCTGAATCAGGTTCCCAAGGGATGCCAGCGCGTCGTGATCGCACAGCTGCAGCAGTTCGTTGAGGTGCGCATCGTACGACGGCGACGGGGGATAGTCCGCCAGCCGGTACATCTGCGTGCCGTGCTGGGCGTTCAGGGGACGGTTGGAAAGCACCCGCAATCCGTGCTCCTTCGCCCATGCCGCACATTTGAGCCCCTCCGTCTCCAGTAGGTTGAGCGGCAACTGCACCGTCGTAAAGTGGTTGTGGGCGTTGCCCGCACTTTCCGCGGCGTGGATCGCCAAGGCGACCAGATCCCCGTAGGGGAGGAATTCCGGGTCTGACGCTGCTTTGGCGAAGCTGTTCGAACTGACACCGTAGCCGTCGATCTTCCCCGCCGCCGCCGCTTTTTCCAGTGCGACGAATGCCCGGTAGAGGCGGTCGTTCATCGCATCGAGCACCTCACTGCGCTCCAGCCCTTTGTTCAGGGCGTCCAGCAGGAAATACTCCGGGTTGTGGATCAGGTAGCACTCCAGCGACGATGCCTGCAGCCGCTCCAGCGAGCGCTCCAGCTGGTCCCACATGAAATCGGGGTGGATGCAGTGGAAAACGTGCGGGGCGTATTCGACGACCTCTTCGAACTGCTCCCCCGCTTCTAGCCGCGCCATCGTGCTGCCCTGGATATAGCCGAACTTGCTGATGATCTGCACCTTTTCTCGGGCGTCGTCCTCCATGAAACGCAGCGCCTTGGCGATGGCACGCTCCGCCCCGCCGTCCATGTAGTTGGTCGAGGTATCGATGAGCCTGACCCCTGCGCTCACGGCCATTCGCAGCGCCTCGATATGTTCGGGGTTTTCGTCGCTGACACGGTAGGTGCCGAAACCGATCTCCGCCATCTCTTCTCCCTTTGAAGCAGCGCCGTGTTCCATGTTCTGGATGCCGGGCAGACCCTGCTTTTGATTACCGAAGGATGCCATAGCCCCCTTTAGCCTTTGCTGCCTAGCCGGAGACCGCCGCCTCGAAATAGGCGTCGACGTCGCGAATCCGCCCGCCGCTGCCGTCACGGACATCCAGACGCGTATGATCTAGCTCGCCAAGCGAATGCACCCCCATCACCGCCATCAGGCCCCGTATTCCTTCCTGCAGATGCCGGTGGTAGTTTGCGACCCTGCGCGCCTTCTGTGCAATCAGGAATGAGGCGCGTTTTTTCCGGTCCTGGGTGGCGAGCCCGACGGGGCAGTGGCGTCCGTTGGCCCCTGAGCACTCCCGGGCACGGATGCAGCCGGCCGACATCATGAAGGCGCGGGCGATCGCAATGTAGTCCGCCCCGAGGGCCAGCAGGAGCGTCGCATCGTCCGGCGTCAGCACCTTCTCGCTGGCGATGACTTTCACCTTTTCCCGGACCCCGATACGTTTGAGGTCGCGGTCGACGACATAGAGGGCTTTTTGCAGCGTCATGCCGACACTCATCATCATTTCCAGCGGTGCCGCGCCGCTGCCGCCGTCGGCACCGTCGACGGTGATAAAGTCGGGGAAGGCATCCGACCCTTCCGCCAGGCGGGTCTCGATCAGCCCCGCGTACGGCGAAAAGGCGTCGGCGGAGGCGAGAACGATCTTAATCCCGACCGGTTTCTCCGAAAGCCGCTTCAGCTCCCCGACGAAATCGAAGAGCTCCTCCAGCGTCCGGGCATAGGGGAAACGGTTGGGACTGTTGATATCCTTAAATGGTTCAATACCCCGGTAGTAGGCGACGGCATCGGTCACCTTCTCTGCCAACAGTTTCCCGCCCGTCTGTTTGGCCCCCTGGGCTAGCTTGATCTCCGTCATCCGGCAAAAACGCATCACCTTCCGGTAGCGTTCGGCTTCAAACTTCCCCTCGCCGTCACGCACTCCGTAAAGCCCGCTGCCCATCTGGAAAATAATATCGGGCAGGTCCCCCGGCACGGTGTCCGGAAACGCTTCAATCGGTGCATTCCAGTCGATACGGTAACAGTTCAGCGTTACAGGATCGAGCAGAAACGTCTCCTCCTCTTTGGGCTCCAGCACCATGTGGCGGTAGACCCGTTCGGCGATCGCCGGATTGGCGAGTAGCCGCATCAACCGGTAGACCCCCCGGGCAAACAGGGTTCCCCGTACTGCCTGCATGTAGCGGCAGTTCTTGGGATCGAAACGGTGCGTCATGAGGAAATTTGATGTCAGGCCGCCCTCCCCCGTGTTAATGGGAAAATTGCCCAGATATGCTCCCCATGCAAATGCCCTGGTCCCTTCGGGCGAAATGGCACCGTCGCTCATTGCCGACCGCCCCACGACCGATGCGGCCGTAAAGGGAAAGCGTACGCTGCTGCCGAAGGTGACACTGAAGTTGTCGGAGACCTCCTCAGTGTTCAGAACGATATTGGCGTTTTTGAGGGTCAGACGGGTTCCGTGCAGCGGCTGACCGGGCGAGAAGGAGGAGACGAGTCCCTTGTTCTCCGCCGCATTGTAGACCCATTTGACCTTGTCGAAGGAGTCGAAAAACTTCTCGTCGCCGAAGTACTGCCGCATCGGGTCGCGCAGGGCATAAAAGAGATAACGCATCCGTCCGATCAGCGGGTAGTTGATGAGCAGCTGGTTCTCGCGCTGGATATACCGGTCGTAGATCAGGACGATTACGGCCAGCAGCAGCAGAACCGCCCCCGTCCCCTCCAGCAGAAACGTCAGGATGGGAAATCTCTGTTCCCCCTGGATAAAGTCGAGAAGCTGGTCCATTTCAGCTGCCTCTGAAAAACAGGTGGTCCAGACTGTACTTTCCAGGGCCGTGGCTGAGGAAAATGCCGAGGAAGATGAAATAATAGAGCGGGATTTCGAATCCGTTTTTGCTGCACTCGAATCCGTTGGGAAGATGGACCGTCAGAATCGCCGTCACCATGATGATCATCAGCGGTACCGTGATGAGACGCGTCAGAAACCCCAACGCCAGCAACACGACCCCGATCACTTCGACCGAGGAGACAAGATAGGCGGTAAAGAGAGGAAAGGGGTAGCCCAGCACGGCGAACCACTCCGCCGTCGCATTGATCGCCTCCCATTTGAGGTGGGCGGCTTCCGTAAACCCCGTGGCCACCGCCAGTCGTGCCGCCAACAGGAATAGGTGTGATCCGTATTCGCCCAGCCGCGAGAACTCCCCGTAGAACTTTCCGAACTGCATGAGCGCTCCTTTGAACTCTTCTGCCACATTGTAGCAAAAAGGTCACCAAATGCTAAGGCGTTCGAATCGTTTGGCATAAATGCCCCGATACCGAAAGGGGAACGAGGAGCGGCCTCAGTACCCTTCAGGGCCGTCGTGGCAGTCGTAACAGCTGACCATGTGTCCGGCTTTGAACTTCGTTGTTCCCCACGACGTCGTGTAACTGCGCTCGGCGGATGCCCTGGAAAGAATGCTCCCCCGGTAATCGTCCCCGTGGCACGCTTTACACAATGCGCGGTCGTGGTTGGCCACGGTGGAGTGCGGGTAAACCTCCGATTGACACACCGTGTGCATGCCGTGCGGGCCTGCATCGTGTGTATACGGTACGGTGTCGTGGCAGGCCGTGCACTCGGCCACCGTCCCTCGATGCCCCTAACCGTCATCTTCTGGATATTGTCCTCATCATGCGAACTCGGGTAGACGCGTGGGTCGAACCGTGGCAGGCCCGGCAGTCCATCTCGTCTCTGAACGGCAGCACTACCATCGTCGTCGCCTAAAGCACGCCCGAGGTCTCTTTGGCCGCGACGCGGACCATCGGATAATAGTTCTTGCTGCCGTCATCGTTATAGGGCGTCAGCGGCAACCCGGTCGCCTCCCACCAGTTTGCTGCCGCATTGTAAGAGAGGTTGTGCTCGTCCAGATCCGGCGTATGGTTTCCCGTTAGACCCGTATCGGGAAGGGGGGAGGCGCGGAACAGAACCTCCACAAAGTCCAGAAGTTTGTCTTGGGGCTGTTGTGATCGTTATAGACGCTTGTCGTAATGTTTTGCCGTCCAGCGGCCACCGCGCTGTAGGTGATCGTCACCCCCGATGTCACATACTTATCGGACGTACCCGCCTTCCGGATCAGCTGCGCGTTCAGATTGTTGTAGGGTGGCAGGATGGAGAAGACGGGGAAGTCGCTGCCGTCCATGCAGTGCATCCCCAGGTCGTTCCAGGCCAGGAGCGTATAAGCGCCGCTGTTCCCGGATTCCGCAGCATCGACTGCCTCCGCTTTGTTGTCGTTCGACGTGCTGCCGCAGGCGGAGACTATAAAGACGAGCCCTGCCGCAATGATCTCTTTCACAT
>JACXUG010000049.1 GCA_014764065.1 Campylobacterales bacterium
CAGCGCGCGACAGTCGTCGATGCTCGTAAATCCGTCGCAGGCTTCAAAGTCCGTGAAGGGATGCCGGTCGGTGTCAAAGTCACCCTGCGCGGTGAGAACATGTACACCTTCCTGGACAAACTGATCGCCGTCGCACTGCCGCGCGTGAAAGACTTCCGTGGTATCCCGCGCAACGGTTTCGACGGTCGCGGTAACTACAACTTCGGGATCACCGAGCAGCTGATCTTCCCGGAAGTCAACTATGATTCCATCATGCAGATTCACGGGATGAACATCACGATCGTCACTACGACGAACAGTGACAAAGAGGCGTTCACACTGCTTGAAGCAATGGGTATGCCGTTTGCGAAAGGGAGAGAGTAATGGCTAAGAAGTCCATGATCGCAAAACAGCAGCGCAAACCGAAATTCGCGGTTCGTGCTTATACACGTTGCCAGATCTGCGGTCGCCCGCACTCTGTACTCCGTGACTTCGGTATTTGTCGTGTTTGCTTCAGAAAAATGGCAAATGAGGGATTGATCCCAGGCGTCAGAAAGTCAAGCTGGTAAGCTTGATACTCCTGACTGTTAGCAAGGAAAAATAAAATGGTAAATGATCTTATTGCAGACTCTTTGACCCGTATCCGCAATGCAGCGATGCGTCGCCTCGACGTGACAACGCTGATGCACTCCAAGTCGGTCGAAGCAGTCGTTGCTATTCTCGCAGAGAAGGGCTACATTGATAGCTTTAACGTTGTCGAAGACGGTAACAAGAAAAGCATCAACGTTGTGTTGAAGTATGATGAATCGGGTAAGACCGTCATCAACGAGATGAAACGCGTTTCGAAACCGGGACGCCGTATCTATAAAGGCCGTGACGAAATCAAGCGTTTCAAAAACGGTTACGGTACGATCATCGTCAGTACTTCCAAAGGTGTCATCCCGAACGATAAAGCTTACGAGCTTGGCGTCGGTGGTGAAGTGCTTTGTACAGTTTGGTAAGGAGATAACACATGTCACGTATTGGTAAAGCTCCGGTCGCATTCCCGGCCGATGTGAACGTAACGGCTGACGGTGAGGTTATCACTTTCAAAAAAGGCAACAACACGCGTACCCTCGACACGAAAGGCAACGTTGACTTCAAAATCGAAGAGAACACGCTGACGTTTGCATCCAAATCCGATGCACGCGAACACCGCGCTTTCTGGGGAACATACCGTGCTCTGGCAGCCAACATTGTCAAGGGCCTCACTGAAGGTTTCGAACGCAAGCTCGAGATCAACGGTGTCGGTTACCGTGCCGCGGTCCAGGGCAAAGTCCTGAACCTGCAGCTCGGCTTCTCCCACGACATCAACTACGACATCCCTGCGGGCGTCGAAGTGGCTGTTGACAAGAACATTATCACCCTTAAGGGTGTTGACAACCAGGAACTCGGCCAGGTGGCTGCCGAGATCCGCGCTTTCCGTCCGCCGGAGCCTTACAAAGGCAAAGGTGTCAAATATGTTGAAGAGCATATTGTCCGCAAAGCCGGCAAGACATCTAAGAAATAAGGGGTGAGCAGATGAATGCAAAAGTATTGAAAGCAAAAGCTTCAAAACGTGTTCAGCGCAAGCGCCGCATCCGTGCAAAGATCAACGGAACGGCAGCGAAGCCGCGTGTCAGCATCTTCCGCTCAAACCGCTACCTCAGCGTCCAGGCAATCGACGACGCGAGCGCGGTAACACTGGCAGCTTCCAACACGAAGCCGCTGGGTGCGAAAGCGAACAAAGAGAGTGCGGCCGCACTGGCAGCAGATTTCGCAGGCAAGCTCAAAGCAGCCGGCATCAACGAAATCGTATTCGACCGCAACGGCTACATCTTCCACGGTGTTGTCGCGGCCTTCGCCGATGCGCTTCGTGCCAACGAAATCAAGTTTTAAGGACTGATCGATGAAGACTATCAACAAAGAGGAATTCGAAGAGTCGATCGTGCACATCGGTCGGGTCACAAAAGTTGTCAAAGGTGGTCGCCGTTTCCGTTTCACCGCGCTGGTTGTCGTCGGTAATAAAAACGGTACGGTCGGCTTTGGCTACGGTAAAGCGAAAGAGGTTCCAGACGCGATCCGCAAAGCGGTGGATGAAGCGTTCAAAAACTTGACGGATGTTAAGATTAAAGGGACTACAATTGCGCACGACATCGAGCACAAGTTCAACGCAAGCCGTATCCTGATGAAACCGGCCTCCGAAGGTACCGGTGTTATCGCCGGCGGTGCGATGCGTCCGGTTCTCGAACTCGCGGGTATCCAGGACATCCTGACGAAATCCATCGGTTCGAACAATCCGAATTCGGTTGTCCGCGCGACAATCGAAGCGCTTGCGCGCATGAAAGGATAAGCATATGGCACTTGAAAACTTGACACCTGCAGCGGGCTCCACAAGCAATACAAAGCGTCTGGGTCGCGGTCAGGGTAGCGGTAACGGTAAGACCGCAGGTAAAGGTAATAAAGGGCAGAAAGCACGCTCCGGTTACAATGTAAAGCGTAACTTCGAGGGTGGTCAGCAGCCGCTGGCTCGCCGTCTGCCGAAGATCGGCTTCACGTCACGTGTTGTTAAACCGTACGTTATCAACGTCGACCGCATTACAGCGGTTGCGGCACTCGACGAGATCACTGTCGAAGCGATCCGCGGTGTTCACAAGCTGGGCAAAGCCGTGACGAAGGTTAAACTAGTCGGCGCTTCTGCGAAAGACCTTGCCTCCAAGATCAAAGACGAAAACGTTACAACAACCGGCAAGTAATGAACCAGCAGCTCATTAACAAGATCCTCATAACGATTGGGTTTCTGTTCCTCTATCGGCTGCTGGCCTACGTGCCGGTGCCGGGCGTAGACACTGCCGTCATCGCCTCCTTCTTCGATTCACACTCCTCCGATGCTCTCGGTCTGTTCAACATGTTCAGCGGAAACGCCGTCGAACGCCTCTCCATTATTTCACTCGGTATCATGCCTTACATTACCGCGTCGATCATCATGGAGCTGCTTGCAGCGACCTTCCCGAACCTCGGACAGATGAAGAAAGAGCGTGACGGCATGGTCAAATATATGCAGATCATCCGCTACTCCACCATCGCTATTACCCTCGTACAGGCGGTCGGTGTCAGCATCGGTCTGCAGAGCATGACAGGAAAGGACGGCAGCAGCGCGATCCTGATGGACCACAGCACTTTTGTTATGGTCGCAGCGATCTCCATGCTCGCCGGTACGATGCTGTTGATGTGGATCGGTGAGCAGATCACGCAGAGCGGGGTCGGCAACGGTATCTCTCTGATCATCTTCGCCGGTATCGTTTCCGCGATCCCTTCCGCGATTGGTCAGACGGTCACGATGCTCAACACGGGTGCGATCAGCTTCATCACGGTCATTGCGATCCTGCTGCTGATCCTCGTCACCATCGGCGTCATCATTTACGTGGAGCTCGGCGAACGCCGCATCCCGGTGACCTACGCCAAAAAGACGATGATGGCGAACCAGAACAAGCGCGTGATGAACTATATCCCGATCAAGGTCAACCTGTCGGGCGTCATCCCGGTCATCTTCGCTTCTGCGATCCTGATGTTCCCGATGACGGTGCTCTCATCCAGCACCAACCCGTATGTCCAGGCGGTAGCGGACCTGCTCAATCCGAGTGGCTACTTCTTCAACTTCCTGACATTCCTCTTCGTCGTATTCTTCGCGTATTTCTACGCGTCGATCGTCTTCAACGCCAAGGATATCTCCGATAACCTCAAGCGCCAGGGTGGCTTCATCCCGGGTATCCGTCCGGGGGAAGGGACCAAAGAGTTCCTCAACGAGACGGCGTCACGCCTGACGTTCACCGGGGCGATCTACCTCGGTCTGGTGGCGACACTGCCGTGGGTTATCGTCAAGGGGATGGGTGTACCGTTCTACTTCGGCGGTACCGCGGTCCTCATCGTCGTCCAGGTTGCACTTGATACTATGCGCAAGATCGAAGCCCAGATCTATATGAGCAAATATGAAACCCTCAGCGCGGTCGGTCTGTAACTCCCATGGCCATCGCGCTGCGCAAACCCGAAGAAATTGAAAAACTCCGTGCCGCCAACGCCATTGTCGGCGGCACCCTTGACCTTCTCCGCAAAGAGACTCGACCGGGCCTGAGCCTGAAGGAACTTGATGCCATGGCGGAGGATTACATCCGATCTCACGGCGCCAGACCCTCGTTCAAAGGGCTCTACGGATTCCCCAATGCCGTTTGCACCTCCCTTAACGAAGTGATTATTCACGGTATTCCCAGTGATTACAAGCTGCAGGAGGGTGATATCATCGGCTATGATATCGGTACGGAGCTCAACGGCTATTACGGTGATTCGGCCATCACCGTCCCGGTCGGAAAGGTTACGGAACGGGATGAGGCGTTGATCGCCTGTGCCAAAGATTCACTCTATTACGCCATCGATATTATCCAAGAGGGAATGCGGTTCAAAGAGCTTTCCATGGCGATTGAGCAGTTTATCCTCGAGCGCGGTTTCGTGCCGCTGCGCGGATTCTGCGGCCACGGCATCGGGAAGCGCCCGCATGAGGAGCCTGAGATCCCCAACTACCTGGAAGGATCCAACCCGAAAGCGGGGCCGAAGATCAAAAACGGCATGGTTTTCTGCATTGAGCCGATGATCTGCCAAAAAGAGGCCAAAGCGGTGATCCTGGAAAACGGATGGGACGTCGTGAGTTCCGACGGCCTGCGCGGATCGCATTACGAACACACGGTTGCTGTCATCGGCGGCAAAGCGGAAATCTTATCATTATCCCAAGGAGCATAAATGGCAAAAGATGATGTCATTGAGGTTGACGGTACAGTAGTTGAAGCGCTGCCGAATGCAACATTTCGTGTAGAGCTTGAGAACGGCCACGTGATCCTGTGCCACATTGCCGGCAAGATGCGGATGAACTATATTAAGATCCTCCCGGGCGACCGCGTCAAGATCGAACTGACGCCGTACAGCCTGGACAAGGGCCGTATCACTTACCGTTACAAATAGGTCCCTTTTCCCCTGCGTAAATCCCCCTGATTTTCAGGGCGGTTTACGCATCTTTTTTTAAACTTTTTGGATATAATTTCCCTCCTCGTCGGGATGTAGCGCAGTATGGTTAGCGCACCAAGCTGGGGGCTTGGGGGTCGCTGGTTCGAGTCCAGTCATCCCGACCACTTTTCACCGATTCTCTTTTTCAAATATTGGTTACTATTTCAGATTCCACTTTCGCCTTTGCAGGCACGGAGAACCCTTTGCGGCAAATCAGCAACTATGTCTACTGCGATGACTTCATCGCCGAGCTTCGCTACGAGACCCGCCTGATGGCAAACCCCTATTACGATTATCCCTATCTCATCATCGAGAACTTTCTCTCAGCCGAAGCCTGCGCCGAGATCGCGGCCTATACCCACGATAAAAGCGAGGGGGAGCGGGCCAAAGTCAAAAAAAACTTCCACGGTGTTGTCGTTCCTGAGCTCGAGGAGGATATCCGAAAGACGGCGATCCATGAACTGCCCGAAATTCTGCTCGAGGGGTATAAGCTCAGTTTTGCCTATTATCAGAAACAGATCGAAGACTATTTCAGTGTGGCACTGACGACGGCGACGGAGGTGCAGGCGTTGGAGTATACGCGGGGTGGTTTCTATATCAAACATGCCGATGACTCGAACGAGCTTGTCAACAGTGAGGGGGAAACGGTCGGTTTTGTCCAGGTCGCGCCCGAGCGAAAGATCACGACGGTCCTTTTTGCAACGTCGCATCTGGACAACGGCGGCGACGGCCTGCAGTTCGCCGGCGGCGAACTGCTCTTTAACTACCTTTTCGATGCGGAAGGCAGGCCTATCCGTTTCCGGCCGAAGGCGGGGGATATGGTCATTTTCCCGAGCAACCCCATCTACAGCCACGAGGTGCTTCCGGTGTCCGACGGCTACCGGCTGACCCTGGTGCAGTGGCACGACGCGATTATTAGCTAGGGTCAGAGGACACAACGCCAAACGATCAGGTATCAAAAATTTGTGTATAATAGTTCTGTTGGGGCATAAAAATTCACATTTGAACAATTTATAACGGTTGAAGGAGAGAGGATGATTAAATCGAACATCTCCCTATCGAAGGGGTGCTGCACCGTGCCTTTGACCGTTTTTATGAAGATCTGATCAAGAACGCCTGCGTCGAGGAGTTTCTAAAAGGGGTAGACCTCGTCCGCCTCAAGCAGTCTCAACTCAGCAGTTTTCTCGAGGCCGACTATGATGACGATGAGGCTTTTTTCGCACGCTTCAAACAGCTGGGTCTCTTTCATTTCAAGATGGGCCTGCCCTATGTCGAGTACCGCGGCGCTTTCGATAGGCTCTATGCCTTTTTGATCGATGAGCTTGAAGAGGTGAACGATATCACGGGCCTGCCGGATGCGATTGAGCTCTATATCCGCCGGGCCATCAATGCCAGTGCCGCCGGTTACCTGGAGCCAAACCTGGACAACGACCAAAAGACCCTCGAACGGCAGAATTATACACCATCCGGGGCACTGCGGCAGGAAGGGGGCGCTATAGCGGGTGGATCATTTTTTTGACGCTTTTGGGCAGGTGGGCGAAGGGAAGGGTGCGCTCTTTGCCGCTTTCTTGCGCGCGCAGCACGACGTTCATGCTGTTGGGGTCGAGGCGTAGCAACTGCCAGCTCGCCTGTTCATGTTCGAAAACGATATTCAAATCGACAAAGGATTCGGCCGGTCTCTTTTTTGCCATTGTGCTATTGACGGTAGATCCCGGTCTCCTTGACCTCGATATCGCCGCTCTCCTGCAGCTGGACAAGCGCTCTTTTGAACGCTTTCTTGCTCAGGCCGAAGGTTTTGGTAATGAGGTCCGGGTGACTTTTGGAGTTGTACGGCAGCATGCCGCCCGCCGCGTCGAGGGGGCCGAGGACCTTCGCCTGGTCGCTGCCGGTGCGGGCCGTTTTTCCGATGGGCTGCAGGCTGACATCAAAATTGCCGTCGGCACGGACCTGTTTCACATAACCGGTCCGGCTGTCGCCGACCGCGACCGCTTCGAAGATCTCGTTATCGAAGGCGAGTCCCTCGTAGGCATCGTCGACGATCACTTTGAAGCCCAGGGGCGTCTTGGCGATAAAGAGCAGCTTCACCTCTTTGTTCGGGTGGTAGCCCCGCGGCGAATGCGAGAGGTACTTGCTGATGCGCTCCACCCCGACGAGGCGGTCGGACTCTTCATCCTTGACGACGCGCAAAAAACGCTTTTCACCGACTTTGAAGGGGGTCTTCTGGCGGTTCTTCGGTACCAGCAGGTCCTTGGGGAGTCCCCAGTCGACGAAGGCGCCGAATTTGGCGACGTCGACGACGGTGAAGAAGCCGAATTCGTCGCGCATCGCCGTCGGCCGGTCGGTGGTCGCGACGGGACGGTCCTCGGAATCGGTATAGACAAAGACCTCCAGGAGGTCGTCGATCGCCATGGCGTCGGTCAGGTACTGGTTGGGCAGCAGGACGTCGCTGCCGTCCTCTGCCATCAGGTAGGCACCGGGCACGGCAAAGCGCCCGATCCGGAGCGTATTGACGCGGCCGAAGTCAAGGGTAGGGGTAAGGGTACTATTCATACCGACATTATAGCCCAAAGCCTCCGCCGTTATGAGGAGTCATTGTATAATGGGGCATGATGAAGATGATGGGACGGGTTTGGACCGCAGGGCTCCTGGCGCTATTGACACTGACGGGGGCGGAGGCGGATGAATACCGTCTGGGCGAAGGGGTGCAGGTCGGCAAAACGCCGCTCTATCTCGGCGGGTATTTCTCGCTAAATTACTGGAACAACTTCAAAGGGACAAGCGAGGTTGTTGTGGATGACCTGGCCATCATGCTTTACGGCGGCGAGGGGGCCTGGAGTGCCCTGACCGAAATCGAATGGAGCGATCTGTACCGGCGCCGTTTCGGGTACGGGGAGCAGACCGAGACCGATACTACCCTCCATGCGGAACGCGTATATGTGCAGTACGAGCCTTCGGAGGTGCTGCGGGTAACGGGCGGAAAGTTCAATACGCCGGTCGGGTACTGGAACCGGATGCCGATCAACGTCCTGCGCGATACGACCTCCAGCCCGAAAATCGTCGATGACATTTTTCCCCGTTTTACGACCGGGGCCGACGTGACGATGCGGTTCGGTGTACTGAGTGTCAATCTTCTGCTTCAGGTGACCCAGGACCTGGATACGGCCTTCAACGGGGATGACCCGTATAACAACTTTGACATCGAACGCCAAAGCGGGATCGGCGCAGCGGAGGAGTGGAATGCGTGGTCCTGCGGGCTGAATGCCGGACAGTACGAGGAGCGGATCGAGGAAGAGACGTGGAACTACCTTTACGCATCGGCGCAGTACCGTATGCCGCGGACGCGCATCATGGCCGAAGCGGGCTACCGGCGCAACGAAGCGAACAGCCGGAGCAACGCGGGAGCCTATATCCAGGGAACGCAGCAGTTTTTCGAGCGCCATTATGCCGTGCTGCGCCTGGAGTATACGACAGATTACATCGACCGTTCCGAGGACGGTATCGCCGTCGTGGGCTATACCTACCGGCCGCTTTTCCCCGTAGCGCTCAAAGGGGAGTACCAATTCCACAGCCGTGAGAATGAGGATGTCTTGATGGTCTCCTTCTCGATGCTCTTTTAGGATGCAGAGGATGGAGAGGGTCGCGGCATTCCTGCTCTTGGCGGTGACACTCTGTGCGCAGGAGTGGGCGTTGATCACCCGTGCGGATTCCCCGCTCGCGGCACTGGATGCGGCACAGATACGCGACATCTATCTCGGGAAGATGCACTATGTAGATTCCGTGCGGGTGTACCCGCTGCAGCCGGAGGCGGACGATCCGCTGCGGCGGCAGTTCGAAAGGGAGATGTTGGGGCTTTCCCGTGCGGCGCTGCGGGAGTGGTGGATCCGCCGCCACTACCTCGGGCAGCGCCCGCCGAAGGTGATGGGCTCCGCCGAAGCGGTCGTGGCTTATGTGCGGCAGGTTGAAGGTGCGGTGGGGTATGTGCCGTACCGCCTGGCGTCGGATGCGAACGTGACGGTGCTTTTTCATGATGCGGGAGCCGGGCGGTGATCGGGTGGTTCCGGCGGCATATGGCCGTCAAACTGGTGCTCCTGATCTTCCTCGTCGGCGTCGTGCCTTACGCGGCGATCCTGGTCTATACCCATGTCAGCGAGGAGCGTCTCTATACCGAACATTTTTACCAGGAGCACCGGGCGCGGATGGAACAGGTCGCCGCGGATGTGCAGCGGCATATGGCGCAGCTCTACCGGGAGCTGCATTTTCTGGCCGGATCGGTCGTCATGGACGACCTGCTGATCGATGACCTTGACCGCCGTGTGGCGTCACTGCTCGAGCGCTACAAGGCGGTGTACGATTTGGACATCGATCTTTTTGCGATCGGGCTTGACGGCCGTGTCATCGCGGCCACGGATCTCCTGCAAACGGGCAAACCCTACGCCCGCTACCGGCGTTTCGAGGCGGGCCTGAGAAGCACCTCCCCCGTCGAAACAGAGAGGGGCGTTTTGTTACTGGAGGTCCCGGTCCGCGCCGCATTGGGGTCTGACAGGATTATCGGCTATCTGGTGATGGAGTACCGTTCGGCGAACCTGCAGCGGTTCAACCTCCAGGGCGGCCCCGCGTCGACGCTGCTGTTCAACCCCGAAACGGGGAGCAGTATCGGTGGAGTGCTGCCGACATTCAAAATAAGCGGGAGTGCCGGAACGGCGGAAATGAAACGGACGGTCTGGTTCTACCGCTCGCTGGCGCCGCAGCTCGCCGGCTGGTATGTGGGCTACCGGCTGGACCGGGCGCTGCATCGTTCGCTGATCGAGAATCTAAACCGCCTGCTGGCGCTGCTGCTGCTTTTCGGCGTGGGCGTGATCGCCGCGGCCGCCTTCTGGTTCTCCCGGCGCATCGTCGCGCCGCTCGGGGCGCTGCAGCAGCAGGCGTCAGACATGGTACGGACCCGGCAATACAGCCTGCCGGTCGAGAGCGGCCGCATGGATGAGATCGGCCGCCTGGCGCAGGCGTTCAACGGGATGGCCGGGGATATCCGCAGCGCGTTCGAAGCCCTGGAACGGGAAAACATCTTCCGCCTCAAACGTTTGACGCAGATGATCGCCCTTTTCCACCGCCTGATGGAGACGGAGGAGGAGAGCGCCTGTCTGAAAACGGCCCTGACCGAACTGAAGATGCTCGCCCCCGAATATAATGTCCGTTTTGCCCGTGCCGGTGCACCCAAATCGATGCCGACGCTGTTCGTGTACGACTTCGAGCATGAAACGCTCAAGTATTACGGCTCGCTTATCCTCCCCGAAGGGCTGGCGGAGGAGGAACAGGCGTTTTTCCGTGCGGTTGCCTCGATGATTGCGGCGCGCATCGGCCAGATCCGCGCCTATAACCGGCTGCGCCGGGACTCGGCGGCCAAAACGGCATTTATCTCACACCTCTCCCACGACCTGCGTACCCCGCTGCACGCCATCTTGTCCCAGACACAGTTTCTGGTCGGGTATGGCCGACTCGAAGCCGGCGCGCTTGAACGCATTGGGGGGATCGAACATGCCGCGCAGCAACTGCTGGGGATGGTGAACGACCTGTTGGATCTGGCACGGCTGGATGCCGGTAAATACGAGCCGGAACTCGAAACCCTCCGGACGGCGGAGATTGCTAATATGTTTGATGAGGTCGGGGCGCTGCTTGCCCCCCTGGCGGAGCAAAAAGGGGTGGCTCTCCTTCTGCCGGAGTCCGTGCCGGACACGACGGTGGTCGCCGACCGCCGCTTCCTGCGGCAGATCCTCCTCAACCTGCTTTCCAACGCCGTGAAGTTTACCGACAGCGGCAGCGTCACATGTGCGTTCGATACGACCGAGTCGGTTCTCTGTCTCCGGGTTCAGGACACGGGGCGGGGGATGGCGGCCGAGACGCTGAAACATGTGTTCGAACCGTTCGTACAGTCGGAGAAAACGGACCGGGCACGCGGCGGTAGCGGCCTGGGACTGGCCCTGAGCCGGCGCTATGCCCAGCATATCGGCGCGGAACTGACGCTCTCTAGCGACGGCGTGGGCCGGGGGAGCACGGCGCGTCTCTGTTTGACGACGCTGTAATGCGTTTGACGCATACGGGTGGATGCAGGGCTAGGTGTGGTTGCCGTTATGTTTTAATGGTATAGCCGACGCCGCGGACGGTCTGGATCAGTTCCGGGCGGTCAAGTTTCTTGCGGATATTGCGGATGTGGACATCGATGAGGTTGCTGACCGAGATCCGGTCGAAATTCTTGCTGATGTGTTCGTTGAGCTGGAAACGGGTCAGGACGATGCCCTGATGCTGCATCAGGAGCGTCAGCAGGTCGAATTCGGCCAGGCTGAGCTTGACGGGGGTGTGGCTGACGCTGACCTCCCGGGCGATGATATCGACGACGACGTCCTCGGCACTGAGCTTTGAGCTTTTAATCGATGCGTCCCGTCGCAGCAGGGCGCGGACGCGAGCAAGGAGTTCGATACTGGAGTGGGGTTTGCAGAGGTAGTCGTCGGCACCGGCGTTAAGCGCGTGTACCCTGTCGTCGACGGTGATGTTGGCCGAAAGGACGAGGACGGGAGTGTGGATTTTCTGTTCCCGCCACAGGCGCAGCAGGGTGATCCCGTCACCGTCGGGGAGGTTCCAGTCCAGCAGGATAAGGTCGAAGTTCTGCTCCTGCATGGCGTGTTTTGCTGCAGCGACGCTCCCCGCCGCCACGGTCTTGTAGGCCTCCTGGTGCAGGGTCTCTTCAAGCTGCCGGGCCACGACGGTTTCGTCTTCGACGATCAGAATGTCCACTTCGCCTCCTTTGGGAATCTATCCGTATTATACAAGGGGTTGCCAACCCTTCATCAAATCTTCATAGTGTTGTTCCATACTGCGATATGAATATGGTGTTTGGGGTCTACCCAGGTGCCGCAAGAGGAGATGAAGATGCGAACGGTACTTTGGCAAAAGCTGTTGGTGGTAGGACTTGCAGCCTTGTGGCTGGGAGGATGCCAGATGACGACGACATCGGGCGAGGGTGAGCATGAAGACATGACGGCCGAATCGGGCGAGGGTGAGCATGAAGACACGACGGCCGATTACACGCTTCTGGCCTGGAACGATCTGGGGATGCACTGCATGGACGGGAAGGACTTTTCGGTCTTTTCGATCCTGCCGCCCTATAACAATCTTAACGCCCAGTTGATC
>JACXUG010000006.1 GCA_014764065.1 Campylobacterales bacterium
TCATCCCTTCCGACAAATCGCCCAACGGCAAGAACCTGCTGGTCGTCTCCTACGAAGTCAGCGGTTCCACGGTCGTCTACGAGATCGCCGAGTAACCCCGCGCGGGGCACTCGCACCGCAATCATCTTCCGGCATTCCTTACAAATAATCCAAAAAAACCTTGTTACTTTTTCTGCTTGTTGACAAAGCGGTGATAGAAGCCCTCTTAGCGTAACAATTCTCAGGGAGCTCCCTCTTCGACGATCCTGCCGCGATCGAGGAAGTAGACGAAAAATAGGATCATAGGGTTCAGGTGATGATCATAGGGATCAGGTGATAGTGATAGGATTTAATTGGCTATTTTTTATTTAGACTCTTCTAAAAATACTATTACTATCACCTGACCCCCTATTTCTTTTCTATTTCTATTTCCTATTTCCTTTTCCTACGAGGTCGCCAAGGCTTTCTGCAGCGTTTTCGAAGCGGCAAAGGCCCCCAAAGCGCCCGTACCGTTCGTTATCGTCCTGCTGACCAGGCTCTAATCCTCTTTAGGCTCCCTGTCGGGAGCGCTCTTTCAAACTCTTTTTCGAACGATAGAACTGTTGATACGCTAGAGGGCGAGGCGGATGCCGACGGGGCAGTGGTCGGAGCCCTCGATGTCCTGGAGGATGAAGGCGTCTTCGAGCACTTCGGTCAGGTCGTCGGAGATGAAGAAGTAGTCGATCCGCCACCCCACGTTCTTCGTGCGGGCGCTGAAGCGGTAGGACCACCAGCTGTACTCCTCCTCGATGTCGCCGTGGACGTAGCGGAAGGTGTCGACGTAGCCGTGCTCGATAAGCTTGTCGATCCAGGCGCGCTCTTCTGGGAGGAAGCCTGACGTCTTCGCGTTGGACTTCGGGTTTTTCAGGTCGATCTCCCGGTGGGCTGTATTGACGTCGCCGCAGATGACGATGCTTTTGCCTTCATCGCGCAGCGCGTCGCAGTAAGTCAGAAATTTCTCGTAAAAGGCCATCTTGTGCGCCAGGCGCTCTTCGTCTTTCTGCCCGTTGGGGAAGTAGACGTTGAAGAGGGTAAAGTCGTCGTAGTCATGCTGGATGATGCGCCCCTCGTGTTCGTTGTCGATGTCGAGGCAGAACTCGAACGACTCGGGCACATAGTGCGAGAAGGTCGCCGTGCCGGAGTACCCTTTGCGTTCGCCGCTGTTGATGGTCAGCGTCGCGTAGTTGGTGTCGAAGAGGTCGTTGGGGAACTGGGACGCGGTCGCTTTGATCTCCTGGAGACAGAGAATGTCCGGACGGCGTTCATCGACCCATTTGAGTGCCTGTTTGTTGGCGACGGCGCGGATACCGTTGACGTTCCATGAAAGTATTTCGATTGTATCGGACATAAAATGTACCTTGTGGGAGCAGGGGAGAGGCGCGGGATGCGCCCCGTATCGTGGTTAGACGAAGTTGACTTTGGAGACGTGGTGCTGGAGCCCGAGTTCGGACGGCGTGCAGCCCAGGGCCAGGCCGACCATCTGCTGCATGTGCAGGACCGGCATCTTGACGTCGCGGCCGACGGCGTGGGAGGCGTGCTCGTACTGCGTGTCGAGTTTCAGGTGGCACAGCGGGCAGGGGGTGACCATCCAGTCAGCGTTGGCGTCCATGGCGCCCATGAGCGCTTTACCGGTCAGGACCGCCGCGGTGTGCGGCGCCTGCAGCTCGGCGTGGAAACCGCAGCACTTGTTCTTCTCCTCGTAGTCGACGTTGACACCACCAAGGGCGATGATGAGCTCGTCGAGGGAGTTTGGGTTGTAGGCATTCTCCGCGCTGTCGTGCGTCTCGTTCTGCAGTTCGGACGGGCGGATGTTGTGGCAGCCGTAGAACGGTGCGATGTTGAACTGGGAGAGCGGCGTAACGACCTTCTCTTTGATCGTCTCGAGACCGAAGTCGTCGATCAGGGCGTAGAGGAAGTGGGTGATCTTGGAGGTGCCTTTGTACTCCAGGCCGACTTCCGCCAGTTTTTCGTTGACGCGGGCTTTGAGCTCCGGGTCGCTGTCGAGGCGGTGTTTCGTCATCGCCGTGTTGAGCTGGCAGGTATTGCAGATGGTGACCATCGTCATGCCGCGGGACTCGGCGTAGCAGATGTTGCGTGCGTTGAGGACAAGCGACAGGAAATCGTCATAGTCCTGCAGGTGGGACGCGCCGCAGCAGGTCGCTTCGGAAAGCTCTACGAGTTCGATACCGAGCTTGTCAGCTACGGCGTACGTAGACATCAGCTGCTCCGGCGTACTCTCCTTGGCGGTACATCCTGTAAAGAGGGCGTATGTGAGTTTCTTTTCCATGAGTTATCCTTAGAATTTGACCGTTGACGACGATTTGATCAGGGCTTTGACCTCGTCGAGTTTGTCCGATTTCGGCATGTTCCACGGCATAACGACTTTGCCGACTTTGAACATTTTGAATCCGACCTTGCCGTGTTTCATAAGCATCGGGAGCGTACCCTCGGAGTAGCGTACGAGTTCCGCTTCGTCCAGGAAACCGTGTTTCTTGATGGAGTGCGCGAATCCGACAGCGTGGCGCGTAGCGACGTTGTTGATAGCGCGGCCGTGCTCGAAGATCTGGTTGTGCAGCTTCGTGATCTTTTCGATCGGGTTGACCTCTTTGGGACAGACCTCTGCACATTCGAAACACTTGACACAGTCCCAGACCCCTGCGGATGGTGCGTTGATGATGTCGATACGCTCGTCGATACCGTTGTCACGGACGTCGGCGTTGAAGCGGTAGGCCTTGGCGAATGCCGCAGGCCCGATGAAGTCGTCGTTGATCTCGATGACCGGACAGGAGTAGTGGCAGAGGCCGCACTGGATACAGTAGTCGGAGTCCAGCAGCGCTTCGGCCTGTGCCGGCGTGACCGCACACTCCATCTCCGGGTGCTCCTCGATGTGGCTGATCAGATAGGGCTCGATCGCTTCATGCTTGACCCAGAAGTCCTCTTTGTCGATGATCATATCCTTGACCGCGCGCTTGATACTGAGCGGCTCGAGAGTGAGCTCGGTACCGAAGAGTTCGATCAGGTCGTTCATACGCTCTTTACAGGCCAGGACACCTTTGCCGTTGACCTTGATGGCACAGGCTCCGCAGATCCCGTGGCGACAGCTGCGGCGGTAGCTGAAACTGCCGTCGACTTCCCACTTGATGCGGTTGAGTATGTCGAGGACGACCTCTTCGGAGGTGACCTCCATCTCGACCTTTTTGTAGTAGGGGAGGTAGTCCGTTTCCGAATTGAAGCGGAAAACGTTGAATGTAATGGTTTGTGTCGTAATCGTTGTCATCTTCTTCCCCTTAGTATGTACGCTCTTGCGGATCGAATTTGCCCGGCGTTACAGCCATGTAGTCGAGGCTGATGTCACCGTTTTCGTCCATGTAGGCCATTGTGTGCTTCATGAAACCTTCGTCATCGCGTGTCGTGTAGTCCTCACGGTAGTGCGCGCCGCGGCTCTCTTTGCGGGCGAGGGCGCTTTCGACGATGAAGAGGGAGTAGTCGAGCATGTGGCCCAGTTCGATCGCCTCCTGAAGGTCTGTATTGAAGATCTTGGACTTGTCGTCGATGCGGATGTTCGCAAAGCGCTTGCGCAGTTCCTTGATGATCCCGACCTGCTTGGAGAGGGTCTCTTCCGTACGGAAGACACCGGCGTTGTCCGTCATACTCTGCTGCAGTTCATTGCGCAGGCCCGGTACTGTCTCTTTGCCGTTGGACGTGAGGATGCGCTCCATCTCTTCGATCATGGCATCAGCATCGGACTGCTCCGCTTCGCGCAGGGAGAGCTTGTCGATGTCCGCGACCATGCTCTGGCCGACGTGGCGTCCGAAGAGCAGGGCTTCCAGGACGGAGTTGGCGCCGAGGCGGTTCGCACCGTGAACGCTGACACAGGCACATTCGCCCGCCGCGTAGAAGCCTTCGACGAGTTCGTCGTTGTTCTTACGGACGTGTCCGTCGATGTCAACCGGGATGCCGCCCATGGAGTAGTGCGCCGTCGCGGAGATAAGAATAGGCTCCTTGATCATGTCAAGGCCGAGGAAGGTGATGGCCAGGTCGCGCAGTTCCGGCAGGCGCTCCATGATCTTCTCTTTGCCCAGGTGCGTCAGGTCGATGTAGACGGCGTCTTTGCGCGGGCCGACCCCGCGCCCTTCGCGGATCTCGTTGATGATGGCGCGGGCGACGACGTCGCGGGAGGCCAGCTCAAGCTTGTTCGGCGCGTAGCGCTCCATGAAGCGTTCGCCTTCGGAGTTGAGCAGTTTTCCGCCTTCGCCGCGGGCTGCTTCGGAGATAAGGATACCGCTGCCCGAAAGGCCTGACGGGTGGAACTGGACGAACTCCATATCTTCGAGCGGCAGGCCGTGGCGTGCAACGATGGAAAGGCCGTCGCCGGTGTTGGCGTGGGCGTTGGAGCTGATCTTGAACGCGCGGGCGTACCCGCCGGTCGCGAACATGACGGCTTTGGCGTTGAAGATCGCCTTTTCCTGGTTACGAATATTGAAGGCGACGACACCGCTGACTTTACCGTCTTTATAGATGATGTCGGCGGCATACCATTCGTCAATGAAATTAACGCCGACACGCAATGCCTGCTCGTAGATCGTCTGCAGAAGGGTCAGACCTGTACGGTCTTTCGCGAAACAGGCGCGTGGGGAGGATTGGCCTCCAAAGGGGCGCTGGGCGATCTTGCCATCATCGGTACGACTGAAGGCCGCTCCCATGTGCTCTGCCCAGCGGATCGTTGACGGTGCTTTCTGACACATCAGCTCGACGGCGTCCTGATCGGCGAGGTAGTCCGCACCTTTGACGGTGTCGAATTCGTGCAGCTCGATGCTGTCAGCATCGCTGAGTGCTGCGTTGATACCGCCCTGCGCCGCACCGGAGTGGGAGCGCAGCGGGTGGAGTTTGGTAATGACGGCGACATTCTTGCCGGCGATCTGCAGCTCTCTGGCAGCCGCTGAACCTGCCAGACCGGAACCGACGATTACCGCATCATAAGTATAAATAGGAATACTCATAACCTTCCTTCGTAAACGTAAATATTCGTCAGATTATAGCGATTGAAAGGGTAGGTTTCGGTTAAACCATTTGTGGCGGGGAGCAGAAGAGAAAGGTGTTACAAAACGAACCAGAAACCCCCTCAAACAGGGGCTTCTGACGGAAAATTTATAATATTTTCGTATTGTTGCTCATGTCGGAGACGCAGTTGCCGCCCTTCTCCTGTGCGATTTTCAGGCGCTCTTTGGCGTTTTTGACGGCATCGTCAAGGGTCTGTGAGGCGGTTTTGGAGGCAAAGCCGCCGCTCAGCGTGATCGCGAAGGAGTCATGTGGCATTTTGAAACGGTTTTCCTCGATCATCTGGCAGATATGTTTGCACTCCTCCATCGCTTTTTGCTTCTCCTTGCGCAGGAAGACGGCAATGAACTGTCCACCGTGAATCCGGCCGATCTGGTCATTTTGCATCTTGTGCAGTTTCATGATGGAGGTGATCTTGATCAAAATGGGGTCGATGACGCTCTGCGGGAAGTGGTTGGTGAGCTTGGAGTAGTTGTCGATCTCGAAGATACAGACATAGGCTTGCATCTCCTTGGAACCGGACGGGCGGCGCTCAAACCCGATCTTGACCCCTTCATAATTGGGCAGCTGTGTCACCTCGTCCTTTTTGTAGCCCGACGCGGCAGCTTCACCGCCCTTCTGGCGCAGTTTCAGGGCGATGCTGTTGATTTCGGTCGTTTTATACTTGACCGTCGTGCGGGTTGCTCCCTCTTGCGGCTGCAGTGCATGGATATCGGCGAGGATCGTCCTGGCAGCATTGCGGCTGGTGACCATGACGACGAAGCTCCAGAGGAAGAGAAGCGCAATGCTGGCCGCTACGAGCAGACTGTAGTAGTAAAGGACACGGTTCTGCAGTTTTGTCAGCGGATAAAAGACGGCGATGTAGTCATCGATTGCATTAAGCATTTCGGCATGTTTGGACGGTGATGCAACGGTGGCGTTGAAATAGGCGGCTGTCACGATGCTCAAAGTCCTGGCACGTTCGCGGAGTGCTTTGGTGTATTTGTCGCGCAGTGCGGCTTCTCGGATGATCAGGCTATTGACGATCTCGTAAGGCGCTTCGGTGTCGAGCGCATCGATGAGGATCGGCAGGCGACTGAGAACACCGCTGGAGCTAATGCGGGCAAGGGCGGGGTCTTCGCGCTGCATTTCGCCGAGGGAGCGTACGAGTTTCTCCTGTTCCTCAATATTATCGATCCGTTTATAGGTCGCAAGGGAGCTGGCGAGAAGGAGCCCGCTCAGGAGGGTGAACAGCATCAGCAGTGTCGCATTGAACTGCACCGAACTCAACAGTTTCTTGACCGATGTCTTCATAACGTTCCGTTTGTGAATTTTCACTAATTTTAATTGGTCTTTTATTAAGTGCGACTTATGTAGGATCCTGCGTAAAGGCCCCGCAAGCGAGAGTGGAGTAAAATTCTCCTCTTATTATGGATCTGGAAAAACGTTTTATCGTCTCCGTCGCCGCCGCATCCAAACGGATAGGTGACGACGGGGCCGTGGTCGGCTCTTATGTCTATTCGAATGACGCCTTTATCGAAGGGACGCATTTCAAGCGTGCCTGGATGAGCCCGCGGCAGATTGCCCACAAGGCCTTCGCCGTCAACATCTCCGACGCTGTGGCGATGAACGCCGTACCGCGCTACGCGCTGCTGGCGATCGGTATCCCGCCGTCGATGCGTGTCGACGAGGTGGATGCCCTGGCGGCGGGGTTTGTTGAGGCGGCGGCGGCCTTTGAGTGCGAACTTATCGGCGGTGATACCGTCAAGAGCGACCGGCTGATCATTTCGCTGACCATTGTTTCCGAGACGCGCTGTCCGCTGCGCCGCAGCGGGATCAAGCCGGGAGACCTTCTGGCCTTCACCGGCAGCGTCGGGAAAGCGAAAAAAGAGCTGCAGTATCTGCTAGCGGGTCGCCGGGCGCATGCACAGTCGCATTATGTGCGGCCGCTGCTGCGCCGTGCGTTCATCGCCGACGTCGCCTCCCACCTGCGGGCAGGGATGGATATTTCCGACGGGATCTATACCGACCTGCAGCGTCTGGCCGATCTAAACCGGGTCGGCTTTGCGTTTTTGCGTCCCATGAGCAGGGCGGCCGGGTGCAGCGGAGAGGAGTACGAGATGCTTATCGCCTTCGCACCGCGGATGCGCAAGCGCGTCGAATACCTTGCGCGCAAGCACCGCACGCCGCTGACCGTTTTCGCACGGGCTGCACGGACCCGTTACAAGAATCCGTGCAAATCACACCACTTTTAAAGAGTATTATGGACCGTTTTTATTATCTGCAGCATGCGCCGATCCCCTTTGTGTTCAAACAGAGCGTGCGCGACTTCGTCGTCAATGAGATCCCCCTGTACCCGTTCACAGGCAACGGCGAGCACCTTGTGCTGCACGTCCGCAAAAAGAACCTGGCCACCTGGGAGCTTATTTCCCTGCTGGCGAAGCACCTTGGCATCAAGGGCAAAGAGATCGGCTATGCCGGACTCAAAGACAAAAACGCGATGACGACGCAGTACATCTCCCTGCCGAAGAAGTACGAGAAGCAGCTCGAGAACTTCAGCCATGAAAACGTCAAGATTCTTGAGAAGACCTACCACAAGAATAAGATCCACATGGGGCACCTCAAGGGCAACCGCTTCTTCATCCGTCTGAAAAAGGTGACGCCGACGGCAGCCAAGAAGATCGACGAAGCCCTCAAACAGATCGCGGCCTACGGCATGCCGAACTTTTTCGGCTACCAGCGTTTCGGTATCGGCGGCGAGAACTGGAAGAGGGGCGAAGCCCTGCTGCGCGGCAAGATCAAGGAGCGCAACGTCAAGCTCAAGCGGCTTTATATTAATGCATATCAAAGCCACCTCTTCAACCTTTGGCTGAGCCGCCGTATCGAGATTAGTACACTGATCGGTACCTTCGACGCCAAAGAGATCGCCCCGCTGCTTAACATGACAGAGGAGCAGTTGACGAAGCTGAAATTACAGCCGCACCCCTACAAGCTCATCGAGGGGGACGTGATGATGCATTACCCGCACGGGCGCCCCTTCGAGTTTGACGGCGGCGACGAGGAGATCGAGCGCTATATGGAACGTGATATCGTCCCGACAGGGCTGCTTGTCGGAAAGCGGGCCATGCGCTCCTCCGGCCTCTCCAGGGTCATCGAAAAAGAGTATGACGCCGTTCACGAAATCGACGGACAGCGCCGTTATGCCTGGATCTTCCCCGAGGACGTGGAAGGCAAATACCGCGAGGAAGAGGCCTGGTACGAGCTGCATTTCAGCCTTCCAAAAGGCTCCTACGCGACCGTACTGATCGAAGAGATCGCCAAACGAAAAATCGACAACGACGAGGAAGCATGACACGCCATATTACCAACGCCATTTCGCAGCAGTTCGGACGGTTCGCGTCCAAGGAGTTCCCCCAATGGTTCCAGAAGATCGTCAACCAGGGTTATGTTAGCATTATGGGGCTGGATATGAGCGAGTTCTACTCGCCCGTCACCTACCGTTCGCTCAACGCGCTCTTTACCCGGCGTCTGAAGGCGTCACGCCGTTTTTCCAACGACGCCGACGACCTTATCTCGCCGTGCGACAGCCTCATTACCGAATGCGGCGATCTCGACGCGACGCGGGCGCTGCAGATCAAGGGAATATCCTACTGCGTGCGCGAGCTGCTGGGGTCGGAGGTCGACGATGCGAACAAGGACCGCATCGAGCACGGGCAGTTCATGAACTTCTACCTCTCTCCGCGGGACTACCACCGCTACCACGTGCCGACGAACATGAAGGTGCTCAAGGCGGTGCATATTCCCGGCAAGCTCTACCCGGTCAATATGCCCTCGCTTAACAAGCGGGCCGACCTTTTTATCGAGAACGAGCGCGTCGTGCTGGAGTGCGAGAGCTGGCAGGGAACGCTCATCTACCTCGTCCTCGTCGGGGCGCTCAACGTCGGGAAAATACAGGTCAGTTTCGAACCGCGCATCCAGACCAACGCGGACGCGCAGCAGGCGACCGCTTACACTTTCAATGATCTCTACCTGAAAAAGGGTGATGACTTCGGCTGTTTCGAGATGGGATCGACCATCGTCATGATCATGGAAAAAGCGGGGATGAAACTGAAGGTCGAAGCGGGGCAGAAGGTCCGTTTCGGCGACACGATCGCGTCGATCGGCTGAGACGGGGCACGCCGCTCAGCGCACCCCGACCATTTTGCGCCGCAGGTAGGCGATTTTGGACTGCAGCGGCAGGTGTTTTGGGCAGACGTCGGCGCAGCCCAGAAGGCTCATGCAGCCGAAAACGCCGTTGTTGTTGCCGATGATCTCATCCCACTCCTCCGTCGTGCGTTTGTCGCGGGGGTCTACTTCGAAGCGGGCGACGCGGTTGAGCGCCACGGCGCCGATGAAACCGTCGCGCATCCGTTTCATTCTGCTGGCCGAGACGCAGCAGCCGCCCTTTTTCATACTCTTCATCGCCGACTCCTATGCGTTTGTTTCCTCCCCGGTACTTTTCTGGCAGTTCAAAGGGCATCAGCCGGCGCTGCACCGCGAAGCGGTCTAGTTCCGGGTGCGCTTCGCGGAACCCGTCGATCGCCGCCTCGATGGCGCAGGAGTCGATGGCCATCCGTCATTTTTCGGCGTAATCCGCGACATATTCGCCGACAATTATGCCCGAGACGACGGTTTCGGCCACCGAGTTGCCGCCGAGGCGGTTGAAGCCGTGCAGGTCCCAGCAGGCGGCTTCGCCGGTGACCAGGTCCATGACAACGGCCCCTTCGCAGACCCAGTCGCTCCCTTTGACGGTATCGGCGAAATGGACGTCCTCGTTGTCGCCCTTGCCCATGATGTTGTTCGCCAGGCTCGCCTGCATCCTGTTCTGGGCGGCGGCGGAGTGGGAGCGCTTGACGGGGCACTAGGCTGAGGAGTGTCGTATCCTGCCCGCGCATCCGTGCCGCGATCGCCGTGCGCAGCCCTGCGAGGTCGCCCCCGAGAAAAGCTGGTAACGGCCTGAATAAACCAGAGGTTCGTATCGGCGTGTTTCATCATCTTCATATGGCTGCGGTAGGCGCGGAACTGGCGGTAGGTGACCGGGAATTTCCGTGCGGCGAGCCCCGCATGGGTGACGAAGATGTCGGAAACGAACGCGACGGTCAGCGTGACGATCAGTGGTTCACCGTTTTCGATAAACCACGCGCCTTCAAAGAACGTGGTCACGGCATACATGAAATCTTTGCTGATCAGGATGCTGGAGACGAAAAACATGTAGGCCCACATGAACAGTGCCAGGAAGAGGCCGGTCGAACTCTGGAGGAAGTCCAGACGCGCGGGTGTGCGGCTTCGCTGGCCGTCTTGCCGACGATCCCTTCGATCACGTCATTCACTCTATCTTCTTGAAAAACTTCCCTGTCTTGTAGCAAGTGGATTGTGCGTTCGGTTACGTAATGGAAACGATAACTTCCTAGACGTTGAAGCGGAAGTGCATGACGTCGCCGTCTTGCACAATATACTCCTTGCCTTCGAGACGCATTTTACCAGCCTCCTTGGCCCCGGATTCGCCGCCGCAGGTGATAAAATCATCATAACTGATGACCTCGGCGCGGATGAAGCCCCTCTCAAAATCGTTGTGGATGACGGCCGCGGCTTTCGGCGCCGTTGTATTCTTTCTGATCGTCCAGGCGCGTACTTCCTTGACGCCGGCGGTGAAGTAGCTCATCAGGCCCAGTTTGTCGAAGCCTTTGCGGATGATCTGCTCAAGACCGGACTCTTCGACGCCGAGATCGCGCAGGAATTCTTCGCGCTCCTCGTCTTCGAGACCGACCAGCTCCTCTTCGATCTTTGCACAGAGCTTGATGACCTCGCAGTTCTGCGCTTCGGCGTGGGCCGCGAGACGCTGGACGTATTCATTGTCTTCAAGCAGGCCCTCCTCGTCCGTGTTCGCACCGTACATGATCTCCTTGGCCGTCAGCAGGCGCAGATCCTTGTTGAGTTCGGCGAAACGGTCATCGTCGATGTCGGGGAAGCTGCGGGCAAGGTTGCCCTGGTCGAGGTGGTCGAGCAGGGTCTGGGCGAAGTCGACCATTGTCTGCGCTTTCTTGTCGGCTTTGGCCTGCTTCTTGAGGCGGTCGATACGGTTCTGCAGCATTTCAATGTCCGCGAGGATCAGTTCGGTTTCGATGATCTCGACGTCGCGGAGCGGGTCGATGCTCCCCTCGGTGTGCACGACATTGTCGTCGGCGAAACAGCGTACGATCTGCAGGATCACTTCCGTTTCGCGGATGTTGGCGAGGAACTTGTTCCCCAGACCTTCACCCTTGCTCGCCCCCTTGACGAGGCCGGCGATGTCAACGAAGTCGAGGGTGGAGTGCTGGATACGCTCGGGTTTGACGATCTTCGCCAGGGCGTCCAGGCGCGGGTCCGGGACGGGAACGACCGCCTTGTTCGGTTCGATGGTGCAAAAAGGGTAGTTGGCCGCTTCCGCGTTCTGCGCCTTCGTGAGCGCGTTAAAAGTAGTTGATTTTCCGACGTTCGGCAGCCCGACGAGTCCGATGGCTAATCCCATTGTTGTTTCCTGTCTGTAAGAAATAAGTCCAACATTGTACTGTTTCGGGGGTTAGGGGAGGGTTAGGGCGGATCACGGTGATACAACTCCGCCCCTTCCTGCGGCGCTTGACGATATAGAGACATCTGCAGGTCCCGCCGATGGCTACGAAGTTGTCCTGGGGGCAGATAAAACGATGAAGACGAACGGTCCGAAGGGGCGTTTGCGGGTTTGGATCGGTACAAAGCCGTATGCACCCGAATACGGGGAGCATGTCGCCGTTTCGACCGCGCCGCTCTACGTGGCCAGTATTTCGGCCAAGGTGACACCGGAAGCCCCGGATTTTGACGTGGAACCTTCCGGAACGGATTGTCTGCTGGTCGATGAAACGGGCTCCGAAGTCGTCTTTATGCTGACGCCCCGGCGCAGCGGCACCTTTGAAGTCGGGGCCCCGTGTCAATCTCTTTCACACCGTGGATTGTACGGGGACGCCCGTGCCGAAAGCCTCGAGAACGCTTATGGGCATTACGGTTGGCTTGATACTCTTCCTGTAGCGCCGGGTTTTGAAAAAATCGTTTGACTACGGCGATGAGGAGAAAGAAGAGAACGCATAGTTTACTTTTCGGCAAGCCCGCGCAGGAAGGCGATAGTGGTGCGTACGCCTGCGCCCGTTCCGCCGTGGGGGTTGACGCCCCAGCCGGACTCCGTATAGGCCGGACCGGCAATGTCGAAGTGCATCCACTTCTGCTTCATCTCGTCGGTGATGAAGTGGTCAAGGAACATCGCCGCGGTGATGGCACCGCCGTAGGGGATATTGCTGATATTGGAGACATCGGCGATTTCGCTTTTGAGGGCCTTTTTCAGGTGCGGGTTGAACGGCAGCGCACCGACCAGTTCGCCCGCCGTGTCCGCGGCACTGCACAGGGAGTGCTTCAGCGCGCTGCTGTGGCCCATGATACCCATGGTGTAAGGGCCGAGTGCGACGACGCAGGCGCCGGTGAGCGTCGCGTAGTCGAAGAGGTAGTCCGCCTGCACCTTATCCTGCGCGTAGGAGAGTACGTCGGCGAGCACGAGACGCCCTTCGGCATCGGTATTGCGCACCTCGATCGTTTTGCCGTTGCGGGAGAACAGCACGTCATCAGGCTTGTAGGCGTTGCCGCCGATCATATTTTCCACCGCACCGACGAAGCCGTGGACGGCGACGGGTAGTTGCAGTTCGCTGACGGCCTTCATGATCCCCAGGACCGCACAGGCCCCCGCTTTGTCCATCTTCATCGTCACCATGGAGGTCGCCGGCTTGAGGCTCAGTCCGCCGCTGTCGTAGGTGAGGCCCTTGCCGACGAGAGAGACCGTGGCGACGGGGTTTTCAGGCACATAGGAGAGGTGGATCATGCGCGGTTTGTGCGCGGAGGCGCGGGCGACCATCAGCATGGCCAGCATCTTCTCTTCTTCAAGTGCATGTTCGTCGAAGATATCGCAGCCCAGGCCGTTGTCATCTGCGAGCGTCTGGGCCACGACGGCGAGCTGGCCGGGTGTCATGTCGTCGGGGGTCGTATTGACGAGGTCGCGGGCGAAGTTGGTGGCGGTCGCAAGGATGACGGCGCCGTCGACGGCGGCTTTCAGTGCCTCAGAATCGACCGCGCTGCCGTCATAATTCGAACCGGTAACATAAAACGTTTTAAGCTTCGACGGCTTGGCGTCGGATTTGTAGCGCGTATAGGTGTAGCTGCCGAGCAGGATCCCCTCGACGATGGCGGCGGCATTTTCAAGGCCGTACTGTGCGATTTTGGCGCTTTCGTAGCCGAAGCCGGAGAGACTCTTGGCCGCGGCAGCCATGGCGTCACGGATAGCGTCGGGTTCAAACGCTGTGACGGCGGCGACGTATTCTCTCCCCTCGTGCAGCATACAGGTCTGCCCCTCCTTGGCTTCGAAGCCGGCCTGTTCGAGGAGGGCTTTTTTCGGGTGTGACGCCAGGGTGTCCGGCGTCAGAAGGGTGACGGTCAGGGCCGCGTCGATGGACTCAACAGGAAGCGTTTCGAGCTTGACGAGCATGTTGTTTCTCCAGCATTTGGTTTTCGATTCGTTTGAACAGGGTTGTGATGCCGAACAGTGCGGCACCGGCGAGCGGCAGGGCAAAATACCAGTGTGTTTTTCCCCACTCGAGCACCTGCAAGATCTGTTCCCCCAGCAAGTAGGCGGGAATGATGGTGAGCGCCGCCCAGACCCAGGCGCTGAGCAGGTTGATAAGGGCGAACTTTTTCGAGGAGTACTTCGTGATCCCGATGCTCATCGGGATGACGGTCCGCAGCCCATAGAGGTAGCGCTGTACGAAGATGAGCGGCCAGCCGTACTTTTTAAGCAGCAGGTGGGTGATGGCGAATTTTCGGCGCTGTGCATGGAATTTCCGCTGGATGAAGCCTTTGTT
Source organism: Campylobacterales bacterium (assembly GCA_014764065.1). Taxonomy (GTDB): domain Bacteria; phylum Campylobacterota; class Campylobacteria; order Campylobacterales; family Sulfurimonadaceae; genus Thiomicrolovo. The sequence goes on from JACXUG010000006.1 coordinate 14,007, forward strand.
GAAACGGCCGATGTAGAAGTAGATCTGGTCACCGGAGAACCCGCCGAGGCCGGCAACAAAGATGGCGACGGGCACGTTCATGTGCCCCGTTGTGGCCATAATGCCTGCCATCAGCAGTCCCATCTCCCCTTCGAGGATACTCCAGACGAAAAGGATGATGTAACCGTACTCATGCAGCAGTTCCAGCAAATAGGCTTCCATGCGCCCCCCTTTAATTGAAGTGTAGCATCTCTTTGGCCTGGATCATATCTTTGTCCCCGCGGCCGGAGAGGTTGACGATGACCAGTTTGCCGGCGATATCGGGCATTTTTCTCAGATAGGCGACGGCGTGGGAGCTCTCGAAGGCGGGGATGATCCCCTCTTTGCGGCTGAGCCAGACAAAGGCGTCGAGGGCTTCGGCATCGGTGATGCTGTCGTACATTACCGTCCCGTTCTCCTTGTGAAACGCGTGTTCCGGTCCGATCCCGGGGTAGTCTAGCCCGGCGGAGATGGAGTGCGCCTCGAGGATCTGGCCGTCTTCATCCTGAAGGAGGTAGCTCATCTGCCCGTGCAGTACACCGGGGCGCCCTTTGAGCAGGGAGGCTCCGTGTTTATCCGTATCGGTCCCCAGACCGCCCGCCTCGATGCCGACGCACTGTACCTCTTTGTCTTCGAGGAAGTGCTGAAACATACCGATGGCGTTGGAGCCGCCGCCGATACAGGCAACGACGGCATCGGGGAGGCGCCCCTCTTTTTCCAGGATCTGCGCGCGTGCTTCCCAGCCGATGATCGCCTGGAAGTCACGGACCATCATCGGGTAGGGGTGAGGCCCGGCAACGGTGCCGATGATATAGAAAGTGTCGCGGGCATGGGTGACCCAGTGGCGGATGGCGTCGTTCATGGCGTCTTTGAGGGTGCGCGACCCGCTTTCGACGGCATGCACCTTGGCACCCAGTAGCTTCATACGGAAGACGTTGAGTTCCTGGCGGGCGACGTCTTTGGCTCCCATGAAGATCTCGCACTCCAGCCCCAGAAGGGCGGCGATGGTCGCCGTCGCGACACCGTGCTGGCCGGCGCCCGTTTCGGCGATGACCTTCTGCTTGCCGAGCTTTTTCGCCAGCAGGCCCTGGGCGATAACGTTGTTGACCTTGTGCGCACCGGTGTGGTTCAGGTCCTCGCGTTTGATATAGACCTTCGCGCCGAGCTCTTCGGAGATGTTCGCCGCATAATAGAGCGGGGAAGGGCGGCCGACGTAATCTTTGAGGTAGCCGTCCACCTCACTCCAGAAGGCTTTGTCAAAACGGTAGTGCGCGTAGGCCTTTTCAAGCTCCAGTAGGGCCGGCATCAGGGTCTCTGGGACATAGCGGCCGCCGAAGATGCCGAAATGGCCGTTGCTGTCGGGATCGAACGCGGAAGGTTCGGGGATATACATCAATCCACTCCTATAACGGTATAGACCGGGGTAAGGCTGGTCAGGCTGTCGATGCCCGGAAGGAACTCCAGGCCGATGATAAAGCAGGCTTCGACGCAGTGTGCGCCAAGTTTTTCGATCAGGGAAGCGGCAGCTTTGGCCGTACCGCCCGTGGCGATAAGGTCGTCGATAAGGAGCACTTTGGCCCCCTTTTCGGGACCGAAGGCGTCGATATGGACCTCCACCTCGTCAAACCCGTACTCGAGGGAGTATTTCTCCGAGACGGTCGTGTAGGGGAGTTTGCCCTTTTTGCGGATGGGGACAAAGCCCACTCCCAGCATCTGCGCCAGCGCCGCGCCGAAAATAAAACCACGGGCGTCGATGCCCGCTACGTAGTCGAGTCCGTAGCCCTCGTAACGCGTCTTGAGGTGCGCCATCAGTGCACCGAACGCCTCCGCATGATTGAGCAGGGTCGTGATATCTTTGAAGATGATGCCCGGCTTCGGGAAGTCGGGAATATCGCGGATTGCACCTTCTATCAGGGCCTTTTGATCAACGGACAGTGACATGAGGGGCCTTACAGCGCTGCGGAGCAGCCGCCGATGGCTTCGATCTTTTCAACGCGTCCCGCGTGGCGTCCGCCTTCGAAAGAACCCGCGATCCAGGCGTCGATGATGGACTCGGCCACGCCGCGCCCGACGACGCGCTCGCCGAAACAGAGCACGTTGGCATCATTGTGCGCGCGGGCCATCGTTGCCGTGTAGGCGTCGTGACACAGCGCCGCGCGGATACCGGCAAAGCGGTTGGCGGTCATGCTCATCCCCAGGCCCGAACCGCAGATGAGGATACCGTCGGCACCCTCTTCGTCTGTCAGTACAGCGTTGCAGACTTTGACGGCGAAGTCGGGGTAGTCGACACGGTCATGACTGTTGGGACCTAGGTCGACGACCTCGTGGCCTTTGGCTTTGAGCAGTTCGACGGTGTAGTCTTTAAGGTCGAGTCCGGCGTGGTCGGTGGCAATATAGAATTTCATGGAGTTCTCCTTCGGATTAAGATAATAGCAGTTGCAGCACGTACTGCACCGGCTTGAAAAGCACGTATTGGCTCAGCGGCGTGATCAAGAGGATGATGACGATGAACATGCCGTAGGGCTCCAGGCGCTGGAACCACATGGCGATGTTATTCAGTCCCATCTTGAGCGAGAGGAACATGAGAAAGTGCGCGCCGTCGAACTGCGGGATCGGCAGCAGGTTGAAGACGGCGAGCAGGACATTGATCAGCACAAGTTGCATGACGACGAGGTAGAGGAAAATATACCCCAGCCCGTCGCTCTGCAGCGGCTGGTGCATACCCGTCAGGAAGACGGCGAAGAGCGACGCCAGGGCGAAGTTGTAGGCGATACCGGCGAGGCTGACCTGCATGGCGGCGTTATAGTCGCCGTTGCCGATGACGGTACGCATATTGACCGGGACCGGTTTGGCCCAACCAAAGAGAAAACCGCCGCCCATGCCGAGCAGCATGGGGATGAAGTACATCATCAGCGGTACGAGGATCGTGCCGACGGGGTCGATGTGGATCAGCGGGTTGATCGAGAGGCGGCCGGCATGTTTGGCCGTCGTGTCGCCGTAGCGGTAGGCAACCCAGCCGTGCATGATCTCGTGGCCGATGATGGCGATGGCCAGCGCGAGGATGGCCGCGGCGATTTTCAGCAGATCAATAGAGTCCACGGTCGATCCCTTCCTCGCGTGTGCGTTCGGCGATCGCGCGATCCAGGTAGGGGGACTGCTCGAGATCGGTAGGGGTTTTGAACATGCGGTCCCAGCGGATCTCGTAGTTGTCGTCCATGCTGAAGTAGATGAACCACGGCGTCCCTTCGACCAGGCCGTAGGGGACAGGTCCCCAGAAGCGGCTGTCGTTGGAGTGGTCGCGGTTGTCGCCCATCATGAAGTAGCGCCCTTCGGGTACCTGGACCGGGCCAAAGTTGAAGATCGGTTGCGGGAACTGGCCGTCGTCGATAATATGCGGGTCGTGGTGAATGCCCGGGTGCTCTTTCATATAGGGGTTCTTGATCCAGAGACGCCCGTCGAACTCCTCGATCTCATGGGTGAAAGTGTAGTGCTGTCGGATATAGTCGTCCCCCTCTGCCGGGTGAAGGAAGAGATCCTTGTTGTAGACGAAAAGCTCGTCCCCCGGTGTCGCTACGCAGCGCTTGACGTAGTGCAGCGAGGTGTTGTTGGGGTAGCGGAAGATGACGATGTCGCCGCGCTGCGGTGTATCCCCGTCGATGATATGGCCGTCGGTGCCGGGAATGAGCGGGATCTCCAGGAAAGGGAGATGCGGAGTGGAGATGCCGTAGGCGAACTTTTTGGCGAAGAGGTGGTCACCGATGAGCAGGGAGTCCTTCATCGAGCCGCTGGGGATACGGAAGGCCTGGGCGATGAAGAAGATGACAAAGAGGACGATAATAACCGTCCCCGTCCAGCTGTTGGAAAAACGGTAGGCCGCCGTTGCGGCATTTTTGACTTTCGTTTTCATCGGCGCTCTTGTGCGTGAAACTCGGCCGCTTTGAGGGTGTTTTTCAGCAGCATGGCAATCGTCATCGGACCGACGCCGCCGGGGACCGGGGTGATATAGGAGCACTTCGGTGCGACGTTCTCATAGTCGACGTCGCCGACAAGGCGGCCGTCTGGGGCGCGGTTGATGCCGATATCGATGACGATCGCCCCCTCTTTGACCATGTCCTCTTTGATCAGGTTGATGACCCCGGCACCGACCAGGACGATGTCGGCGTTTTGGGTGTGCACTTTGAGGTCCTTGGTATGAATATGGGTGACGGTGACTGTCGCGTTGGCGTTGAGCAGCAGGGCGGCCATCGGCTTGCCGACGATGTTGGAGGCGCCGACGACGACGGCGTTTTTGCCCGTGAGGTCGATCTTGTATTCGGCGAAGAGCTCCATGACGCCCAGCGGGGTACAGGGGACGAAGCCGTCCAGGCCCGTCATCAGGCGCCCGGCGTTATAGGGGTGGAAGCCGTCGACATCCTTGCTCGGGGCGACGAGTTCGAGCAGGCGTGTCGTATCGATGTGCGCGGGGAGGGGAAGCTGGACGAGGATACCGTCGATGTTCGGGTTGGCGTTCATCATCTCGATGGTCTGCTCGATCGCCTCCTGGGAGATCGTTTCGGGCATCTCGTGGGTAACCGAGTAGAAACCGGCGCGGTCGCAGGCCTTCTTTTTCATACCGACGTAGGCATGCGAAGCGGGGTCGTTTCCAACAAGAATGACGGCGAGACCCGGGACGCGTCCGGTCCTTTCCTTGAGTTCGGAGGCTGCGATGGCGACACCTTCTTCTATCTTCTTGGAGAGCGCTTTTCCGTCGAGTATCTGCATTTCAACTGACCTAATTATTTTTTTGATAATATACCCCTACTTCAATAAAAAGGTGCTTTTAATGGCCCGTTGGCTCCTGTTTTTGGCGACCTTTCTTGCGGCGGAGGAATCCTTTATCACCCCGCAGGAATACGCCGCGCAGCTCTACCATAATCCGAGGGGGATCGGCTGCAATCTCTGCCACGGCGAACACGGCGAGGGGAAAGTGATCGCCAATTATACCGACAAGGGCGTTCGCAAATCGTTTACCGCACCGGCGATCAACGTCATCGCTTTCGCAGACTTTGACAGGGCCCTGAACGGACGGGTCAAGGGGATGCCGCGTTACTTCCTGACCGAGGAGGAACGGCATACCCTTTACAGCTACCTGCATCCAAAGGATGGCAATGTTTCACAATGATCTTCCCGCACTGGAACGGGCTGCGGGGGCGCTTGACATCGGTGCCCTGGACGCGCTGCTTTCGTCCCAACCCCGCACCCTGAACACCGCGGCGACTTTTCATGCGCCGCTGATGCTCTCCGCCCACCGCGTCAAGCACCTCGCCAAGATTCCGCAGCTGGCCGCCGACGCGGTGATGTTCAACCTCGAAGACGGGGTCTCCGAAGCGCAAAAGCCGGTGGCGCTGCGCCTCTGCGCCATCGCGCTCTCCCGTCTTCCGCAGTCTGACAAGAAGCTGATCGTGCGGGTCAACCCCCTTGACGAGGGCGGGGCGGAGGAGATCGCTTTTCTTGCCCCCTTCATGCCCGACGCCATCCGCGTGCCTAAAGTCCGGACGGCGGAGGAGGTCGAACGGATCGCCGCTATGGTACCGGCGCCCATTGAGATCCACCTCTCCATCGAGACGAAAGAGGCGTGGCTGGCGTTGAGCACGCTGCGTGTCGATCCGCGGGTAAGCACCTTCTACCTCGGCATCCTCGACCTTTTCGCCGACCTGGGGCTCGACCAGACGCTGATCACCCCGGAGAACCCGACCATGCGCTATCTGCTGCCACACTTTTTCGTCACCTGTCGCGCCCTCGGCGTCAAACCCGTCTCCTTCGTCTACCAGGATTACCGTAACGAGGCGGGTTTTGATGCATGGCTGGCCCTGGAGAGCGAGATGGGGTTTGATGCAAAGGGATGCCTTTCGCCGAAACAGGCGGAGCAGGTAATGGCGGCCTTCGGACAGGACGAAGCAGCATTGGCGAGGGCGCGGGAGATCGTCGCACTCTTCGAGGCCGAGCGCGCCAACGGGGTGACGGGTTTCACGCACGAGGTGTACGGTTTTGTCGATGAACCGATCTACAAAGGTGCGCTGGCCCTGTTGAGGGGCGCGGAGTGACCCGCCTGCGCGCGGCTCTCGTTTCGACGAACGGCCTGATTCTGGCCGGTATCGTGCTGGGCGCGCTCTTCGGGGCGTTCTTTCCCGAACTGGCCCTGGCACAGCGGGTGATGGGCCAGATCTTTGTTGCGCTGCTGAAGATGCCTGTCGTCCCTCTGGTGTTTGCCAGCATCTTCGTCGCCATCGCCGGGCTGGGGACGCTGCACCACCTGAAAAATATGGGGCTTCGTACGATCGGGCTCTACCTGCTCACGACGGCGCTTTCCGTCTTGCTGGCGATCGTCGTCATGAACGTTGTCGGTATCGGGGAAGCGGTCTCCGCCGAAGGGGTCGCGTTCGCGCAGGCGCACGAGATCAAACTCTTCTCCTTCGAAGCGATGCTGCTCGGATTTATCCCGACGAACGTCTTCGCGTCATTGACGAACGGGGCGATGATGCAGGTGATCGTCTTCTCCATCCTCTTCGCGATCGCGAGTCTCTACCTCAGCGACCACCACCAGGGAGTGATGCTCGACTTCTTTACCGGGGTCAACAACGCCATGCTGAAGATGGCCGAATGGGTCATCAAGCTGACGCCTATCGGCGTCTTCAGCCTCATCGCCTACGTGATCGCCGACGAGGGGGTCGACGTCATTCTCGGGCTCTGGAAATATATGCTCGTCGTGATCGGGGTGATCCTGCTGCACGGGCTGCTGACCCTGCCGTTTCTTGTCGCCTTTTTCGCACGTATCAACCCATACCATTATATGTGGCGGGTCAAGGAAGCGATTCTGCTCGCCTTTTCCACGGCCTCCAGCGCTGCGACGCTGCCGGTCTCCATCGAGGTGAGCGAGCATAAAGGCGGTGTGCGGCGGGAGAGCGCCGGGTTCGTGCTGCCGCTGGGTGCAACGGTCTCCATGGACGGGACGGCGGCGTACCTGGTCGTCGCGGTGCTCTATATCGCGACCCTCGCCGGGGTGGAGCTCTCTTTGGGCGACCAGGTACTGCTGGGGGTGACAGTCGTGGCCCTCTCCGTCGGCGTCGCCGCACTGCCGAGCGCCTCACTGGTGATGATGGTCGTCATCTTGAACCAGATCGGGCTTCCGGCGGACTATATTGGCCTCATCGTCGCCGTCGACCGGGTGCTGGACATGTTCCGCACCTCCCTCAACGTCACCTCGGACCTGATGGTGACGAAGATCGTCGATGTCACAACGCGCAAGGCGGCGCTGGAAGCGTCGGACTAAACGCGTGCGTTCTCAATAGCCGCGCAGGTAGTAGCCGAATTTGTAGCGTACCAGCGTCTTCTGCTCCGGCTGCGGGTATTTCCAGTAGACCGATTCGATCGTCTCCTTCGTGACCTCGTCGAGCAGGAAGAAGCCGCTGTTGCGCACGGTGCGGAAATCGGTCATCCTGCCGTCGGGGTGCAGGTAGAACTCAACGATGTTGTAGTCGTTGACGCGCATGTTGTTGGGGATCATCGTGCTGCCTGTGGCGTTGAGCTGGGTCTGGGTGAGGCGGCGCATGATCTCCTGGTTGTCAAGCAGATACTTCTGTTCCCCTGCGCTCAGCTTGCCGAACGCGTCGCCGTAGGCCTCGCGGATATCGTCCGGGATGCGGCTTTCGCGTTTGGCGGACGCCGATGCGGCAGAGGCTTTGCTTTCGACGTTCTTCTGTTTTTGCGACAGTTTGGCAAAGAGGTTTTTATGCTCCGTCGGCACCGCGGTGGCATTGGTCTCGGCCGTGATCTGCTTTTCCGCTTTCATAAAAGGGATGTAGGGCTTTTCCGGCGGGAGCGGTTCCGTCTTTGCGACCCGTTTCTGCGGCTCGGCGATCTTTTTGGGCGTCGGGATCTTCTGCTGCGGTTTGACCGGCGTCGGCTGGGCGACGGGGAGTTGCTGTTGCGGCTGCGGGAGCGGCCGGGACGGGGGAAGCTTTTCGAGCTGCTTGCCCTTCGGCATCGGCGGGACTTTTTCTGCCGGCGGGCGCTTGTTCGGGAGCGCGGCGTTCTTCTTGGCTTTCGGACGCTCTTTGAGCGCGACCTTGATCCGGTGCTCCTGGAGTTTCGGCTCGACCGGTTCGGTGACGAAAACGAAGCCCACCAGCACGAAAAACATCAGGATGAGCAGGTGGAAGAGTACGGCAATGATCAGGGCGGCAGTACTTCGGCTCATCGGGTCGATGTTTCCTTCCAGCCGAGATGCGCTTTTGCCGGCCGTTGCTTAAAGTGGGGGAATTATAACCCATTTGCTATAATGGTGGGAAAATTCAGGGGAGTTTGCGCGCCGTCGCCGTGCCGCACACCCCCTTCTTACGGACGGTCAATGAATATTACATCCTCGATTCAGGCATTTGAAGAAGCACAGACATTGATTCCCGGCGGTGTGGATTCGCCGGTACGCGCCTTTAAAAGCGTCGGCGGGACCCCGCTTTTTATTGAAAAGGGGGAGGGCGCGCACCTCTACGACATCGACGGCAACGCCTATGTCGATTATGTCCAGAGCTGGGGGCCGCTGATCTTCGGCCACCGCGACGAAGCGATCGAGAATGCGGTCTGCGACGCGGTCCGCCACGGGCTCAGTTTCGGGGCGCCGACCCTCTTCGAGAGCGAGCTGGCCAAGGAGGTTATCGGGATCTTCGACAGCATCGACAAGGTGCGTTTCGTCTCCAGTGGCACTGAAGCGGTCATGAGCGCCATCCGTCTGGCGCGCGGCTATACGGGCAAGGACGACATCATCAAGTTCGAGGGGTGCTACCACGGCCACAGCGACTCCCTGCTCGTGCAGGCCGGTTCCGGCCTCGCGACCTTCGGCAATCCGAGCTCCCCGGGGGTCCCGGCGGACTTCACCAAGCACACCCTCCTGGCCAAGTACAACGACATCGAGAGCGTGCGCAAATGTTTTGAGGATTCCGATAATATCGCCTGCATCATCATCGAGCCGATTGCCGGCAACATGGGGCTTGTGCCGGCGGACAAGGAGTTCCTGGCGGAACTGCGCCTGCTCTGCGACGCCCACGGTGCGCTGCTGATCTTCGACGAGGTGATGAGTGGTTTCCGTGCCACCCTGTACGGTGCCGAGTCCATCACGGGGACGACACCGGATATGGTCACGCTGGGCAAGGTGATCGGGGGCGGGATGCCGGTCGGCGCTTTCGGCGGCAAGGCCGAGATTATGGCGAAGCTCTCCCCGGAAGGGCCGGTGTACCAGGCGGGAACGCTCAGCGGCAACCCGGTCGCAATGGCGGCGGGAATCACCGCGGTTCGCAAACTCCGGACCAATGCCAAGCTCTACAGCGTGCTTGAAGCGCGTGCCAAGCGCCTGATGGAAGGGTTCGCAGACGCGGCTGCTAAACACGGTATCGCGCTGAAGACCGATGTACGGGGTTCGATGTTCGGCTTCTTCTTCAACGACAAACCGGTTAAAAACTTCGACGATGCGGCGGCCTCAGACCTGGAGCGCTTCGCCGCATTCCATGCCGGGATGTTGTCGCGCGGCTTTTACTTCGCCTGCTCGCAGTTCGAGACGGGCTTCATCTGTACGCAGATCACGGACGATATGATCGAAGCGACAATCAGTGCCGCCGACGACGTGATGGGGATGCTCTGATGGCCGACAAACATTTGACTGGCCTAACCCCGGAGGGCGGTGAAAACGAAGAGCGCAAGCCGCGCCTCAAACCGATCGTCGAAGGGGCCGAAACGCTCTCGCTCGGCATCTCCATGGTCGTGGCCGTCCTGATCGGGGTGGCGCTCGGGATCGGTCTCAAGAAACTGACCGGTATCACGTGGCTGCTCTGGGTCGGTGTCGTCATCGGGATCGCCGCAGCGTTCCTGAACGTTTTCAAGGCCTATTCAAAACAGTACAAAGAGTTCGAGGAACTCTCCAAAAACCCGCGCTACAACCCCAAAACCCTGGAAGGTGACGACGATGACGACGCTGCGAAGCACTATTAGTCCTTTTCTCGCCGTCCATATTCTCCTGTACGGCCTGCTGGCCATCTCCAAAGCGGCCTTCCTCAACGCCCAGATCGCCTTTGTTTCCGCGTTTTCGATCCTGCTGGGTTCGCTCTACAGCTACCGGAAACTCGTGCAGCGCAATCTTGAAAGCGGTACGGGGGTTCACCGGGAGGACCTGATAGAGAAGATCGACGATCCCTATGACCTTTATAGCGAAAGCGGAGAGGAGGTTGATGAGGAGAAACCGCTCAAGGATGTCATCAAAGAGGAGAAGGCGCGCCTGAAGGCGAACAAGGCGACGGTGCGCAACGTCTCAAAATCTACGCCGGCGCTGCTCTCAGTCTACCGCCTGGTACCGTACGGTATCCTGGTCCTCGGATTTATCGCCCTTGAAAACAACAATATGCTTTTGCTCTGGTATTTTCTGCCGGGACTGGCAGCGGGGATTGTGGCGGGGTTCCTGAGCGGAAAGGCGCTGTTCGCCTCCCGCTGATCCGGCCGTTTACTGGTTGATGATGGGGATGTTGACCGTGACGGATTTCCTGCCCACCTCGCAGAAGAGGTGGTTATTCTTACACATCTGTTCAATCGCCGACTTGTAGACTTCGTCAAAAACGTTCCCGCTCACCTTGAGGGAGAAGAAGGTGTACTTTTTCTCTTCATAGAGGATGTACTCTCCGATACGGAAAGCGAGTTTCGTCGTGATCATTTCACTGCCGCTGAAGGATTCGTACATCTTGTTGAGCAGGCGGATGAACTGGTCGGTGTTGAGGCGCGTTTCGGGCATCGTCGGGTCCAGGTCTTTCTGGAAGGATGATTTGTTCCCGATGGAGTTCGTCGCGATACAGAGGTCGATGAGCGAGTAGATGTTGACGAGCTCGCCTTCGATCTCCGGGTGTGAGAACTGGAAAGAGGGGGTCTGGAAAAGGCGGATACCGATCTCCTCTTCGTTGACGTACCCGACCATGATCCCGAAGATCTTGAAGCGGCCGTACTCCAGCTCCATAAAGGTCGTTTTGAAACCGAAGGAGGGGCTGGCGTAGGTGGTGGCCAGCTCGAAGAGGGTGTGGTGGTCGACGGCGCCGAGCAGGTACTGCCCTTCGGCGTTGACGGAGAGAACCTTCCCCGAGGCACTGAAGAGGATATAGGGGTTGAAATCGTATTCGATCCACTGCTGTTCGAAGGTCATTATTCCTCGATATAGTTCTTGAGTTTACGGCCGACTTTGGGGTGCTTGAGCTTTTTGATCGCACTGCTCTCGATCTGGCGGACGCGTTCGCGGGTGACGTTGAGCTCTTTGCCGATCTCCTCAAGGGTACGGTCGCTTTCGTCGTCCATAATCCCGAAGCGCATCTTGATAACGGCTTTTTCGCGCTCGTTGAGCTGTTCGAGGACGCCTTCGATCTGAACTTTCAGGTCGTCTTTGAGAATAGCGTCTGACGGCGAAAGGGAAGTACGGTCTTCGATAAAGTCGCCGAAGCGGCCATCCTCTTCGCTGCCGATCGGCGCTTCAAGGGAGATCGGCTCCTTGGTGATCTTGATGACGTTCTTGACCTTCTCGACGGAGAGACCGACCTCTTTGGCGATCGTCTCGACATCTGGCTCTTTCCCGTTCTCCTGCAGGTATTTGCGCATGATCTTGTTGATACGGTTGATCGTCTCGATCATGTGGATCGGGATCCGGATCGTACGCGCCTGGTCCGCGATGGCACGGCTGATGGCCTGGCGGATCCACCACGTGGCATAGGTGGAGAACTTGTACCCTTTCTGGTACTCGAACTTGTCGACGGCTTTCATCAGGCCGATGTTGCCTTCCTGGATCAGGTCGAGGAAGGGGAGGCCGCGGTTGGTGTAGCGCTTGGCGATGGAGACGACGAGACGGAGGTTGGACTTCGCCATCCGTGTTTTCGCCGTTTCGGAGATCGCTTTACCGCGTTTGATCTGCTCGAGGATGTCTGAGAGCTTTTCGGGTTCCATATTGAAGCCGCCTTTGGAGGCCTCTTTGGTCTGGATCAGCTTCTTGATCTCCATATAGGTACCAACCATGGTCGCTTCGGGGACCCGCGCAGCGATATCCTCTTTGGTGAGATCGGTGATGTTGTCGAGGATCTCTCTGTGATTCTTGCGCAGCAGGTCGTTGAAAAGCGGGAGCTTGTACTCGAGGCGCTTGAGCTCTTTTTCAAACCCTTCGTCGCTTTTGAGGGAGGTCTCCATCGATTTGACGAGTTCGTTGATGAGCTTGGAGGTCGGTCCGAGGTCGAGCAGTTTCTCTTTCAGGATCTTCTTTTTGAAGCTGGCCGTCAGGAAGAAGAGGACGATCTCTTCGTTGAGTTCGCCGCCCTCGGCGCCTTCGGGGAGCTTCTCGGAAGCTTTCTGCCACTCTTTTTTCGCTTTTTCGAGGGCCTTGAAGCTGCTAACAACGAGCTCGACGCGCTTTTTGTCCTTGGCGCTGACTTTCTTCTCTTCATCCTCGTCATCGTCGTTGTCGTTGTCGTCGTCACCGTCGTCTTTTTCGTCTTCAAAGCTTTTGAAGAGCTCTTTGACGCGGCGTTCGCGGTTGATCAGCGGTTCTTTGTAGTCGAGGATGAAGTCGATCAGGTAGGGAACGGAACAGATCGCATCGATAATGATGCTTTCACCGAACTCGATCTTTTTGGAGATCTCGATCTCCTCTTCCTTGGTCAGAAGCGGGATCTGTCCCATTTCGCGCAGGTACATCCGTACCGGGGAGTCGGAGCGGGACCACTCCATCAGCTCGTGCTGTTTGAGGATGTCGAACTCCTCGCCGCTGGCGTTCTCAATGAGTTTGCGCTGGGCATCACGGCGTGCTTCTGCTTCCTGCTCGTTCATGAGCTTGGCATGCTCCGAAGCGGTGTAGAGGCAGCGCTTGTTTTTCTCGGCAAGTTTCAGGACGCTTTTGGCCTGGGCCGCTGTCGGGTTTTTCTCAAAAAGTTCCGAAACTGCCTCGTAGGTGATGCAGTTTTCGGAGGAGTGATCGACAAAAAGGGTTTCGAGGGCTTTATTGAGTTCTTTGGCGGTCATCGGGTGAAAAGCTCCTGGAATAGTGTATTAGGGCGTTTCGGCCTCTCCCGCTTCCGGGAGGGCCGGGCCTGTGGGTTTTGAGTTAAGGGGGGATTATACTTTATAGGGGCTTAGTCTTTGCTTTCTTACAAAAATGAAGTGGCGGCCAAAGGAAGTATATTAGTTAATATTACCTGTCATTCAACCCCCTTTGAGGGATTTTGGATATAATCGCACCAAAAAATTGCAGGATCTTCTATGAGCACACTCGAAGGAAAAGTCTGGCGGTTCGGCCAGGATATCGACACGGACCTGATTATTGCCGCGCGCTATCTTAACACGTCCGATCCCAAGGAGCTCGCGAAGCATGTAATGGAGGACGCCGATCCGGATTTTGTTTCGAAAATGGTTCCGGGCGACATCATCGTCGCCGGCAACAACTTCGGCTGCGGTTCTTCCCGCGAACATGCACCAATCGCCCTGAAAGCTGCCGGCGTCGCCGCCGTGATCGCCCCGACGTTTGCACGTATCTTCTACCGCAACGCCTTTAATATGGGCCTGCCGATCTTCGAACTGGAAGAGAGCGCCGAGATTGCCGAAGGCGACGTCGTCTCCGTCGATATGGAGCAGGGAACCGTTACGGACAAAACGACCGGCAAAAGCTACTCGTTCACACCGATCCCGCCGTTTATGCAGGAGCTGCTCTCCGCCGGCGGCCTGATGAATTATGCCGAAGAAGAAGTCAAAGCGGGAGGTAAAGCATGAAAACCTATAACATTGCTCTGATCAAGGGGGACGGGATTGGTCCGGAGATCATCGACGAAGCGGTCAAAGTCCTTGATGCCGTCGCCGCGCGGTTCGATTTTTCCCTGCGTTATGAAGAACTCCTGATGGGCGGCAGCGCCTACGATGTGACCGGCGACCCGCTACCGCAGAAGACCATCAATGTCTCCCTGAACTCCGACGCGGTCCTTTTCGGTGCCATCGGCGGCGAAAAATGGGACAACCTGCCGCGCGAAAAGCGCCCGGAGAGCGGTCTGCTGCGTTTCCGCAAAGAGCTCGGCGTCTTCGCCAACCTCCGTCCGGCCGTCGTCTACGACGAACTGGTCAACGCCAGCTCCCTCAAGCCCGAAATCGTCAAAGGCGTCGACCTGATGGTCGTGCGCGAACTGATCGGCGGGATCTACTTCGGCGAACCGAAGGGCTGGGAAGGGGAGAAGGCCTACAATACGATGGTCTACACCAAGCCCGAAGTCGTACGTATCGCCCATACGGCCTTCAAAATCGCGATGGAGCGTAACAAGAAGGTCTGTTCCGTCGACAAGGCGAACGTGCTTGATGTCTCCCAGATGTGGCGCGAGACCGTCGAAGAGGTTGCTAAGGAGTACCCGGAAGTCTCCCTGTCGCACATGTACGTCGACAACGCCGCGATGCAACTCATCCGTGACCCGAAACAGTTCGACGTCATCCTGACCGGCAACATTTTCGGCGACATCCTCAGTGACGAAGCGAGCATGCTTTCCGGTTCCATCGGGCTGCTGCCCTCCGCATCCGTCGGGGCGAAGATCGGCGTCTACGAGCCGATCCACGGTTCCGCGCCGGACATCGCGGGGCAGGGGATTGCCAACCCGATCGCAACGATCGCAAGTGCATCGATGATGCTCCGCTTCGCCCTGGGCGAAAACGAGGCGGCGGACCGCATCGACGCGGCCATCAAGCGCGCACTCAAAGACGGTTACCGTACGCGCGACCTCGCCAACTATGACGCCAAAGAGCTCTGCTCCACCAGTGAAATGGGCGACATCATCGCCAACTACGCGGCCAAAGAATGAAAGAGTACCGGGTACTGATCGATTGTCGTGACGAAAAAGGGCTCGTCTATAAAGTCTCGAGCATCTTTTTCAAGTACGACCTGAATATCCTCTCCAACAGCGAGTTCGTCGACAGCGAAACAAACCTCTTCTTTATGCGCAGCGTCGTCAGCGGCTTTATTGACGGGAACGACCTTGAAAAGGAGCTGCGCGCCGTGCTGCCTGAAAAGGCGAACCTGCGTATCATCGCCCCGGAGAAGAAGAACATTGTCCTGATGGTCACGAAGGAGTCCCACGCGCTGGGGGACCTGCTGATCCGCTACGAAGCCGGTGAACTCGACGCCAACATCCTCGGGGTCGTTTCCAACTACGACCTACTCCATAAGCTGATCGAGAAGTTCGGCATCCCTTTCTATACGGTGTCGCACGAGGGGCTCAGCCGCGACGAACACGAACAGAAGGTGCTTGAGCGCCTGGCCGCTTTCGGCAAGATCGACTATATCGTTCTGGCGAAATACATGCGTATCCTGACCCCGAACTTTGTCGAGGCCTACGCCAACAAGATCCTGAACATCCACCACTCCTTCCTGCCGGCATTTATCGGGGCGAACCCCTACAAGCAGGCCTATGAGCGCGGGGTGAAGATCATCGGGGCGACGGCACACTTCGTCAACAACGACCTCGACGAGGGGCCGATCATCTCCCAGGACGTCAAGCACGTCGACCACGCCCACAACTGGCAGGAGATGCAGCGTCTCGGACGCGATATCGAGAAGATCGTCCTCTCCCGGGCTCTGCGCCTGGCCCTGGAAGACCGTATTTTCGTTTACGGGAACCGGACCGTTATTTTTTAACTAAACGCCAAATGAACAAAGTCCATTTGTCTACGCTGCCGCTAAGGCTACTTCAGCAGTAGGCCCACGCGCTTTGCGCTTTTAAAGGCACTCATGTTTAACATCGTTCTTGTCCACCCCCAGATCCCCAACAACACCGGTGCCATCGGGCGCCTCTGCGTCAACACGGGCGCTACGCTGCACCTGATCGAACCTCTGGGGTTCGATATCAGCGAAAAGGCGGTCAGAAGGGCGGGACTGGATTACTGGCACAAGATCGACCTGCACGTCTGGGAGAGCCTGGAGGCTTTCAGTGCGGCGCACCCCGATGCCGCCCGCTACCACCTGGCGACGACCAAAACAAAACAGCCCTACTTTGAACATACCTTCAACGCGGGGGACTACCTCTTTTTCGGCAGCGAGACGGCCGGGATGCCGGCCGATGTTCTCAACGCGCACCCAGAAGCCTGCATGACGATCCCCATGACGCGGGAGGGGCGCAGCCTCAACCTGGCGATCAGCTGCGGGATTATCCTCTACAAAGCGATTGAGCAGAACTTTGAAACCTACAAGGAGATGATGTGAACGGGGTAATCGATACGATCATGCTGATCCTCTTCGTGCTTTTCATGTTTGTGATTTTCGGCGGCTACCATCGCCAGAAATTCGAAGAGCGCGAAGCGGAAGAGAGACGCAAAGAGGCGGAGGAAGAGTCCGCTTCATCCGATACAAAGGCCTAGGCTCAGAGCAGCCTGTCCGCCAGTCTTTCCAGAGAGTGTTCGAACTTCTCAAACCATGATTCCGCTTTTCTGATCATCTGTGCCATGGGTGCTCCCTTTGTCATTTGATTTGACCAATTGTAGGTCAAGTAGACATCTTTCTTTTAAAATATTGCAATTTGACATATAAATTTGCTACGATCTCTCATCGTTATACGATTATGCTGTAGAAAACAACGCGTGAAACAAGGAGTCGAAAATGAAAGAGTTTGCCGACATCATTGAGGAGATCAAGGATATCGTTTCCGGCGAGCTTCCCGGGAAAAAGGTGTTCGACAAGGATGTCGCATCACTGCTCGGGATCTCCCAGATGAACTTTGCCACCCTGAAAAAACGCAACAAGATCCCCTATGAGGAGCTGCTCAATTTCTGCGCCAAACGCTCCATCGCGATCAACTGGCTGCTGTTTGGGCAGTCGCCCGAGAGCCTCATCGAACCGACCAATAAGTTCTATATGGTGCGCTACTTCAGCGAGATCAGCGCTTCCGCCGGCGGCGGGGCGGACGTGTTTGATGAAGGCTCCGAACCGATGATGCTGAGTGAGAACTTCGTGCAGACGCTCGGCGGGGAGCAGGAGCTGCGCTACATCGAGGCGATCAATGTCAGCGGCGATTCGATGGAGCCGACCTTCAGCTACGGCGACATCATCTTTGTCAACCGGAGCAAAAAGGATATCGGCAGGGGTGGTATTTTTACCATCAATACCGAAGGCGGCCTCTTTATCAAACGCCTCCACAAGCGAATAGATGGTAAAATCGACATTATTTCTGACAACAAAGAGTATCCCGTCCAGACCGCCTCACCCGATGCCATCGAGATCATCGGGCGCGTTGTCGGGCGGTTCGGTCAGGTCGATTAACCGTCCCAGCGGCGGGAGCCGGAGTCATGATGTTTTCCCACCCACACCCTTTGACCGCCGTTGCGGCAGCGCTTTTGCTGCTCTCCCTGGGCGGCTGTACCCCGAAAATGCTCCAAGATACGGCATCCGTCCCGCTGCTTCCCCCTCCGGCGGGGGTGGAGGACCTTGAGCGCTTTCCCCAGCAGATCGATCCCTACCTGATCTGGCTGAACGAACGCAACGTCACCCTGCCGCTGCAAAACACGTACAAAACCGAATACTACAAGGTGTGGCAGGACGATTACGTTCCCGAAGCGCTGGAAGACGCCAAATGGCCCTTTGAGGTCTTCCGTCCGGAAAACGCCTACGGGCAGAACCTTCAGCCCCTCTCGCAGGCATGGTTCTATGCGATGGTGCGCGAAGCGGACTGGCAGGCGTACGGCAGCGTCGCCGGACGTGCCGTAGCACTGCACCGCCTGGATCTGCGAAACTTCCCGACGCACAAGCCGCTGTTCCACGACCCCTCGGTAGCGGGGGAGGGATTCCCTTTTGATTACCTGCAGAACAGCACTGTTTTTGCCGGCGAACCGCTTTACCTTTCGCACTATTCCAAAAGCGGGGCATGGGCCTATGTCCTGACCTCCTACGCGACGGGCTGGGTCCCTTCCGAGCGTATTGCCCCGGTCGGTAGGGCAGAACGGGAGATACTGCAGGCGCAGCCGCTGGTGGGCCTGCTCGAAGACCGGATGCCGATCCACTCCCTCCGGGGAGAGTATATGTTCGAGGGCTATGTGGGCATGGCTCTGCCGCTGCAGCAAAAAAGCGCGACAACGTGGCGTGTCGATCCGGCGGGCCATGCCGGTACGGCGGAGATCCCGCATCAGGCGGCGGCCGTACTTCCCATGACGTTTACGCGTGAGAATATGCGGCGGGTCATCACACCGGTGATGCAGACGACCTACGGCTGGGGCGGCCTCTATGGCGAGCGGGACTGCTCCTCGACACTGCGGGACATCTTCGCCCCCTTCGGTCTCTGGTTGCCGCGTAACTCCTACAAGCAGTCCCGGGTGGGGACGGTCGTCTCCTTCGAAGGCCTTGACGACGCCGCGAAACTGGCCAGGATCGCTGCCGAGGGCAGGCCCTTCGAAACGCTGCTCTACCTCAAGGGGCACATCCTGCTCTACCTGGGAATCTACGACGGCGAGCCGGCAGTCCTGCATACGGTCTGGGGCGTCAAAACCGTTGACGACGAGGGAAATTTCGGCCGGCATATCATCGGGAAGACCGTCATTTCATCCCTGCGCCTCGGGCATGAGCTAGAAGGCTACAGCGACGAGTATTCACTGCTGCATAAAGTGGAAAGTATGAATTTTGTGTTTGAAGAGGGAGAAGAGTAGGTACCGCGGAGGCGGTACGCTGCTTAGTGAAGGTCGGCGTTGAGCTTAACTTCGCGGCGGGAGCGCAGGGCGACCATTTCGCCGGTAAAGGAGTCCTGGCGGTAGTGAATGCCGTTGAGGCCGGCAAGATCCTTCCCTTTGAACCAGTCGCCTTCGAGTTCGACACCCGGGTTGGCTGCTTTGATCTTCTCGAGCTCTTCGTATTCGATCAGGAGCTTCGTCCCTTCGAGGATCGCGATGCCCGCATCGATGATACAGCCGTCGCCCAGCGGGATGCCGCAGACGGAGTTGGCGCCGAGGAGGCAGTTTTTCCCGATGGAAATAGGGTTGCCGTCGGTGCCGCTCAGGACGCCGAGAATGGACGCGCCGCCGCCAACGTCGGAGCCGTCACCGACGACCGCAGAGCTGGAAATACGCCCTTCTACCATGCTCACACCCGTCGTACCAGCATTGAAGTTGATGTAACTTGCCCCCGGCATAACGGTCGTACCGGCATGCAGCTGGGCACCGAAGCGGACCTTGGACGTTTCAAGGATACGGGTGTTGTCCGCCGGGATAATGTGCTGCAGGAAGCGTGGGAACTTGTCGACGAAATCAACATGCGGGTACTGGCCGGAGAATTTGAGTTCGATCTCGTTTTCACGAAGCCAGTCGAGTTCGATCGGCTGGCCGTCGCTCCAGGCGACGTTCGGCAGGACACCGAAGGCGCCGTTCAGGTTGATGCTGCGCAGGGCAACTTTGCCGAGGGATATCGCATAGAGCTTCAGGTAGGTGGCTTCGACGCTCTGGCACGGCGCATCGTTGAAGATGAAGACGACGCGGAACTCGCCGTCGCGCATACCGCTCTCTTTGATCTGGTTGTACAGCGCCGAGATCACCTGGATGTTCTTGTGTGCATCGCCGTAGGCCTCGTCCGCGTAGGGTGTGAAAGCGTTCAGACAGCTCTCGAGGAACGGCAGGGTCACTTTGCAGATCGCCTCGTCGCCGCTGATATCTACCGGGCAGCCGCTCTCGCCGAGCGCTTCCATGAAGATGGCCGCACTGCCGAAGTTTTCATTCCAGTTGACGACCGGGTAGATCGCCTGCAGGATCTTGTCGGTGTTCAGCTGGCCGAAATCGACCCGGCAGATACCGAAGGCGACCGGCGCCTTGTACCCTTCGCCGTTTTGAATGTCAGCCACTTTGGCCTTGAATGCGTCTGCAGTTTCAATCATTTCCATAGAGCAGGTTCCTTGAATTTTTTCAGAATTTTAACACAGACCAGCTCTGATAACCCTGCATCTGTGCCGTTGGGAGGATTTTCTAAGGCGTGTATTAAGCCGTATTGTTGATGCAAAACCGAAGCTGTGGGTTAGAAGTTGTGGTGTTATACTTTCGCAAAGGATTGAAGCAATGAGCAACTGGTCGACGCTATTACAGTCGGATGATTACCTGGGAGTCAAAAAGTATCTGAAAGAGGGTGCCGACGTCAATGAAAAGAGCGAGCACGGCGAATCCGTCGTCTCGCAGGCCCTCCGGCTGCGCTGCAGCGATGAACTGCTCGAGCTGCTCGTCGCATCGGGCGCGGACCTTTTCGATGCCGATGACGAGGGGGTGAGCGTTTTCGATGTCGCCATCACCTACAACAACCCGATGATGGTTCAAAAGATGATCGACGAGGGGATCGACGTCAATGAAACCCGGCGTACGAGCGGGTTTACCCCGCTGATGGCCGCGGTCTGCTATAACCGTAAAGCGATCGTCGAGATGCTGATGTCGAACGGTGCGAACACCGCCATCAAAGACAAGCTGGGACTCACCGGCGCCGATTACGCCCGTAAAACCCACCGCAAGCAGATGCTGGGACTCCTGGGAGAAGAGGAGGGCGCGTGATGGAACAGGTCAAGACCGTTTTGCTACTTTCGTTCCTGGCCGTGCTCTTTGTCATGCTTGGCGGCTATTTCGGCGGGGTGACCGGTGCACTTATCGGACTGCTCCTGGCCGGCGGAATGAACTTTTATGCCTATTTCTACTCGGACAAGATGCTCCTGCGGCACTACCATGCCGAACCGGTCACGCCGAAACAGAACCCGCGGCTCTACCGGATCATCAGCTCTCTGGCGCACAAAGCCGGGCTTCCGGTACCGGCCATCTACATCATTCACGAGGCAACCCCGAACGCCTTTGCGACGGGGCGCGACCCTGAGCACGCGGCCGTCGCCATCACCGATGGACTGCTGCGGATGCTCGACGACGAAGAGGTCGAGGCCGTTATGGCCCACGAACTCTCCCATGTCAAGCACCGGGATATGCTTATTGCCACGGTGGCGGCCTCCATCGCCGGCGCCATCGCGATGATCGCCAACATGATGCAGTTCGGCGCCATGTTTGGCAACAACCGTGACCGCAACCCCATCATTATGATCGTCCTCTCGCTGCTGCTGCCGGTGGCCGCCAGCGTCATCCAGATGACAATAAGCCGCTCCCGCGAGTTTATGGCGGATGCCGGTGCCGCACGGATCACCGGACACCCTGAATGGCTGCAGCGGGCCCTGCGTAAACTCGAAACCTACAACAGCCGCAGCAGTGTCCGGGGGGCGACCCCCGAAAACGCACACCTTTTCATCGTTTCCCCCTTCAGCGGGAAACAGGTCTCCTTCGGGGAGCTGTTCCGCACCCACCCGACGACCGAGCAGCGCATCGCCCGTCTGGAGCTACTCAAAGCAGAGGGTAGGACCCGGCATTTCGAACGCCACTACCGCTAAAAAAGCTTCTCCTGGCGTTCGTTCTCGAGCGGCTTGCGCTTCTCCTTGCTCAGCCACTCTTCGAGCAGATGCTCGACAACCTTACTCAGGCTCATTTTGTAACGCTGACGCGCATATTTCATGCTTTCGTTCCACACCTCTTTATCGACGATGAGCGAACGGGTTATCTCGTTTTTCGGCTTCATGATATCATCCAATATTAATTATATACAAAATTATATAGTAATTTTCAGGATGCGTCAAATGGGGGCTTACCTACACCGCTTCGACGATCGGTTTCGGGGAGACGCCTTATACCTTCACCTATCCGCA
>JACXUG010000117.1 GCA_014764065.1 Campylobacterales bacterium
CTCTACGGCGCGGACCTCACGGTCAAACACTACTTCGACTCCTACAGCTTTCTGGCCTGGCAGAGCGAATGGATGATGCGCGACATGAAGGGCACCAAGTATACGCTTGATACAAATACGACTACGCTTGGATCAGCTTCCCTGCGCAAAAAGCAGGCTGGCTACTACACCCAGCTCGTCTACGCCTATGACATGAACTGGCGCGCCGGCGTCCGCTACGACAACATCTATAAAAATGATGTCACGAAAAACAGCACTGCCCAGGATATGGAGAACAGCTTTGAGCGCATCAGCGCGATGGTAGAGTACCACCCCAGCGAGTTCAGCCGCTTCCGCCTGCAGTATAATCACAACACGGCCCTCTTCAACGAGGAGGGCGAACGCCAGAGCGTCGATACGATCATGCTGCAGGCCAATATTGCCATCGGGGCGCACGCGGCGCACGACTTCTGATCCGTCATAGATACACGGGAGGGTTAGACGCCCTGCCGCGGTATTGATACACCGGTTTCCCTCGGCGGAAGCCCGCACGCACTCTTCTTTGTGAGGGGGTGCAATCACTATCAATGGGTGCACTATGAAAAAACTGTTTTTTTTCCTTCTCCTGCCGGCCGCGCTGTCGGCACACCTGAACATCGCCGTCAGCTACCCCTACATCGGGGCACTGACCAAAGCTGTCGGCGGTGACCATGTCACGACCGTCGTGCTGGCCAAAGGGAACTGGGACCCCCATTTCGTCATCCCCCGCCCCTCGCTGATCGCCAAGATGCGCCGGGCCGATGCGCTGATCATGAACGGCGGCCAGCTGGAAATCGGCTGGCTTCCGCCGCTGATCCGCCGCGGCAACAATCCCAAGGTCAATCCCTCCGCGCCGACCTTTCTGAACCTGGCGCAGAGCATCGAGCTTATCGACAAACCAAGCGAGGTTGACCGGGCCAACGGGGATATCCATCCGGCCGGCAACCCCCATTTCCACCTCGATCCGAACAACATCCCGATTTTGGCCAAGAGGATCGCGGATTTTCTGGCATCGATCGACGCGGAGCACAGAGGCATTTATGAAAAAAATCTCGCGGATTTCACTCTGAAATGGGGGAAAAACCTCGAGCGCTGGGCGAAGGTCATGGCACCGAAAAAAGGGATGAAGGTCGTGCAGTTCCACGACAACCTCGCCTACTTCAACAAGGCCTACGGTTTGGAGAACATCGCAACGATCGAACCGCTACCGGGAATCCCGCCCTCCCCGCGCCACACCCTCGAAGTCATCGAGCTGATCCGCGCCGAGCACCCCTGCTGCATCCTGCATGACGTCTATCACTCGACGAAAACGGCGGAATACATCCGCGACAAGACCGGGATCAAGATCGTTTTGATGCCGCATGACCTCGGTGCACTGGAGTCCGTCAACACCCTGAGCGCCCTGTTTGACCATCTGACGGATGCCGTGGCGCATGCTTGAGATCTTTCTGCCACCGCTGCTGCTCCTCTTCGTGCTCGTGATGATCCACGCCTGGTTCGGCAAAGGGGTCCTCGAGCGTGGCATCATCTTCACCGATCTCGCCATCGCCCAGTTCGCGGCGCTGGGCAGTGCCGTCAGCCTCGGCTTTTTCCACGGAGAGTATCTCTATGTGCTCACCCTCGGGAGTGCCCTATTCAGTGCGGTGCTTATCGCTTATGCATCCCATAGGAACCTCCACCTGGAGGCCTTTATCGGGATTCTTTACGTGCTGGGGGCCAGCGGGGTCATGATGGTCCTGGCCAACTCCGCCGAGGGGATGGAACACTTCAAGGCGCTGCTAGCAAGCGACATCCTGTTCACACCGTTGGAACACGTGCTTTACAGCAGCGGCATCTATGCCCTGCTGGGTCTCCTGATCTGGCAGCTCTACCCGCGCCTGACAGGCTTCATGCAGGAGCTGCTTTTCTTTGTGATGCTCGCCGTCACCGTTACCTCTTCGGTACAGCTCGCCGGCGTGCTCGTCGTCTTTACCCTGCTGATCGCACCGGTCTTCATGGCCTCCATGCAGAAGCGTTTCCCGCCGCTGCGTTTCGCCTTCATCTTCGGCTGCTCCTTCAGCGTCGCGGCGATCGCCACCTCCTACGCGTTCGACCTGCCGACCGGGTACACCATCGTCTTTCTCGGTGCCCTCAGCGTACTACTCGGCACCCTGATGCTCAGCCGTACGAAAGCCTGAACTACTCGTCGAGGTTGTTCTTGTCCCAGCAGGCATCGACCTGGCGGTCGATCGCCAGGTCTGCGCTGGTCTGTTCGTTCACCTCCCCGATGATGTCCCACGTGCTGATCGCCATAAAGGCAAAGGCCGCGACGAGCGCCGCCGTGACGACGTAGATATTCATATATTCTTTTTTGAAAAGTTTCACAGAACTCCTTTTCACTCTTATCCAAGCATTTTATATCATAAGGGTTAATAATATGAAAAGCCGTGTTGGAAGGCCGCTTCTTTTAGGCTTATCTAAGGCAGGTATAATGTCGCCATTAAAAGCAAAAGGAAATCCATGAGCCTGAGAGAACAGATCAACAACGATATCAAAGAGGCGATGAAAGCCAAGGACGTCGAACGCCGCGACGCCCTCAGACTCCTCAGCAGCGCCATGAAACAGGTCGAAGTGGACGAACGCAAAGAGCTCAGCGACGACGACGTCATCGCCATCATCCAGAAACAGATCAAACAGCGCAACGACGCCGCAAGCCAGTACAAAGCGGCGGGCCGCGACGAACTGTACGACAAAGAGATGGCGGAAATCGCCGTCTTCGAAGTCTACCTGCCGGCACAGCTCGATGATGCCGCACTCGAAAGCGCCCTCAAGGCGATCATCGCACAGACCGGTGCGGCATCCATGAAGGACATGGGCAAGGTCATGGGAATGGCCGGCAAAGAACTCGCCGGCCAGGCCGACGGCAAACGCATCAGCGAATGCGTCAAGAAGCTGCTGAAATAACGCCCCTTACTGCGGGCACTCTTCGCCTGTTTTGAGGCAGCGCAGCGCGCTTTCGACGTCGTCCTGACGCATCAGGGACTCACCGACAAGGAAGGCATCCACACCCGCCTTGCCGAGATCTTCGAGCTGGCCGTGCTCGTAGATGCCGCTCTCGGCCACGATGATCTTGTTGTTTGGGATGAGCGGGATAAGCTTGT
>JACXUG010000050.1 GCA_014764065.1 Campylobacterales bacterium
GGAGATCATGCGGACGCTGGGCGAAGCCGACTACCTCTTCGACGGCAACTCGACGTTCGGTGTCAAGGGCCTCCGCACCCAGATCAAAGCCGACGCCGACGTCCCCGAAGTGAGCGCGGCCTCCATTCTCGCCAAGGTCACCCGCGACCGGGAGATGGTCACCCTGGCCGACAGCTACCCACAGTACGGTTTTGAAAAACACAAGGGGTACGGTTCGGCGGCGCACATCGAAGCGATCAGGACCCACGGCTACAGCGCCGTCCACCGCCGAAGCTTTCGCCTCAAAGCCCTGCAGCCTACGCTGTTTTAAACCTCCGCCTACTTTCCGTATGCCCGCATGACCCCTTTCGGATTATTGCCGTATCGCGGAATGAGGAAATCCAGCATGATAATGCGGGAGCAGATAGGCATATCGGGGCCGTCTTTGGCATAGCGGATGTCTCTTCTGCTGTCTCGTGCCAAAGCGTCCATAAAGGCCAATTTCCCCTCCAACCGCTTCTGCGTATAAAAAGCGACAAGCGTGTCGCGCAGTCGGAAGTCATCGCGCATGACCGCCGGTTCCGTGGACACGCTTCGTATCCCCGGCTTTTTTGTGCGGAAAGTACTTCCCTTTTAACGTCCACCATCGGGCGGTCGTCTGTTTTCTGCAGGCTACGGAGCTCTCCGAGATAGGCGTTCCGCTCCTGTGCTATTCCAGACTGCTCTACTCTCAGACCATCCTCTCGAATAGATTGCGCCTGTCGTACATAAGCATTGACACTGCCGCCGAGCTTGGCATCACTTTTCAATGCCCCGGTTTTTGCTGCATAACTGAACAGCGGATCACCCATTCATCGCTCCCCCCCTACGGTTCCGTTCATAAGGATGCTTTGTAACACGGATCAAATGGCAAGAGGGGTACGAAAAAGCAGGGTTGCGGTTGCGCCGTATTAATTTTTGCGCGCGCCTTCCATAAATGCATGGTATTGAGTCTCGATGTTTTCAGGCGACATCGGTTCGCCGATATGGATATGCACTTCATAGGGCTGTTTGAACGGGGAAGCCTGGTAGACTTTTTCCAGCTGGTCGTCGATATAGATCGGAACGATCTGCATCTTATTCGCCTTGGCGATCTTCTCCGCGCCCGGCTGGAACGGCCCTACCCCCTCGCCGCCGAAACGCTCCCCCTCGGGGAACATAAAGAGGTTGAGATCCGGGGCGACCTGGAAAATGTACTTGATCTTTTTAAAGAAGGCGAGCATCCCCTTCCCCGCTTTGAGGTCGACCGCGATGCAGCCGCTGTACTCAAAAAACTTGCCGTAAATCCTGTTGTCCAGAAGCGTCTGCTTGGCGATCCACATCCCCGCCTTCTGTCGTGTCGAAAAGAGCGATTCGATGCTGATGATATCGAGCAGGCTGCGGTGGTTGGCGATATAGAGCACCCGGTTTGCCTCGGGCAGATTGCCGTGCATCACCGGTACGACGTTGAGATATTCCAATACGCTGAGCGAATAGTTCTGACGCTCTATGGAGAGGGCGTGATAACGGTCATGTTCATCCAGCTGCGTGTCCAGATAGACATGGCGAAAAATAGGGATGAACTTTTTCCCGAGCCAGATCATGTAGAGGTATTTGCGGAAGTTTTTAAACATGGGGCGCATTATAGCAGGTTATACCAGTGAGAATCCCCCCGCCTGTGGGACACAAAACGCTCACCGCAGCAGCACCGGCTTGATCCACTCCGGTTCTGCGTAATCGACCTCTGGGAGCGCATTGAGGCGGTTGGAGTGCGCGATCACCCCTTCGGCTCCGGCGGGAGCAAAGAGGTAGATTCTCGCCGATGGGTTCACGGCCTGCAGCAGGGTCAACTTCTGTGCCGCAGCAAAGGATTCGGGCTTGACGTCCGGCTGCAGACGGATGAGGAAATTCCCCGTCGCAATAAAGCGGTTGCGTTCGCTCCGGCGTTCAGAGGTATAAAACACCCGCCGGTATTCGGAGCCGGAAACAGCCCTCTTCGCCGCCACCTCTGCCGGAGTGGCTGCTACAACCCGCCTGGCCGATGCACCGGCGGCGGGGAGGAGTGCCATTTCATCCTCGGCACGGTAAAAAACCATCGCGAATTTTTTCGTCTCCAGCACCTGTTTGGTCATCATCGGGGCATCCGCCGCAAAAGCCGCTCCCACTACTAACCATGCGGCCAGTCCAATCATTCGTATCATCTTATCCACTCCTTAATGCCCCCGGATCTGCAGTGACCAGCTGTTCAGGGTCCCGGTCGTGCCGGTCCGAAGATCTTTCACATTTAACGTCCATGGTCCTGATGCATTCTCGTCAAGGCAGCGGACGGTGGAGAAACGCCAGTTGGAATAACTTCCCTCTAGATAATACTGACCGCCGTATGCCAGATGGCTCTCCGTACCCTGCGGCGATAGGAGTACGATATCGAGGTCTCCCGGACGCGCGTGCGAGATCGTCACCCAAACGTCAACATGCTCTACAGACAAAGATTGTGTCTCATTGAGCGTCGATGCCACTCCCAACGTGTTATTATCCGGAATAGCTTGGGCCGCATTATTCGTCCGTTTCGCCAGCACCGTTTCCGCTCCCAGCGACGTAAAGCTTTCGGCTGCGGCAACGGCGGCATCTGCGTCCACGAGACCGAAACCGTAGTTGTGGTTGACCGGATAACCCGCACCGTTGGTCGTCCAGTCGCCGTCGCTCGGATCGATCTTCTTTGCCGTCGTCGCCAAGATGTAACCCACATCACGGTACGTGAGTGCAGGATTCGCAGTGAGCATCAACGCGACGATGCCGCTGACGATTGGCGTTGCCGCTGACGTCCCGTTCATATAGTTGGTATAGTCTCCATTCTCATTTCCCGGTACATCAAAACGGTAACCGCCGCGATATCTGTTCGCAAAGCCGGTAGAATCCAGACCATACGTCAACCCCGTATAATCAGTCGTCACGATAGCGGGTTCATTTATGCCATACTCACCGCCAGGCGCCGACACAAGAATATTGGCACCATAATTGGCGTAAGAAGAGTATTTGCCATCCGCATTGATCGCTGTAACGGTAAGAACGTATGGGTTGTTCAAAATCTCGGCATTGTTAGCATTACCAATGTGAAGGGTATTGTTGTTTTTGTCTTTATATCCTTTGTAGTTGCGGTCATTTCCTGCTGTAAAGACAATGACGGTTCCTTTCCCATCCCTGCCTGTTTCCGTTGCCGTCTGAACCGAAGCAATAAGCGTCGGGTCGGGGACCAGGCGTTCCGATCCATATCCCCAGCTGTTCGAGGAGATATCTATTTCCCTGTTCAGAGCATCGGCAAAGTTTGCATCCGTCGGAAGCGAGAATACATTATAGCCTACCAATTTCACAAGGGGAGCCACTCCCCGTACCCCAATGTCATTCCACCCAGAAGCAGCGATCAAACCTGCACATGCTGTCCCGTGAGCAGAGTCGTAAGGATCCGATGCCAGCTGATCAGCATCGGGTGTAGGATCACTAGCACCGTCGGAGTATCGGTAACTTCTTGAAAGGTCAAGGTTTGCAACCAGATCGGGGTGGATTGCCTGGACTCCCGTATCAACAATCCCCACATAAATATTCCGGCGGCCCGCGTAAGACTCCCAAACCGGAACGACATTGATATCACTCCCCGGTATGCCACTACCGCCATAAATGGTACCTGCATCCTGTCCGGTGTTTTCCAAGTGCCACTGATAAGGGTAGAGAACGTCTCCATGTGCCGTCGTATCGCTCGGAGTCACAGGATCATCCGTCGCCGTTCCCGAGCAGGTGCTCGTCCCACAACCGCAAAACAGCAATATCAGCCCGAGCATCATTATACTGCTGCCCATCATTAGCCGATGGAATATATTCTGCCGCACAGAACCCCTTTTTACAAAAACTATCTACTCAGATTGTACATGAGGGCCGGTAAACACCCGTAGCGACACGACGCTATTCCCAAAACACTCTCATATTACAATACAACATAATAGTTAATAATATTAAAGAACCCAAGTAGAAACATTTGTGAGATATATGGGAAGGGTGTTATGTTTTCTCAAATAAATAAGCTATGTAAATTCGTTTCGAGCATATCGATTGTTTGTCTGAATGATTAAAAAGTGAAAAGGGTGGCGGACAGACAGGGATTCGAACCCTGGGAGGTATGACCCTCGCCGGTTTTCAAGACCGGTGCATTCAACCAGCTCTGCCATCTGTCCATAAAAAGACGGAGTTTTGGTGGAGGCGCCACCCGGACTCGAACCGGGGATCAAGGTTTTGCAAACCCATGCCTTACCACTTGGCTATGGCGCCACCGGTGGTGCCCGGAGCCGGGATCGAACCGGCACGATCGCAATGATCGAGGGATTTTAAGTCCCTTGCGTCTACCAATTTCGCCATCCGGGCTCAAGACACCAAAAAAAACCCCAACTCAAACCTCTTCTTTGAAGTCTAAGAAGTTTCAGTTGGGGTGTTTAAATGAATAAAAATGGAGCGGGAAACGAGGTTCGAACTCGCGACCCCAACCTTGGCAAGGTTGTGCTCTACCACTGAGCTATTCCCGCATCTGTTGTTGTGGACCGAAATTATAGGGAAATCCGCTTCCAATGTCAAGAGCTTTTCGCCGTTTTTTGCGAAAACTTCGTTATAATCTCGAAAATATGCATTTTATATAAATATAGAAGGACCTGACCTATGCGCAGCGATACAGTCAAACGCGGCTTCGACCGCACCCCGCACCGGAGTCTTTTCAGAGCGACCGGCCTCAAAGACGAGGATTTCGACAAACCGTTTATCGGGGTCGCCAACAGCCACATCGACATCATCCCGGGACACTTCTTCCTGCAAGAGTACGGCCGTATCGCCAAAGAAGCGATCCGCGAAGCGGGCGGCGTCCCCTTCGAGTTCAACACCATCGGCGTCGACGACGGGATCGCCATGGGCCACGACGGGATGCTCTACTCCCTGCCCAGCCGCGAACTGATCGCCGACAGTATCGAAACGGTCATGAACGCCCACAAGCTCGACGCGCTCATCTGTATCCCCAACTGCGACAAGATCGTCCCGGGGATGATCATGGGAGCCCTGCGCGTCAACGTCCCGACCGTTTTCGTCTCCGGCGGCCCGATGGCGGCCGGCCACAAGAAAGACGGCACGCCGATCGACCTCGCGACCGCATTCGAGGCCGTCGGCCAGCATGCCGAAGGCAATATGAGCGACGAAGAGCTCTACGAGATCGAATGCGAAGCCTGCCCGTCGGGCGGCTCCTGTTCGGGGATGTTCACCGCGAACTCCATGAACACCCTCTGCGAAGCGATGGGCATCGCCCTGCCGGGCAACGGAACGCTCCTTGCGATGACGCCGGAGCGTATCGAGATGGTCAAGCAGGCGGCGAAACGCATCGTCGAAATGGCCAAGGCGGATGACCCGAAATACAACCTGCGCAACATCCTCAACGAAAAAGCGATCCACAACGCCTTCGTCGTCGACATGGCAATGGGTGGTTCAAGCAATACGGTCCTTCACATGCTCGCGATCGCCAAAGAGGCCGAGGTCGACTTCGACATCACCAAGATCAACGAGATCGCGAAAAACGTCTCGCACATCGCGAAAATCTCCCCGTCCCTCGGAACGGTCCACATGGAGGACATCGGCCGTGCCGGCGGCGTCAACGCCGTCATGAAAGAGGTCAGCCGCCGCGGCGGGCTGCTGCACCTGGACAACCCGACGGTCACGGGCGAGACGATCGGCGAACGCATCGCCGATGCCGAGATCAAGGATACCAACGTCATCCACACCAATGAAAACGCCTACTCCCCGGTCGGCGGCCTCTCCATCCTCTTCGGCAACCTTGCCGAAGAGGGCGCCGTCGTCAAAACGGCCGGTATCGCGCCGAGCATGCGCCAGTTCAAGGGAACGGCCGTCTGCTTCAACTCGCAGCAGGAGGCGATCGCCGGGATCATCGGCCACAAGGTCAAGCCGGGCAACGTCGTCGTCATCCGCTACGAAGGCCCCAAAGGCGGGCCGGGGATGCAGGAGATGCTCGCCCCGACGTCGCTGATCATGGGAATGGGCCTCGGCGAAAGCGTCGCGCTCATTACCGACGGCCGTTTCTCGGGTGCGACCCGCGGCGCTTCCATCGGCCACGTTAGCCCCGAAGCGGCCGAAGGGGGCCTCATCGGCCTGATCGAGGACGGCGACGAGATCGAACTCGACGTTGACACCCACCTGCTGCAGCTCAACGTCGCCGGCGAGGAACTCGAACGCCGCCGCCTGCATTTCAAAGCGCACAAGAAGGCTATCGGCTCCAAGTGGCTCAAGCGCTACAGCCTGCTGGTCTCCAACGCCTCAAACGGCGCGGTACTGAAGACGGAACTGGACTGACGTCCCGTTCGTCAGCAGCGCGCAGCCACTTCAAACCAACTTCTTCACTCACACGCCCCTTTAGGGCTTATACGTCTCAGGATTTACTCCTTCGCTTGCATTGCCTTTTAAGGCCTATGATCAAACTCCGGAACGATCTTTTTGAGCGCAGCGACTTTGTCATCCGCACTTAGAAGCATGTCGATATCTTTTGCAAGCGCGTCGATAGAGTACTCCGTTTTGCCGGCGATAAAGATGGAGCTGTACTGAGTCTTCTTCTCCGTCTCGTCGATGAGCAGCTCTTCGTAGAGCTTCTCGCCCGGCCGCAGACCGCACAGTTCGATCCCGACCTCATCCTCTTTGCCGTAGAGCCGTATCATCTGGCGCGCCAGATCAATGATCTTCACCGGTTCACCCATGTCAAGGATAAAGAGCTCACCCCCTTTGGCGATGGCGGCCGCCTGCAGCACCAGCTGGCACGCCTCGGGGATCAGCATGAAGTAGCGCGTCATCTCCGGGTGGGTTACCGTCACCGGTCCGCCCGCTTCGATCTGGCGTTTGAACTTCGGGATGACGCTGCCGCTGGAGCCCAGCACATTGCCGAAGCGTACCGCAACGATCTCCGTGCCGCCGCTCTCGACGTTGCCCGAATAAAGCTCCGCCACCCGCTTCGTCGCTCCCATGACATTGGTTGGGCGGACGGCCTTGTCCGTCGAGATGATGACCACCTTCTCCACCCCGGCTGCGATACTCGCATCGATCACGTTCTTCGTTCCCAGCACGTTATTGCGCACGGCCGTCTCTTTGTTGGCTTCACAGAGGGGAACATGCTTGTAGGCCGCTGCATGGATGACGATATCGGGTTTGAAGGCCGCCATCTTTGCATCCAGTATATACCGATCGGTCACACTGAACATCTCCAGCTCCGCCCCCGGTATCTCCTCGCCGACGCTGTAAAGGTTAAATTCACTGTGGTCGACCAGTGCCAGGGCCGCCGCCCCGAACCGGCTGCACTGACGGGCGATCTCACTGCCGATACTGCCCCCTGCCCCGGTAATGAACACTCGTTTGCCTTTCACAAAAGAGGCGATAACCGCTTTGTCCAGGTCCTTCGGGTGGCGGGCGAGGAGCTCTTCGATGGAGAGATCCTCGAGCTTGTCATACTGGCCGCCCAGCAGCCGGACACGCTTGACCTCCGTCACGCCCGCTTCGCTCAGGCGCCGGTAAAGCGCCTGCAGTTCGGGCTGGGCCAGGCTGCTCGTCACGATGGCCGCGGCGATCCCGCGTTCGTCGATCAGGGTCTCCAGCATCTCCTCCCCGTACACCCTGATATTGCTGATGTAGGTTCCCACGGCGCTGCGGTTATCCTCCGACAGCTCGACGACGGCAGAGGGGTAATAGGGGATATCCCCCTCCTGCGCACTCCGGATGATCGAAGCCGTTTTCGGATTGACCCCCAGCAGCAGCGCCGGCTGCTGTCTCGAGGCGTATCCCTGCTCCGTCATCAACCGTTTTGAGATCCGCAGCGCACCGATAGCGAAGAGAGAGAGGAAAAAATCAATGATGATGACGCTGCGGGGAAACGGATCGAATACTCCCGGGAAGAGAAGGTAAACAACCGTAAAAACCGCATAGGCTGCCACATGGGCCTTGACGATATTCTTCGCCTCCGAAAAACCGACATAACGCCAGACGATGAAGTAGATCCTGAAAAGGAAAAATGCGGCGATCTTGATACCGACCAGATAGAGGAAAACCGTATCAAAGGACACAAAGAAGCGCAGCGGAATGTCAAAGTTGAAGCGCAGTGCATAGGCACCGTACAGAGTGCCCAGGGAGAGGAGCATATCCAGCAGCAGAAAGAAAGCGATCCGTTTGCCGGACGTGGGCCGCAGCAGACCGGTCACACCACGGCCTTTTGGATGATTTCGCAAACCCTGACAACGTCCTCACGGCCCATCTGGGTGCCGCTTGGCAGACAGAGACCGCGCAAGAACAGATGTTCACTTACACCGTCCGTCACCGCGTCCGCCCCGGAAAACAGGGGCTGCGTGTGCATCGGTTTCCAGAGGGGCCGGCTTTCGATATCCTGGGCTTCAAGCGCCGTACGGACCCGCTCGGGATCGGTGCGGCTGAAGGTCAGCGTCGTCAGCCAGCGGTTCCCGTGGGCTCCCGGGAGTTCCGGCATAAAGGCGATCTCGTCGATCTTCCCCAGGGCTTCGCGGTACCACTCAAAGATCTGACGCCGCTGTGCAACCCGCTCGGAAAGCACCTCCATCTGCGCCACGCCGATGGCTGCGAGCACGTTGCTCATACGGTAGTTGTACCCCAGCTCTTTGTGCTCATACCACGGCGTCGGCTCTTTCGCCTGCGTCGCGTAGAACATCGCCTTTTTGATCGCCGCCTCACTTTTGGCGACAAGCATCCCGCCGCCGGAGGTGGAGAGGATCTTGTTCCCGTTGAAGGAGTAGACGCCGAAATCGCCCCAGGTGCCCGTATGGACGCCGTCCAGGGTCGCCCCGAGGCTCTCGGCCGCATCCTCGATCACGACGATGCCGTGCCGACGGCAGATGGCCATGATTTGCCGCATCTGCGCACTCTGACCATAGAGATGGGTCACGATCAGGGCCTTCGGCGGTTTCGGGGAACGCCCTATCGCGTTCTCGAGCAGTTCGGGCGAAAGGTTCCAGCTCGCCATGTCCGAATCGATAAACAGGGGCGTTGCCCGCTGGTAGAGGATGGCGGCAACGGAACCGATAAAGGTGAACGACGATGCCAGGACGATATCGCCTTCCCCGATACCGCTGACCCGCAGTGCCAGATGCAGCGCCGCCGTCCCGCTGGACGTCCCCAGCGCATAGGGGGCCTGTGTGTAGTCGCATACCGCCTGCTCAAAGCGCGTCACCATCGGCCCGAGCGGCGCGATATAGTTGCTCTCGAACACCTCGGCGATGTAGCGCTGTTCGTTGCCGGTCATATGCGGCGGGGAGAGGAAAAGACGTCCGCTCATTGTTTCAGCTCCTTTTTGATCACGGCGGGGACGCCGGCGGCCATCACACCGTCCGGGAGCGAGACGATAACGGCCGATCCCGCGGCAATAACGGCATCACTGCCGATGCTCACGCCCTGCACGACACTGCTTCCTATTCCCACATGCGTCCGCAGGCCGACGCTCACCGCACCTGCCAGCGCAACGTTCGGACTCAGGTGTGCAAAATCTCCGACATGGCAGTCGTGCTCGACGACGGCGCCGGAATTGATGATAACCCCTTCCCCGATCGTTGCACCGGTGTTGACAACGGCCAGCGGCATAATCACGCTGCCGCCCCCGATAGCCGCATCCGCTGCGATGACCGCTGAGGGGTGGATAAGCGTCAAGGGTTCCGACCCGATGGTTGCCAACTTTTCGAAAACGCGCTGGCGGGCCGCATTGTTCCCGACACCGAGGGCGACGGGGATCTCTGCATATGCCGTTTTGAACGTATCAAAATCGCAGGCGCCCTCTTTCACCGCATCGTCGATCCAGAGGATTTCGCTGTAGCCGCATGCCCGTGCGATCTGGGCCACGACCCGACCATGTCCCCCGACCCCGTAGATACCGATGCGCTTAGTTGCTTCCATTGAACTTCTCCACCGTCACATGTCCCTCGGCATTGATGCCTTCGCGGATAAACACTTTTTTGATCGTCAGGAGGGCGATCCTGAGGTCAAGCCACCAAGACAGATGATCGGTATACCAGACATCGTAAGCGAACTTCTCTTTCCAGCTGATCGCATTGCGCCCGTTGACCTGGGCCCAGCCCGTTATCCCCGGTTTGACGTCATGCCGGCGCTTCTGCTCCTCATTATACAGCGGAAGATACTCCACAAGCAACGGGCGGGGGCCGATGAAACTCATCTCCCCGCGCAAGACGTTGTACAGCTGCGGCAGCTCATCCAGACTCAGCGACCGGATCACCCTCCCCACACCGCGAAGCCGCTGGTTGTCAGGCAGAAAATTTCCCTCCGCGTCACGCCGCGCATCCATTGTCCGAAGCTTGTAGATCGTGAAAAGCCTTCCGCCGAGCCCGGGACGGCGCTGGGTAAAGAAGAGCGGGCGTCCGAGTGAAATATACACCGCCGCCAAAGCGACGGCCAACAATGGCGAAAACAGCAGCAGCAGTGCCACCGCTCCAATGCGGTCAAGCAACGGCTTGAGGAAACGACGGTACATCGGTCAGTTTTTAACCCTGAATATCTTTACATACGGCGACATCTCGACCGGCTCAAAGAGGGCCGGGTCATAGCGCCCCAACACAAACATCTGAATATAGTTGGAATTCAATACCGCATCGTCAAGCAGCAGCATCCGGCCGTACGATGCCATATAGACCAGTGAAAGGGTACCGTCCATTTTGACCAGCTGCGATTTGACCTCTACGTCTCCGTTGGCCGAAAGGCGGGTCGTGTAGAAGGCTTTTAGGGAGACTTCTTGTCCACCGGCACTGATGATACCGCGGCGCTGGTCCAGGGTGATCCCGTTACCGAGAAGCAGCACCCCCTGCCGTTCCTGAAATTGCGACGTTACATATAAGAACGGAGGGGCATAACGCTGTCCGGAGTTAAGATCAAGATTGCTGAAGATGCAGACGGTTGGGAAGATGTCGAGCATGCGCAGCGGCAGGTAGACGAAAATATCGCGTGTGCTTTCAGGCAGCGTGATGTCGCCGTAGCGGAGGGATTCCAGGAAGGCGTTGGGTTCTACCTGATCGGGCTGGTTGTTGCGAAACAGAATATCCGCCGCCGGTTTTTTATAGTCGGCGGCGACATAGGCCTCAACGGCCAGGCGCCCCAGCCGGGCCGCTTCAAGCTGCGATTCACTGCACAGCATCTGCGAAACAATAAAGTTGTCATGGTTGTGTTTTCCGCCGTCAATCAGCGTGTTTTTGTCCCCGTAAAACCAGATCGGGTAGCCGTAGTCCCACCAGGTCAGGACATAATCTTTCGGACTGCCCGTTTTTGAGAGCTTATCCAGCGCCTGCACTTCGGGTACGCTGAAAACCGTCGGGACCTTATAGCCGAGAATATGCGTAATATTCGGGTAAAGCACCAATCCCGTCAGTGCGGCCACCGCCCCGTAGCGTGCCCAGTGGTTGGCCAACTGAAATGTCAGCATGTAAAAGAGGTAGACGACGCTGATCGCCGCTACCGGAACCGCATAGACGGTAAAACGCAGACCGCCCCACAATGAAAATATGCCGATCCCGATCAGCGGCAGTGCCAGAATGAACCCGCGGTGGCGCACCACCAGGACGATATATCCCGCCAGTGCCGCCAGGACAGCCGCGACGGAACCGCTGATGCGGTTGGCCATCATCTCGAACGGGATTCTCCCCGCCTCGCGCACGGTCTGGGCCACTTCGTAAAACCGCAGACCGCCGCTCTCGTCGACGCCGCGGTAGAAGTAGGTGGAGAACTTCGCCCAGATCAGGGTGAAGACATTGCCCGTGTATAAAAAGAGCAGGACGGTTATC
>JACXUG010000118.1 GCA_014764065.1 Campylobacterales bacterium
GGGGTCTCCGGGCCGAAGATGACGAAGGTGTGCATGTCGGTAATAGAGGCGAAGTGGGCCGGGCCGGAGTCGTTGGTCAGCATGAAGGCGCAGACGCTGTAGAGGTGCGGCAATTGCAGGAACTTGACGCCGCCGGCGAAGTTGATACAGCGTGGGTCATTGACACAGTCGGCCAGGGCCTGCACCCCGTCAAACTCTGCGGGTGCACCGGTCAGCAGGACGATCGCCTTGTCGTTGTAGGCAAGGACCTTCTTGATCACCTCGCAGTAGTTCTCACGGTCCCAGCGGCGCTGCGGCAGCAGGTCCGAGGCGTTGGAGTTGACGAGAATGACGGGGTTCGTCTCCGGGTCGAAACCGGAGTACTTCTCGGCGATGATCTCGAGGACTTCGCGTTTCTGCGTCTCGGTCACCTCCGCTTTGGCGATGGCGATTTCGCTGTCGTCGATAATGCGCTTGGTGAAAGGGAGCTGCTGTTCGCGGCTCATGAGCGCGTCGACAAGGGCGATGAAGTTCTTGGCGATGTGCTGGTGGGGGTTGTAGGCGACCTTGCGGGTCAGGAAGTCGCCGCGGTAAAGTCCCTCGTTATGGAAGCTGTGGAAACCGACACGGTTTACGGCACCCGAAAAACCGGTCAAAAGCGCGGTAAAGCGGGAGAAGAGCTCCAGGTCGATGACGGAGTCGATCTGCTTTTCGCGGCACCATTGGAAGAAGCGCAGCGTCGAGAGCGCCAGCGGGACCATACCGCCTTCGTCGATGGTGAAGATGTTCTCCTCTTTGACGGTGTTCAGCAGCTGCAGGGAGACCTTGTTCTTGCTGAAGATGACGAAGTAGAGTTCGCCGTCGATCTGTGACTTCAGCTTGCGCATCGCTGGGTCGACGAGGATGGCGCTGCCCATCTCCGAGAGTTCGACGAGCAGAACGTTGCGGGGTTTTTGGTAGGGGGCGGAGCGAAACAGCCCCGCCGTTTTCGTCAGCAGTGTACCCAGAAAGGTAAGAGGGATGCCCGCATAGCGGTCGATGGCACGCATCGTATCGACATTCATGCATTTTCCTTTAGTGAAGGGGTGTGTTTGGCGCGGTTCCAGAACCACGCCCCCGGCAGTGCCGTGAGAATGAGCAGGATCCCGTAGAGGATGGAGATGGCGAGGATCTTCGCCTTCGCAAGACCCACGAGCATCAGGATCCCAACCATGGCGCCTTCGCGGACCCCCCAGCCGGCGAGGGAGATCGGCACGATGGTGAGCAGGAAGACCGGCGGTACGGCGACGAGGAAGATCCCCAGCCCCGTCCAGACGTCGACGCTGAGTGCGAGGAAATAGATCGCGATCACGGTAAAGAGGTGGACGACGACCGAGATGGCGATATGCTTGAGCAGCAGCAGCCTGGAGTGGTAAAGCCGCGCCATCCGCAGGCCCAGCCGGTGGAAGAGGTCAAGCCCCTTGAGGTTGGCAAGGAAGGTGAACTTGTCGAGGTTGAGCATCAGCAAAAAGCCCGCGATCCCGCCGAGGGTGATCAGGTTGATCAGGTTGAAGAGCCACTGCGGGAAGGTGTCGTAAAAGAGCACGTTTGAGACGAGGTTCAGCACCAGCAGCCCGACGAGGCCGACGACCCGGTCGACGAAGATGCCGTAGAAGGCCTCTTTTTTCTCGTACCCTTTCTGGACGAGGTTGATCATCCGCGTCGCGTCGCCGCCGATGCTGCCGGGCAGCACCTGGTTGAAGAAGGTGCCTTTGAAGTAGCTCTGTACGTAGAAAGAGACTTTTTCTTTGAACCCGAGTTCCTTCATGATGAGCCGCCAGCGATACGCGGCGAGGAAGGTGCTCGCCATCTGTGCCGCAAAGGCGATCAGGATGTAGCCGCCGTGGGACTTGGCGAGGATCGCAATGAGCTGGCCCACGTCGATGAAGGTGAGCAGAAAGTAGAAAATGACGACGGTAACGACGAGCTTGACGGCGGTTTTGAGGTGTTCCATCGACATCCTTTGCAAAAGTGTGCTAATTTTAACCAAAGAAGCGTAAAGGCCCGTTTAGCGGCTGCCCGAAACCCGGTAGAGGTAGTAGGTCTTGGTGCGTTTGAGGCCCCGCTGGACGGTGAGGGTGTCGAGCAGCGCTACATGCTCAAAGCGTTCTGCGAGGACCGCCGCTTTGTCCTCGGGGGCGAGGTAGAGCCCCTCGCCGTAGGGGGCGTTGTCGTCCCACATGTCGTACTGGCTGTAGCGGGTCGGCGTCGGGATGCGTACCGGGGCATGGTCGGGAGTGTAGTAGGTGACGAGGGCCGCGATGGCCAGGTGGTTGGCGTAGAGGGCGTCGTCTGCGTCGCGGTGGCGTTCGAGCATGGCGACGGCCTCCTTGTTGCCGTACATCCTGTCCTGCACGACGGGCAGCCAGAAGAGCAGTCCCGCGCGGGCGACGAGGCTCAGCGTCAGGGCGACGGCGAGCCCGGTGTAGAAGGTCCGGTTCATGCCGCGCACCGAGAGGATGTAGGCGGTCAGCACCGTCGCGCTGATATAGGCGGGCGCGGTATAGTTTAGCTCGATATGCATATGGAGCGATTTATAGAGGAAAAAGAGCAGCGGGGTGACGGTCATCAGGGCAAGGAAGAAGAGGGCGTCGTTTTGGACGAAGAGCCTCTCTTTGCCCAGGAAGTAGAAGAGCACCCCGGCAAAGACCGGGGTGAACACGGCAAACTGTGACCCGATCAGTTCACCCGCCCAGTTCCACGTGATATGCTCTTTCGCCCCGCCGTGGTGCAGCTGGAAGAGGAAGCTGATCCAGTCGTGAGCGTAGTTCCACCACAGCATCGGGGAGACGACGAACAAGGCGACCCCGATGGCCATCCAGGTGTGCCAGGAGAGGAAAAGGTCCCGACGGCGCAGCAGCATAAAGAGCAGCAGCGCCATCAGGTAGAGGATCGAGGTGTACTTGCTCAGCATCATCGCCCCGATGAAGAGCCCTGTCAGGAAAAAGTCGATCGTCAGCCTCCGGGTGATGACCCGGTAGGTTGACCAGAGCGCCAGGGACCAGAAGAGGATCAGCGGCGAGTCTGTCGTCATGATCGTATAGCCCGCATGCACAAGGAGGACGGAGGT
>JACXUG010000051.1 GCA_014764065.1 Campylobacterales bacterium
GACGACCTATGATCATAGGGGTCAGGTGATAGTGATAGGATTTAATTGGCTATTTTTTATTTAGACTCTTCTAAAAATACTATTACTATCACCTGACCCCTACGAGATGACCCCTACGAGCGAGATACAGAGTAATACTTAAGGGTTTTGCTTGTTACATTGAGGAAGGATTTGGATGACAGGATATTTTTTCCCGCTGTCAAGAGAACAGAGGGGAGAAAATTAGCCCCGCTTCGTCAGCCGCTCCCAGAGAGGGCCAATCGCCACCAGCAGCATTCCGGCAGCCAGGCCGCTGACGAGTTCGGGCAGTAGAGAGGGCAAGAATGTGAGGGCGTGGTGGAGCCACTCTACGTGGTGAACGAAGATGCCGCCGCCCACCAGCAGCATTGCCACGGTGCCGATGTAGCCCAGCGCCTTGATGAGTTTCGGCATCGCCTGTATGAGCATAAGGCCGCTGCGTTTGAGCACCACGGCTTTTGCGCCCGTACTTGTCTGACTGAAACCGACCAGGGCGAAGCCCATGTCGTCCATGCGCACCATCAGCGCGACGATGCCGTAGACCCCCACGGTCGCGAGCAGCGCGATCAGGGTGACGACGAGGATCTGGGTCGTCAGCGCTTCCCCGACGACGACGCCAAGGGCGATGACGATGATCTCGATGGAGAGGATGAAGTCCGTCCGGACGGCGGAGCGGATCTTGGTGGCCTCGTCCACGCTCTCCTGTTCCCCCTCGGCGTGGTGCCCGGGCCGGAGATACTCCAGGACTTTTTCCGCTCCCTCATAGCTGAGGTAGGCCGCGCCCAGCATCAGGATGGGCACAATAGCCCAGGGGGCGAAGGCGCTGAGCAGGAAGGCGACGGGGAGGATGATCGCCTTGTTGCGGAAAGAGCCCTTGGTAATGGCCCAGAGCACCGGCAGTTCGCGTTTGGCGGCGTGGCCGGATGCCTGTTCGGCGTTGACGGCGAGGTCGTCGCCCAGGACGCCGCCGACCTTTTTGGCTGCGACCTTGCTCATGACGGCCGTGTCGTCCAG
The DNA here is from genome assembly GCA_014764065.1 of Campylobacterales bacterium. GTDB lineage: Bacteria > Campylobacterota > Campylobacteria > Campylobacterales > Sulfurimonadaceae > Thiomicrolovo. The sequence goes on from JACXUG010000051.1 coordinate 1,033, forward strand.
CAGCGCCGCGATATCGTCGAGAATGGCGAAGAATCCTCCGGTCATACATCTCTCCTGTGAAAGTTGAAGATGCATATAGTACCATATCGGTAGGAATGAAAATGAGCTTTGATTCGAAACAGTGTTTTATCGGTGTCATGTCTGGAACGAGCCTGGACGGGGTGGACGTCGTGCTCTGTCCCGTGGACGGGGAGGGCATCGAGCTGGCGGCGTCGCTGGCCTATCCCTTTGATGCAGACTTGCGCGAGGACCTGCTCCGCGTCATCGGCGGCAGCACGACGCTCGAGGAGATAGGCGAGCTGGATCACCGGCTGGGCATCCTCTTTGCCGACGCCGTGGAGGCGCTGATACGCAAGCACCATCTCAACACCGAGCGGGTAGAGGCAATAGGCTTGCACGGCCAGACGCTTTGGCACCGCCCCACAGGCCTCAACCCCTTTACGATGCAGCTGGGAGACCCCAACATCGTCTGCGCCCGGACAGGGATCAAGACCGTCGCCGATTTCCGCCGGAAAGATATGGCCTTCGGAGGGCAGGGCGCGCCATTCGCCCCGGCATTTCACCGGTTCCTTTTCGACAAGCTCAAAGGGCGCACCCTCGTCGTCAATATCGGCGGGATGGCGAACATAACCGTCATCGGCAGTGAGCTGCTGGGCTACGATACGGGGCCGGGCAACGTGCTGATGGACGGCTGGTGCGCGGAGAAGTTCGGCTGCAGCTATGACGAAAACGGCACCATCGCGCAGCGGGGGGAAGTAGACGAAGGCGTGTTGGGCGCAATGCTCTCCGACCCCTATTTCGCGCGCCCAGCGCCCAAAAGCACGGGGCGGGAGTACTTCAACGCCGCCTGGGCGGCGCGCTTCGTGCAAGAGGGGATGCGCAGCGATGCTTTCCTGGCGACCCTGACGGAGCTGACGGCGCGCAGCATCGCGCAGGAGGCGGCAAAGTATGCCCCGACGAGGCTCCTGCTCTGCGGCGGCGGGGCGGAGAACGTCTACCTGCGCGGGCGGATCGCCTCGCTGCTGGAGGGCGTCGACGTCGTCCGCACGGACGAACAGGGCATCCCCGGCGACTGGATGGAGGCGATGGCCTTCGCGTGGCTGGCCTACAAGCGCATGAACGAAGAGGCCGTCGAACTCGCCAGCGTGACGGGTGCGTCGCAAAATACGATCCTCGGGGGGATATATGCATAAAGTAAAAACGTGGCTGGCAAAGACGCCCTACCATGGCTGGGAGGTTGAGGTCGCTAGCGCCGACGCCAGTTTCCGGCGCTATTTCCGGCTGCGCCGGGGGCGGGAGAAACTCATCGTCATGGACGCTTCGCTGGAGAAAGAGTCGCTGGTCCCTTTCCTCGACGTGACGGGGCGGCTGCACGGTGTCGACGTCAAAGCGCCGCAGGTCTACCTGGAAGACAGGGATGAGGGGTTCCTCGTCCTGGAGGATTTCGGTTCGCGCTCCCTGCTCAATGTCCTCAACGATGCGAACTTCGACTCCTACTACGGCAGCGCCATCGACGAGATCGTCAAGATGCAGGCGGCGGATGCGGAGGGGCTGCCGCTCTACGACAAAGCCTTTTTGCACTTTGAGATGGAGCTGATGAAAATCTGGTTCCTGGAGAAGTACCTCGGCATGACCCTGAGCGAAGCGGAGGAACAGATGCTCGCCGAGGTGCTGGATACGATCTCGGAGACGGTGCTGTCGCAGCCGCAGGGCCTCTTCGTCCACCGGGATTTTCATTCGCGCAACATCATGGTGACCGAAAGCGGGGAGGTGGGGGTTATCGACTATCAGGACGCGATGAACGGGGCGGTGACCTACGACCTCGTCTCCCTGCTCAAAGACCTCTACATCCGCTTTGAGCCCGAAAAGATCAATGCATTGGCCCTGCAGTTCCGTGACAAGGCGGGCATCGGCGCGGCCGACGCGACGTTTTTGAAATGGTTTGACTTTATGGGGCTGCAGCGCCATATCAAGGTACTGGGTGTCTTCTCGCGCCTCTGGCTGCGCGACGGCAAACCGGGTTACCTCGGCGACCTGCCGCTGACGCTGCGCTACATCATCGAGGCGGCGGAGCGCTACGAAGAGACGAAGCCGCTTGCCGCGCTGCTGGAGCGGGTGACACTGCCGCCGCTTCCGCAGGAGGGTGCGTGAGAGCATTGATTTTTCAACAAGGAGAACGGTAGATGGATACAGCGATGATTTTGGCGGCGGGGAAGGGCGAGCGGATGCGCCCGCTTACGAACGCGATCCCGAAGCCCCTGCTCGAAGTCCGGGGCAAACCGCTCATTGTGCACCACATCGAACGCCTCGCGGCGGCGGGGTTTAAACGGATAATCATCAACATCGCCTACCTGGGCTACATGATCCTCGAAGCGCTCGGCGACGGGTCGCAGTGGGGGGTGGAGATCCTCTACTCCGACGAGCAGCACGAAGAGCCGCTGGGCGTGATCGGGGGGATCGTCAAGGCGCTGGGGATACTGGGCGACGAGCCGTTTCTCATTATCAGCGGCGACGTCTGGACGGATTTCCCCTTTGATACGTCGTTTGAACTGCCCGACTCGCTGGGGCACCTGATCCTCGTGCCCAACCCCCCGCACAACCCGGAGGGCGACTTCGCCATCAAAGAGGGGCGCGCCGCCTGCGACGAGGATAAAGAGAACTACACCTTTTCGGGTATCGGCTACTATGCGCCGAAATTCTTTTGGGGATTGACCTACGGCAATAAGCCCCTGAAAATCACCTACTGTACGAAGATGGCCGCTAACCTCGTCTCGGCGGAACTCTATGAGGGAGAGTGGCGCGATATCGGGACGCCGGAGCGGCTGGCCGAACTGAACGAAGAGGGCTGAACGTGGCGATGATGGGGAGTAGAAGATGATCGACACGCGGCAGGGTATCCGGAAGTTCGCCAATATTGAAGGCGCTGAAAACCGTCTGGAGCGCCTGATCCGCTTTGCCGTTTCGCTGATCATTGCGCTGCTGGCGGCCTGCCTGCCCGAGTACGAAGGAGTGGGGAGTGAAGGAGGGTCGACACTCTTCATTCTCATCTTTGCCGCCGGGCTCAGCGCCTCGCTGGCGATGGCCCTGCCGGTCTCGACACCGCCCAACGCCATCGTCTTCACGTCGGGGGCGCTGAAAAGCAGGGATTTCTGGATGATGGGGATTGTTTCCGGGGTGATCGGACCTCTGGTGATCCTGGGGTGGATATACCTGGTATCGATGCTCTTCTAACCCTGGACGACCCAGCTCTGTTCGATGAGCAGGGTCTCGTCCGAGTAGACCCGCCCGACAAAGGTCTGCCCGGCCTCGTAGGTGCCGACCCCCTTGGGCGTGCCGCTCATGATGATGTCGCCGTCTTCGAGGGTCATAAACGATTTGATCTCTTCGAGCATGACGGAGGGTTTGTACATCATGAGGCCGTAGCCGGCGTATTGCTGCAGTTTGCCGTCGACGTGCAGGGTCATCCGCAGGGACTCCATCGGTCCGCGGAAAGGGACAAAATCGCTCAGAATGGCCGAACCGTCAAACCCCTTCGCCCGTTCCCAGGGCAGCCCCTTCTCTTTCAGACGGTTCTGGATCGAAGCCTTGGTGAGGTCGAGGCCGAAACCGATGCCCGCGATCTCCCCTTTTTCGACGAGAAAACAGATCTCCCCCTCGAAGCGGCAGGTCGGCTCGACGTAGCGGAGGGTATCGGTGACGGCGGAGTTGGGTTTGTTGAAGACGACCATCTGCTCGGGGATCTCGTTGTCGAGCTCCTCGATATGTTCGACGTAGTTGCGTCCGATGCAGACGACTTTGGACGGCGAGAGCTCCCGGCCGTCGAAAATGACCCGCTTCACTTGACACTCTGCGTGATGGTGTGGCTTTGGCCCGGGGCGATGACGACGGTGTTGGAGAGGGCGTTGGCGGTTTCAATGCAGACCATCGAGGTGTAGCCGTCGTCGGCGAAATCCTCCATGCGGGCCGCTTTGTCGATCCAGGGGTTCCAGACGACGGTGGAGCTGCTGCCGCTTTTGCCGACGATGACGGTGCGCCCCAGCCGTTCGTCCAGCAGGATCACCGTATCTTCCGTGTCGAGGTAGACCCGGTCGGTCTCGCAGGTGATCCCGATGGGGGCGCCGGAGGCTTTCTGGGCGAAACCGTCCAGGGCGTCGGCGTAGGTGATCCCCTCCAGCCCGACGATACTGACGGCGGCGATATTGCCGACGTTGAAGTAGGTGTGCAGCGCCTCGGTGATCTCGAAGGGTTCGCTGCCGAGGTTCTTTGTCGTAAGCGAGAGTTCCAGATGCTCGCCGACGGTGATGCGCAATGCGAGTTCGAAGAGGTAGGGGAACCAGCGCCGCTCATGCTGTTCTAGCATCGTGTCATCGAGCATCAGGGTGACGATGGTGCTACCGGTCTCGTCCGACTCCTCCACGCTCTCCAGGCGCCACAGTACGCTACGGGCAAAGCCGTGCTGGGGACGCTCGGGGATGTCGGTGTCCATGCCGAACCAGGGCCAGCAGACGGGGACGCCGCCGCGGATGGCCCGTCCCGGTTCAAAGCGGGCGGTCGGGCTGAGCCAGAGCAGTTCGGGCTGGCCGTGCCGCGCGTATTCAAAAAGGTGCGCCCCCTGCAGGGCGATCTTCGCCGTGGCATCGTGGTTAATGATCTCGATGATTTCCAGTCCGTTTTCCGCGGTGACGAGCTTATGCATGGGTTCTCCTTAACGTGTGGCCGGTGACGGCATAGTAGAAGATGAAGGCGTAACAGACAAAGCCGAGCATGTAGCCGTTACGCAGCGTGCCGCCGATCTCCCCGAGCTGGCCGAAGAGCAGCGGCAGGAGGGCGCCCCCGGCGATGCCCATGATGAGCAGGGCGCTTCCCCTGGCCGTCAGCGGTCCGAGGTCCCTGAGTGCGAGCGGCCAGACGGCGGGCCAGACGAGGGCGTTGGCCAGCCCCAGCAGGGCGACGAAGGTGAGGCTGTCGGGCAGGGTGGCGGTGCCGCTCCAGCCCCAGAGAATCGACGAGAGGGTATGGCCTTGTTCGCTGCTCCAGAGGATTCCGGCTGTAAAGAGCAGCCCGGCCACGGCGGTGTAGCGCAGCGCCTTCTCCTGGGAGATGAACCTGGGGATCGTCGTCACGCCGATGAGGTAGCCGATGACCATGAAGACCATCGTGTAGGCCGTCAATGCTGTGGCGTTTTCGATGCCGAGCGACTGGCCGTAGAGGCCAATGGTATCGCCGGCGATCACCTCGATGCCGACATAGAAAAAGAGGGTGACGGCGCCGAGCAGGAGGTGCGGATGGCGCCAGACGGAATCGCCCGAGGAGGCCGGGACGGCTTCGAAGGGGAGTTTCGGCAGCGGTGCGAGGCGGACGAAGAGGGCCAGCAGTGCCAGGGCGGAGGCCATGGAGAGGTAGGGGGAGACGAGTTTCTGCGCCAGGGCCGCTTTCACTTCCGGGGTCGCGTTAGCCGAAACGGGGGCGGTGAGGTCGGCGAAGATGAGCGCGGTAAAGAGCAGTGGGGCAAGCACCCCGGCGCCCTTGTTGATGAGGCCCATGAAGCTGATGCGCGCCGCGGCGCTCTCCAGCGGGCCGATATGGACGATGTAGGGGTTCGAAGCCGTCTGCAGCAGGGTCAGGCCCACGCCCAGGGTAAAGAGCCCTCCGAGGAAGAGGCGGTAGTCGGCACTCTGGGCGGCGGGGATAAAGAGCAGGGCCCCGGCGGCCATGATGCCGAGCCCCAGGGCCATCCCCTGCTTGTAGCCGGTGTACTTCAGTACCTCCGCCATCGGCAGGGCCATCACCGTGTAGGCGATATAGAAGGCGAAGGTGACCAGAAGCGCTTCGAAGGCGGTGAGGTCGCAGATGACCTTGAGGAAGGGGATGAGCGAGCCGTTGAGCCAGGTGACAAAGCCGAAGATGAAAAAGAGCAGGCCGAGGATGGCCATCGGCAGGGCGGCGGAGGTTTTTTCAGGCATGGAGTGCCTCCTGAAGGTAGCGTGCAACGGCATCTTCGTCGTTGGTATGGGGCAGTACGATGTCCGCGGCGGCCTTCACCTCGTCGAGGGCATTCTGCACGGCGCAGGCGGTCCCGGCGAGTTCGAACATCCCCAGGTCGTTCAGGCTGTCGCCGAAGACGGTGAAGTCGGCGGTGTCGTGCTCCAGGTACTCGGCGACCTTCGCCATGGCGTGCGCCTTGTCGCCGAGGGGGTGCAGGATGGTGAGGTAGTAGCCCCCCGTGTACTTCTCCGGGGAGAGCTTGAACTCCAGGGCGTCGCCGAAAAGCTGTCTGAAGTGTTCGGTGAGCGGCCGTAGGCGCGCCTCTTCGGCCATATAGACGATCTTGAGCGTCTCCTCCATCGCCTCCATGCGCCCCAGCCGCTCCAGGCGGGGGTCTTTCCTGTAGTTCTCCAGCACCTGCAGCTGCATCGGTGTGACGTTTTCGGGGTAGCGGAAGGCTTCGTTGAGGTCACGGTCGGTGAGGCCGATGATGAAAGGCTCGATAATGTCGAAACGGCGCCCCGCCTCGATCAGCTCGTCCCCGATCTCTTTGCCGATCGTTTTGATGTCGATGGGGGTCTTGTCGGGGAGGACGACCATGGAGCCGTCGAGCAGGATCATCGGTGCGTCGAGATGCAGCGCGTTGAGGAGATCGTGCGACTTGGAAAAACTGCGGGCCGTGGCGACGGTGAGGGGCGTGTGGCGGGCGATGCGGTTCCAGACATCGCGCGAAAAGGGGCTGACGCTCTGGTCGGAGCGCAGAAAGGTGTGGTCAAGATCGGTCAGAAAAACGGGTGATTTCATAAGGCATAGTGTAGCACTTGTGCGCTTGGAAATGGACTGACAGCATCCCCAGCTGCAGGCGCGCCTCCTCGCTCATCTTCTCCATCGTCCAGGGGGGATCGAAGACAAGGTTGGCTTCGACGACGAGGTCGGGTTCGTCGTCGAGGATGTACTCCATCTTCGCGTCTTTATCGGGGAGGAGGGCAAGGTCCTCTTTGTAGAGCTGAACCTGTTCATCCATCATCATGGTGTTTGCTTTGCGGCGTCCGGTGCCGTAAAATAGGCCGATTGGAAATCGGCGCGGATGCGTTCGGCGTAGGGAGAGTCGCCGACACTGCCGATGAGTGCCGTCTCCTCCGCCGTGCCGCTCTCGTCTTCGTAATCTTTCGCAAGAATTTTGTCTACTTCAGTCTGTGCCATAGCGGCTGCTTTAGAAGTGTTTATGGAGCCACTATAGAGCAAATAAGACAAAATCACTCTTAAAAAATAAAACAGTCACAGATGCTATGGTGAAATAAAGTCGGTGTATTTCGGAATGAATAAAAAAGGTTGAGAATAGGTGATTTGATTGTAAAAGCATGGCGCGGTGGACGGGACTCGAACCCGCGACCCCCTGCGTGACAGGCAGGTATTCTAACCAGCTGAACTACCACCGCACATGAAGTAGAGCGAAAGTGTATCTCGCTAACTTTAAAAAGAGCTTTTTGGCGACCCTTGAAGGATTTGAACCTCCGTCTCTACCATGAAGTGGCAGCGTCCTTGGCCCCTAGACGAAAGGGTCATCGTGCTAAAGCAGGGCAGAATTATACTCTGAAGTTACCTATTCTATTATTAATTTATCGAAAGTCGGATTTTTTCCTCTTTTTGCCGTTTGAATGAAAAATGATGGAATCGGAACCGATAGAAATGCCAGGAGAGAAGCGTTCAAGCTAAAGGAGCATTGCTTTAAAAAATGAATTGATGAAAATCGTTTGAGAGTTCGGGAAAGTGGTGGGAACTACTGGACTCGAACCAGTGGCATCTACCTTGTAAGGGTAGCGCTCTACCAACTGAGCTAAGCTCCCAACCAAAACGTGGCGCGGTGGACGGGACTCGAACCCGCGACCCCCTGCGTGACAGGCAGGTATTCTAACCAACTGAACTACCACCGCATCCGTAATAAGTAGGGCGAAATTTTACCGCTTAATCTTTAAAAAAAGATTAATTTGGTCTCATTTCATCATGCAAAATGAATGGTGTCCCGTGTTGGATTCGAACCAACGGCCACATCATTAAAAGTGACGTGCTCTACCAGCTGAGCTAACGAGACATCCATACAAATGCAAGGCCGAAATTATAGGGAAATCCGGCTGATAAAGTCAAGAAAAAATCATGAAATTTTGAAAAATGTCTTTTTGTCCAGCAGCATCAGCATTTTGACCGCATGAAGGACCGTCTGTTCCTGTATATAGTTGCGGTCACCGCTGAGCTGCAGCCTTGTTGTCTCAAGGGCCTCTTTGCTGCGGACGGCAACCTGGACTGTACCGACGGGTTTTTGTACGGTCCCCCCGGTGGGACCGGCGACGCCGCTGACGGCGATGGCGTAGTCGGCCCCGGCGACTTCGAGCGCGCCGGCGCTCATCGCTTCGACGACCTCGCGGCTGACGGCGCCGTGGGCCTTAAGGGTGGCGTTTTCCACGGCGATCCAGGCGGATTTGAGGCGGTTGGAGTAGGTGATGAGCCCTCCTTCAAATACGCCCGACGCTCCGCTCTCCTTTGTAAGATAGTAGCTCAGCAGGCCGCCAGTGCAGCTCTCGGCGAAGGTGACCGTTTTGCCCGCGGCCTGGAGGACCTCGATAAGCCACAGGGCGATATTGTCCGTTGCGACGCTGCTCGGAAAGCGGGTGATGAGCTGTTGGAGTGCGCCGTCGACATCCCCGAAACGCTCTGCGCTGAGGCGGCACTGCAGCCAGCCGGGGACGGGGGAGGTGAGGGCGTACGCCACACGGTAGCTCTCCGCGACCTGTTTAAGCACGGGATGGAGTGCCGCCTCATCGTTCTCGAAAAGATGGATCAGGGCGCTGTCGGCAGGGGTGGAGTGCAGTTTGGGTGCGGGGAGTTCACCGCCGTTCTCGACCTGCATGACGTGCAGCTGCAGCTGCCCCTCGCTGAGATGGTAGTACTCCGGGCTCAGGCTTAACGAACGGGAGGGGACGAGTGACGCCTCCCGCATGACGAGCGTATCTTCCGTCAGCGTGGCAATCTCCCGCGCGACGAGGGCGGCCAGGGAAGGCTCGCAGAGGATGAGATAGGTCTGCACTTTTTCCGTGTCGCCGATATGCTCTGTGAAAAAGCGTTCGGCTTCTTTGAAAAGAAAACGCCGGTCCGGTTCAATACCGAAGCGGGCGAAGTGGCGGTCGATATAGCGGCGCATCGGTTTGTTTTCAATCAGACCGTCGCCGATCAGGAAAAGGGAGTACTTCATACCGTGAGTATAGCGCAAAACGCACCGTTGTCGCCGCGGGAAAGATTGCGCCGTGATCGGCCCCCGGGGCAGGAATAAACAGCTTTTTTTAATAGGTGAGAAGCTATAATGCACCAATTTTTTAGAATGTGAATATTCGCCCTTCTTGAAGGAAAATGAATGGATTATAAAGCGACACTGCTCCTGCCCACGACGGACTTTGCCATGCGCGGTAACCTGGTACAAAACGAACCCCTGCGCTATGCCAGATGGTTCGAAGAGGGCGTATATGAGAAGATGAAACAAAAACGCGAGGGGGCCCGGTCTTTCACCCTGCACGACGGCCCGCCCTATGCCAACGGCCATACGCACATCGGTCATGCGCTCAACAAGATCCTTAAAGACATCATCGTCAAGCAGCACTACTTCAACGGTTGCAGCGTCCGTTTCACCCCGGGCTGGGACTGCCACGGCCTGCCGATCGAGCAGCAGGTCGAGAAAAAACTCGGTGGCAAGCAGAAGAAAGAGGCGCTCTCCACGGCCGAAGTACGCAAGCTCTGCCGCGAACACGCCGAAAGCTTTGTCGGCATCCAGCGCGACGAGTTCAAGCAGCTCGGCGTCATCGCGGACTGGGAGAATCCCTACCTGACGATGGATTACAAGTTCGAGGCGAACATCTACCGCACCCTCTGCGACGTGGCGAGAAAAGGGCTGCTGGTCGAGCGCAGCAAGCCGGTCTACTGGAGCTGGGCGGAGCGCACCGCACTGGCCGAGGCGGAAGTGGAGTACGAGGACAAAGAGGACTACTCCATCTTCGTCGCCTTCGAGCTGAGCGAGGAGTCCAAGGTCCGTCTCGGCATCGAGGGCAACGCCGCGCCGGTCATCTGGACGACGACCCCGTGGACCCTGCCGGCCAATACCGGGATCTCCCTGAACCCGGACGAGAAATATGTCCGCACGGCCGACGGCTACATCGTCGCCCAGAAGCTCTACGACGCCCTGATCGCACAGGAAGTGATCAAGGGCGGGGTCGTCCAGACCTTCGATGCGAAGCAGTTTGAGAACCTGCACGCGGTGAACCCGCTCAACGGCCGCCGCTCGCATATCGTGCTCGGCGAGCACGTCTTGATGGATAACGGTACGGGCTGCGTCCACACGGCACCGGGCCACGGGGAGGACGACTACCGTGTCGGCCTCAAGTATAACCTCGACGTCATCATGCCGGTCGACGAGACGGGCTGCTACGACCAGAGCGTCGTGCGCGAACGCCTCATCCCGGACGCGGAAGCATTCGTCGGGATGCATATCTTCAAAGCCAACGAGCCGATCATCGGGCTGCTGGGAGCGAGCCTGCTCAAGGTCAGCAAGTTCAACCACTCCTACCCGCACTGCTGGCGTTCGCACACGCCGCTGATCTTCCGTGCGACGAAGCAGTGGTTTATTGCCGTTGACGAAAAGCCCAAAGGGGAGAGCCGTACCCTGCGCAACATCGCGTCGGAAGGGCTTGCAAAGAC
>JACXUG010000119.1 GCA_014764065.1 Campylobacterales bacterium
CCGCCGCTCTCGTCGACGCCGCGGTAGAAGTAGGTGGAGAACTTCGCCCAGATCAGGGTGAAGACATTGCCCGTGTATAAAAAGAGCAGGACGGTTATCCCCGCGGCGATCATCAGTTTCTGCTGCGTAAACGCTGTTTTCGAAAAGAGCAGGTAGAGCCCGATGATCAGCATGAATTTCGCCACCGTGGGGATGCCCATCAGTGCAACGGCGATCAGGATGATAGAGTGCCACGTAAACATATCATTGCGGTGGAAGACGACCATATATCCCATATAAAGCAGGCCCATCGCGTAGATCAGCGAAAGCCCCGAATCGTACAGGAACGGGTAAATCATAATCGAGAGCGCCGAGAGCAGCATAAAGATGCGTTTTTCCGTCTCCAGGGTCGCCAGCAGGAAATAGAGGATGAACATCGGCATCATCGCCGAGAACATATCCGTGTCGTAATACCCCGTCATCGTACGGTTGTAATAGCTCCAGGCGATCGAACCGATCAATGCCGCGAAGAAGCCCAGAAGCGCGGATCCGTAGAGACGCCCTATCAGAATGATCGGCACGACGACGATGCTTGAAACGACCGCGGGAAGATAGAGCATGACGGTATCGAGGGAAAACGGCGTGTATTTTGTCAGCAGGACAGAGAAAAAGACGACACCCGAGCCCAGCCAGTCAGGCAGCCGGGGGTTGAACTGGTGCACCCCCTCCAGGGCCTTTTGCGCGGCCGCGCCGAAGTAGTAGCCGTCGTTGGTATTGATCATCAGTTGGCCGTTCCAATAAAAATCAGCGACACCGCCCATCTGATAGACCCAGATCATACGGATCAGAAGCGAGAAAAGGTACGCCGCCGCCATCAAAATAATGATAAACCCAAGCCGGTTACTGCCAAAATCAATCTGTTTTATACTCATCTATTGCCTCTTTCAAAACCGATTCAAATGCTTCTGCGATGACATCCATGCCAAAATGGGAACGTACATACATCTCCCCTTTCGCTGCCATGGCGGAGCGCTCCGACGGTGTGTAATTATATAGTGTCAGGATTGCATTTGCAATCGCGTCCGGATTCTCCGGCCGAACGATCAGACCGGAACCTGCCTTTTCGACCGGGTTCTCGGGCACGGCGGCGGCGAAAACGACGGGACGCCCCGCTGCCATATAGTCGAACACTTTGTTCATGCTCATCCCGTAGCGGTAAAGCGGCAGGTCTTTCAGGCCGACATAGAGCAGGTCCGCTTCGGCGAGCAACGGCGCAACCGCTTCCTTGGGGACCGCATCCAGTACCGTGACATTCGCGAGTCCTTCTGCCTGCCTTGCGAATGCCTCCTTCAACGGTCCGCTCCCCACCAGTGTTACATGGATATCCCTCGTACCGGTCAGCAGCGCCGCGGCAGCCATCAGGGGTTCAAGATTATTTGCCTTTCCCATCGTTCCGGCATAAAGGACATTGAACTTCCCGGGGTCAAGCAGATGCGACCGCTGCACGGAAACGAATGGCCTGACGTCAACACCGTTGGAGACCCAGTATACCTTCTCTTTTGGCACACCGAAAGCAGCAATATGCTCTGCTGCCCTGGGCAGCAGTGTTATGATCCGTACTGCCCGCCGGTAGAGAAAGGGCTCCAGGACGCTCAGCAGCAGGACGAAGGGGTGCCACCAGGGCACCCCCATGTCCACCAGCGTTTGCGGCCAGATATCGCGGACCTCCATGACAAACGGAACGCGCAGCGACCGTGCCAGCCGATAGGCACCGTAAACGGCGAAAAGATGGACCGATGATCCGACGACAACCTCGGGCGGCGGCAGGTCGAGTGAACGCAGCCGGCGCAGCTTCCAGGTAAATTCGAACATGCTGCACACCCTGCCGATGCCGTTGCCACGGTAGGGCGCGGTCTTGACCCAGACAAACCGGATACCGTCAAGCATTTCGACCTGAAACGTCTCCCCTGCGCCGTACTGCTTCGTCTCGGTCAGTGCCGCATAATGAAAGCTCGAGGCGATGACCGTGACGTCATGCCCGCGTGCAGTCAGCTCGCGGGCAAGGTCATAGTGGCGTGTTCCGCCGGCATACTTGGGAGTGACGGCGTAGTGGTTGATCAACCAGATCGTCACGCGAGCACCTTTGCGTAGAGCGCTGCTAGTTTCTGCGACTCCGCGTGCCAGTTGTAAATCTCTCTCACCGCCTGAACGCCGTTTTCGCCCATCATGCGAGCCACTTCCGGATCTCCCAGGATCTGGCGGATCGCTCCGGCGATCGCCTCGGGGTCGAGGGGATCCACGCAGACCCCGCACGCCGCACCCTCGACGATGGCGCGCCACAGCGGGAAATCCGACGCGATCACCGGCACCCCCGCGGCCATATACTCGAACATCTTGACCGGGAGCGCATCGAGATAGTTGGGCACGGGGTGCAGCGTCACCAGCCCGGCTCTGGCCCGGCGCAGCACCTCCGCGATGCCCTCCCGATCCAGAAAGCCCAGGAAATCGACCTGTTCCCACGCCGGATACGAACGTACTTCCACCTCGACAGCAGCCTCCTGGAATTTGCCCGCCAGCAGCAGACGGCACCCCGGCGCTTTTCCCACGGCCTCGACGATCTCGCGGATGCCCCGCACGGCGGTAATGTAGCCGACATAGCAGACCGCGTTCTCCCGTTCGTCGAAATCAACGCTGTTTTGCAGCTCTTCAATGATGGGGTAGTTGTTGATATCGACCGTCACGGGATGGATCGCCAAAAATTTATCACGGATAAACGGCGTCGCGCTCACGATGGCGTCGAAACGGCGGCAGGCGTAGGCTTCGAAGCGTTTGACGGCCAGCGAAGCCACGCGCCGGACCCAGGGATGCAGATAGGTCTTGTTGCGTACCTGCAGCGGCAGGTCTTCGTGGGCGTCGAAGATCACCTTTTTGCCCGCTTTTTTCAGGCGAAGCCCGACGGGAAGCAGCTCAGGGTCGTGCAAGTGGTACAGCGCTGCATCGAGCGCCAGCGCCTTTTCAAACACCCTGCGCGTCGTGCCGAGCATCCGCTCTTTACGGCC
>JACXUG010000120.1 GCA_014764065.1 Campylobacterales bacterium
CGCTCGCCACCGTTCCCGCTTCGCCGCCCGTTCCAAACCACTCATGGCTTCCCTTCGTGATAAAAGCGCTCACGGTGCCAGCTTCGTTACGGGAATTGAAGGTGTCGATGGCCGGACGGTTACCCTGCTACAGATTCTGTCAGTCACCCTCTTCGAGAAAATGCCCTTGCAGCAAGCCTTCACGACATCAGCATCTATCGAAAATCAGACCGACTCAAACAACCAACTGTTTCTCTTCAACTTTTAACCGGACAGCAGTGATGACAGAACGGTATTCGATCGACTGGTTCGCGAGGCCGCCTTGAACCCATGCAGCAGCATGCGAGCCGGGCTCCGGGCTGAGGCGGTGCTGGATCATCTGGTTGAAGACCGCATTGATACCTGGGCGAAAGCCTTCGCCGCGACGCCTGTCAGAATGACCGCTGAGGCCTAGCAGTAACAATATTTCGATAAACCTGACGATATTAGCCGGATTGTGATAATTTCTCGAAAGACAAAAACTTTTTTCGAGAAACGCATGGGCTCAGTTGGCTACGCTTGGTTGATCGAGAACCTCAAGCTCCCGGTTCGCGCACCCGAGAGGACCGCGCAGATCGCCTCGTCGGTCAATCGGCGGGTCGACGTCCCAGATCGTATCCTTTTCCCGGTCGGGGTTGCCCTCGATGATACCCCTCTGGGGCATCTGGAGTTCGCTCTACGCCACGAAGGTGTCAATCTGGAGGTTATCGATGCGGCCTTCGAGCATATCGCGCCAGGGAGCCTGATTGAGCGCCTGCGTGCAGCGCCGAACGGCGAGTACATCCGTCGGGCCTGCTTCCTCTGGGAATGGCTTTCCGGCGGCTCGCTGGACGCCGGCGTGACGCCGACGGGCAACTACGTTGACCTCTTCCCTGCCGACGACTATGTCGTGGCCGCGAAGCCCGTCCGCAACACCAGCTACCGGGTTAATGACAACGCCCTGGGCAATCCACGTTTCTGCCCCGTAGTGAGACGCAGCGCGATTCCGGCGGATACGGATCTCGTGCCACTCATGGAAGAGGCCAGGCTGCGCATCTTCGAGGCATCAACAAGCGCGGATCTTTACGATCGAGCCGTGCGCTACCTATATCTCTCTGAGACGCGCGGTAGCTTCGCGATCGAGAACGAGACGCCCAGCGCCCAAAAGGAGGAGCGATTTGTCCAGCTCCTGCGGCGGACGGGCGAGCGGGCTACCGTGACTGAGGATTGGCTGGCAGATCTGCAGAACACGGTCGTCAAAGATGCCTTCAGCCACGAAGCATCCTACCGCGTCCGGCAGAACCGGCTGGAGGATAGCGCCGGGCGGATCACCTTCTTCCCGCCGGCACCGGATGTCCTGCGCGAACTCATGGCTGGATGGGAGGCATTCGTCAACGACACGAAGCGCGGCGTAGATCCGCTCATCAAGGCGGCCTGCGCCTCATTCGGTTTCGTGTATCTGCACCCCTTCATGGATGGGAATGGTCGCCTGCATCGGTTCATGATCCACCAGGTCTTGGCACAGGCCGGTGTGGTGCCAGAGAACATCATCATTCCTGTGTCGGCGGTGATCATGAAGAACATCCCTGACTATCTCAACGTGCTGCGGAGCTTTTCTGTCCCGACGACTCGACTGTGGGACTATCGCCGTGGCGATCCCGATCCACTCATCATTCAGCAGCCTGGCTCCCGTCCATACCGCTTCTTCGATGCGAGCCGCGAAGTGTCATTCCTGCATGCCATGATCAAGTCGGCGATCCTGCATGAGATCCCACAAGAAGTTGCCTACCTGCGCGGCTACGACGAGGCATTCGCCAAGATCGACGCAAAGTACAACCTGCCGAAGAATGACATTTCGGCGTTGATCCGGATGGTGAAGAGCAATGGCGGGAAGCTCTCCGGAAACCGTCGGAAACAGTACTCGCATCTTCCGGGAGAGGTCCTCGATGACATCGAGGCGGTGATCAACGAGGCGTTTGCGGCCGGGCCGCCGACGAACAAGCAGCCGACGGCGCCGACGGAGGATTCTTCACCGTCCGGCGATAGCCCGCAACCGTAGCTTTCGTGAAGGAGTAGTAATGGATCGGAGTTTGGAACAGGCCATCGCAGTGATCGCGTTCTTCCTGCTAGTCGGCTTGGTCTTTTGGGTCAATGCGCGGGTTGAGGAACTGAGCGTATTCCTGCACATTTCGCCTGAGGCTGCCTGATCGGTAGTGAGGTAGACCGTGCTGCCGGCAGTCTTGCTCTGCGTTCTCCTCTACAACGGGAAGTTCTTCGAAGCGTTGTGCTTCGTCCCGGCGTCGGTGATGTCGTGAGTGAGACAAGATCCCCCGAAGCTCTGCTTCGCCAGATCGAGGCGCTGGAAGATGAGCGGGGGCGGCTCATTGATTCGCTGGAAGGGATGGAAAGCGAGCATGTGACCACCAGAGCCTTGAGGGAAATCACCGCCAGCGATGTACGGCGCATGGGCACCTCGAAAAACTGTTGCGAGCGGCCCGAGTGCAAGGCGGACGGAGCGCAGCAACCGAGACATATCAAGTAGATAGGCGAGGGAGAGAGCACCGCCCAACGCGGCAATCGGGTCGCACAGCAGGTTTTTCGAGGTGCCCGCATGTTGAAGGTGCTTGTGGACGACATGAACGCAGCCGCCCCGGAAGATCTCCGAGACGAACTGCGCACTGCCTTAGAAAAAGTCGAGCTTTCGCCCGACACATTCGAAGCGGTGATCCATCTCCGCTTCGCCCCCGCTTCGAAAAGCGGGTTCAAGCTGGCGTCCCCACGGGGATTCGAACCCCGGTACTTACCGTGAAAGGGTAATGTCCTAGGCCTCTAGACGATGGGGACCTTGGAACTATTGAATCGCACCTATCGGCTTGATTCCCAAATCTTGGTGGAGGTAAGCGGGATCGAACCGCTGACCTCTTGCATGCCATGCAAGCGCTCTCCCAGCTGAGCTATACCCCCAAAAGAG
>JACXUG010000052.1 GCA_014764065.1 Campylobacterales bacterium
CGTCGCCATCGAAGCGGCCCGCGGTATGGAGTGGTACCGCTTAGCCGGGACGGTCATCGGTATGGACACCTTCGGTGCAAGCGCACCGGCCGGCGAACTTTTCAAAAAATTCGGCTTCACGGCCGACGCGATCGCCGCGCAACTCTCCTAATCTCCGGCGCCTCCGGGCGCCTTTGCCCCTCTTTTCAATATTTCACCCTTTAATAGTCCCCAATGTAACGCGGGAAGGGACGCATGATCCGTACTATTATCATCGTATTGCTTCTAACACTGTATGCGGCTGCCGGCACGGCCACGCTGGAGCCCTCGGAAAGCGGCGAGATCAACATCGTCCCGGACAGTGCCTATCTGATTGAAGACAAAACGCCCTTGTCCCCGGAGCGATCCCGGAGTGGATTCTGAGCATCGGGAATTCGCACATCGATGAGTATAGCCTCTACCGTCTGGAAGGGGAGGGCTTGAGACTGTTGAACCGTGACGGTGATACCGTGAATACCCCGCGTGCCTATGTAAGCCGCATGTCACTATCCGCGTGCAGACGGCCAGGGAAATGATTATGGTGGCGGTGTGCGACACGGGGGCGGGTGGCTGTTTCATGCTGGATCTGCCGCGAAAGGACAGTGATGCGACATGAGAGCCTGCAATTTTTGAAGCGCAAATCCGCGATCGGCGTTTTGCTGATCGTTTCGACCGTGATGGCCATTGCGATGGCCAACTTGCCGCTGCACAGTTTTTGCAGCTATTTTCTCAACATTCCCGTTGTTATCAGTTTCGATGAATTTGCCGTCTTGCCGTCATGCTGCGGCTTGGAAAACTGCCTGAAGGGGTGGCGAACGCGCAGCTGTTCGGAGTTGCCATCCTCGGCGGTATCGGGTCTACGATGAGTCTTTTTATCGGCTCTCTGGCCTTTGAATGCAGCGAAGGTGTCTGTTTCTCGCTGGTGTCGGGGATCGTGGGGCCCTCTACCTTTCGACGGTGTTGAAGCGGACGAAGCCGGAGACGACTCCGGAAAGCTGAAGCGTTACCGTTCTGTCGTGCTGATGAGGGAGACGGGGGCGCCGCAGCGCCAGACGAAACGGGTCGGGATGAAGCGTACCTCGTCATTTTCACCGAGCGTATGGCATGCCTCATCGAGCATGATGAAACCGTTGGAGAGGGCCAGCGGCGTGATCATGCCCGGGGCGAATTTCTCGCAGACGCTGAAATGGGTGCCGTCGTAATAGCCCGGCAGCAGTGTTCTCCGGCCGGGACGGACGCTGCAGGCATGCTTCATCTTCGCCCCGATACTGTTGTGGTACGGGGTATTGGTCCCGCTCAGGCAGGCGATGAGGGCCTGTCCGAAGAGCTCGAAACAGAGGGCGGCGGCCATCGGGTTTCCTGGCAGGTTGAGCACGAGCGTGTCGCCGATGGTGCCGACCGTCGTCGGTTTCCCCGGCTTGAGGTCGACCTTTTCAAACAGCGGGGTGAAGCTGAAGTGGGCGAAGGCCTCTTTTGTATAGTCCGCATCGCCGACACTGACCCCGCCGCTGGTGATGATGAGGTCGCTCTGCAGGGCGCTGTCGATATGTTCTAGCAGGGCGTCAAGCGTATCGGCCGCCGTCCCGATGAAATGGACGTCGCAGTCAAGCTCTGTCGCACGGGCCGCGAAGGTCGGGGAGTTGGTGTTGTAGAGCTGGTAGGGCGCCACCTGTTCGTGATGCATTTTCAATTCGTTTCCGGAGGCGAAAATGGCGACCCTGGGACGGTGATAGACACAGACATGGGTGATCCCCTGGGAGGCGAGCAGGGTGATATGATAGGCCGAAAGGGTCTCCCCCAGGGTCAGCAGCGTGTCGTCGGTCTGGATATCCTCGCCGCAGAGCCGGATATGCTGACCCGCCCTGAGGGTGGCGGGGAGGGTAACATGTTCGCCTTCGACAGTGACCTCCTCGATGGGGACGATGCACTCCGTACCTTCGGGGATCCGCGCCCCGGTCATGATCCGAGCGGCCCGGCCCTGGACGATACGGATCTGTTCGCGGTCCCCCGCAAAGATCGTATGCTCGGCGGGAACGCGTTTGCCCGCGTCGGCGCAGATGACGGCGTACCCGTCCATCGCGGAGTTGTCGAAGGGGGGAAGGTTGTGGCGGGCGGTGACGTCCTGCGCCAGTACCCGGCCAATGGCATGTTCAATGGGGACAAATTCGCGGCGCAGCTTCGGACGGTGGGCGTGGATGCGCGCGAGGGCTTCTTCGACGGAAACGGGCATAGAGAGACTCTTTTTTTGGTTTGATTATAGATAAAGTGGGGTAAAATCCGGATTATGGATACTATGTACAGTATGAGCCTGCAGCTGCATTTCGGTTTTGTCCTGGTGTGGCTCGGTATTATCGTCTTCAACGGCGCGATGCTCCAGTTCGCGGTTCAGGCATCCGATTATGTGCGGCGTGCGCGTGTCGCCATCCCTTTTTCGGTGATGGCGATCGCGGCGATGGCTTTTACCGGGACCGTGATGATGGCGGCGAAGCACCTCGAGTTTACCCTTGAGAACATCGCGATGATCCTTCTGACCGTCGTGCTGATCGTCCTCGAGTCGCGTCGCTACAAGACGGTACGCCGCCTGCGGACAAAACTGCCCGAGGCCCTTGGGCTCTACCGCCCCTACGCACTGAAGCTTCTGGGCGCGGAACTCGTCCTTACGATGCTGATGACGGTCTGGATGTCCCTGCTGTGAGATTTCTTTTTCACGACGAAGCAGGTGCGCCGGAGGTCACCCTCAAAGGGGAGGCTTACAAGTACATCGTGAAAGTGAGGCGCCACGGTATTGGCGACAGCGTTGCCATGCGTCACCCAAACAAGAGCGATATGCTATACACATACCGCCTCGTGCAGAACGACGGGCGGCGCGCGGAACTGACCTTGGAGTCGGAAGCGCCCCTCCGTATCGGGGCAGCCCGGCCGCTGCATATCGGATGGTGCATCATCGATCCCAAATCTGTCGAAAAAGTCTTGCCGCAGCTCAACGAGATGGGGATCGCCAGGATCACTTTTATTACCTGTGACCGCAGCCAGCGGCAGTTTAAACCCGACTTTGAGCGTTACAAGCGCATTCTCGAAGCCTCCATGCAGCAGTGCGGCCGGAGCGAATGGATGGGGCTGGAGATCGCGGATTCACTTGAAGCATTCCTGGCGGCGAACCCGCAGACGGTGGTGCTCGATTTCACCGAAGAGACGCTGCGCGATACTGCCGGTATAGCGACGGTGCTGATCGGCTGCGAAGGGGGCTTCAGCGAGGCGGAGCGCACCCTGCTGGCATCATGCCGGACGCTCCGTTTCGATACGCCGCTGATCCTCCGTTCGGAGAGCGCTGCCGTCGCGGCAGCGGCCAAGATCCTGCTCTAAACCGTTGAAAACTTGATCGACGACCGAGATTCCGCTATAATTGCGGTCTTAAAATCCGCACCCGTACGGATTTAAAAAATATACCGATATACGTACAGAGCGTGTATCAAAAGGCTTAACGATGAAAAAAGGTATTCACCCGGAATACATGGCTTGTACAGTCACTTGCGCCTGCGGCAACACATTTGAGACAAAGAGCACGAAAGATGTGATGCGTATCGACATCTGCAACGAGTGCCACCCGTTCTTCACCGGTTCCGAGCGCCAGGTAGACACTGCCGGACGTATCGAGAAGTTCAAGCAGCGCTACAACATGAAATAAGCCGTTGCAGGAGCCTATGCTCTGCAACGACGTTAACACTGGGATCACCGCAGCGGTGGACCCGGTACCCCGGGGAGACCTCCTTCGGGGGCGCCTTTGGCGCTTTTCCCTCTTTTTGCTCACCTGATAAAGGTTCTGAATATGCTGACGCTTGTACCCACCCCGATCGGAAATATTGCCGACATTTCGCTGCGTGCCATGGATGCACTGGTCAATGCGGACGTGCTGTTGTGCGAAGATACACGCGTGACAAAGAAACTGCTGCACCTGCTCAAAGAGCGCTACGGCAAAGAGGCGGACAAAGAACAGTCGTTCATATCCGTCCACTCCCACAGCGAACTCCGTTTTCTTGAGAAGACCGATCCGTCGTTTTTTGAACAGAACGTTGTCTACGCCAGCGATGCGGGGATGCCGGGGGTAAGTGACCCTGGGCAGATGCTCGTTCGCTACTGCATCGACCGCGGTATCGACTACGACGTGCTTCCGGGGGCGAATGCCGTTCTGACGGCCTTTGCCGCCAGCGGATTCGTCGAGACGCAGGTGCTCTTTTTCGGCTTTCTCCCCCACAAGGGCAGTGACCGTTCCGGGGCACTCGGCCGCGCGCTTTACAGCGGCTATACGACCGTATTGTATGAATCCCCGCACCGCCTGGAGAAGCTCCTGGGTGAAATCGCCGACGCGGAACCATCGCGCCGTCTCTTCGCCGCCAAAGAGCTGACGAAAATGCATCAGCGCTACCTGCACGGTACGGCCGCCGAAGTGCTCGAAACACTCGGAGGCAATTACAAAGGCGAGTGGGTGGTTGTCATCGAGGCGGGGGAGGTACGCGATGCGACCTTCTCCGAAAAGGAGATCCTCGCCCTTGACCTTCCGAAGAAGGCGGCGGCGAAGCTGATCGCAAAATTGACGGGAGAAACGCCGAAAAACTGTTATCAACGGTTATTGGAAACCGACAAATAACATAGAGCCTCTCGAAGCGGTTTCCTGTGTACATTTCAATCGTTATCTAACAGAAAATTGGCTACAATCAGTGCATGTTGATATATGGAAAACAACCGGTCTATTATCTGATCTCCCGGCATCCCGAAAAGATCGAGACGCTGTACCTCGCCAAGGAGCTGGAGGCGAAAGAGTATAGCCGGCTGATGCGCATGGGGTTTGAGGTGAAACGCATTCCTCCGGAGGCGGCGCAGAAGATGAGCCGCAGCGGCAACCATCAGGGTTTTCTGGCAGAAACGGTCGTACTTGAGCCGACACCGCTGCACACCCTTGCCGAGAAAGATTTTGTCGTCGTATTGTGCGGCATAACCGATGTCGGCAATATCGGTGCCATTGTCCGCAGTGCCTATGCACTGGGCGCAGACGGCATCATCGCGACCGGGATCAAATCCCTCGCTCTCGAACCGGTCGTCCGCAGCTCGACGGGGGCGCTTTATGACCTCCCTTTCAATGTGACGACGAATCTCTATGATGTGCTCACCGAGCTTAAAAACAGGGGGCACCGTCTCTATGGCGCCGTCATGGAGGGCGAAGATGTCCGCACACTCGCATTCGAGGGCAAACGGGCGCTGCTGCTCGGCAATGAGGGGGAAGGGATCCCGGCCCGGGCCGTTCGCCGGCTGGATCAGGGGGTCCGTATCGCGATGGCGCACGGGTTTGATTCACTCAACGTCAGCGCGGCGGGCGCAATTTTAATGGAGAGGATGCGCACGGTATGAGCACGGTATCGGTGATTGAAACGCTAAAACGGATCGGTGTCCCCAATCTCAGTATGCGGACCCACATTTCGCCAGACAATATGCACAGACTGCTGGAGGGGGAATTTGATGCCTTTTCGGCCATCCAGTTCAACGGTTTCGTGACGATCATCGAACGGGAGTTTGATGTCGATCTGACCGAGTGGCGGCAGCAGTTTGCCGCCTCCGGTCCCGCACCGCAGGAGCCGCTGGCCGCATCCAACAAGGACCCTTTCGCCAACGCGGCAAAGTCCAAGCGCCGTCAGCGGCTGACGGTGGCAGCGCTCGTGGCAGCGCTGCTGGTCGTGATCGTCGTGACCTACATTGTCCTCGGTACCGGCGGGAAAACGGAAAAGTTCGAAGTGAACAATACGGCGATTGACCAGGCCAGGGCCACCATGGCCGCCATGAAAACGACGGCGTCTCCGAGCACCCGCGACGAGGCCGATGCCATCCAGGAGGCGCACCAGGCCGAGGCCGGGGTGCAACTCGCGGCGGAACCGAACGCAACCGCGGTGGAAGCCAACGGTACGGATGGCGCTGTGGCCGCCGCCGTTCCGGTTGAAAACAGTGCGTCCGAGGATCTCATCCTGCGGCCGACATCGACCTCAATCTGGGTTGGCGTCATCGATGCCAAGACGCATAAACGCAGCGTCTATACGACCAAGGAGCCGGTCCGCCTCGACGGAACGAAAGCGTGGCTGATCGTTACGGGGCACGGCTATTTCTCCCTCGACTGCGGCGGAAAAGAGCAGAAGTTCGAACAGAGCGAACGGGTCATGATGTCGTACGAAGGCGGGGTATGCCGCACGCTTGACGAGACGGAATTTAGAGCGCGCAACAAGGGACGGGTGTGGTAAAAAAGATCGTCATACTGCTCGCTGTCACGCTTTCGGCGTGGGGGCAGTCGCCGCTGTTTGACAAGGTGCGCGCATTGATCGGGGAGCAGGCTTACAGCCGCAACGAGCCCTTTGTCAAGATCATCTTCGCCGACCGGAGCCGCTATGTCAAAGGGGAACGGATCGACGTCGTCAGCGTGGTGGAGACCCTCAAGGAAAACGGCCTGCTGTCGCTCTTTTACAAGCGTCCGAAAATGCTGGAACTCACCTTCGAGACGAACGGGAGTCCGCAGTTTTTCATGATGCTGATGAGCGAGACGCTGCGGGGGATGGGGTACACCCATTACCTGACGGATTCGGCGATGCTGACGAACGCCGGGTACAGCTGGCGGATCAAGATGCAGTCCGAGTATGCCACCGACCCGACCGCCCTGCAGCAGGCGCTTTCGCGCCGCGGATGCGGTATCCTCGATATCGAACGCAACAGCGATACGCAGTGGCGCTACTTTGTCGACATGAGCGGCGCGCACCTGGAGCTGACGCCGCTGGAAGTGGGAAAGAAGATCCGGATGAAACGGCTCGTCTATCCGCGCTGGCTGGATGTTTCCAAAGCGGGCAGTCTGACCCTTTGGAGCCTGTCAGGAAATAACTGGTATCCTTACATCGCATTTTACGACGACAGTTTGCGCCTGCTCAAGCTCTACAAAAGGGACAAGCGAACCCGGCAGATCACCATCAATCTTCCCAGCGGCTGCGCCTATGTGAAGATTGCGGACCTCTACAGCCGCAAAAACATGAATGCGGGCCTGAGTGTAAAAGCGCAATAGTCTCATCTAGGATAAAAAGACAATGTTTGACGAAATCCAGTTTGACCGCATTCGCCGTCTCCCTAAATATGTTTTTGCAGAAGTGAACGACCTGAAAATGGCGGAGCGCCGTGCCGGTGCGGACGTCATCGATTTTAGTATGGGCAACCCTGACGGTGACACTCCGGCGCATATCCGCGACAAGATGATCGAGTCGGTGATGAAAACGAAGACCCAGGGCTATTCGCAGTCCAAGGGGATCTATAAGCTCCGCCTGGCCATCTGCGACTGGTACAAGCGCCGTTACGATGTCGACCTCGACCCCGAGACCGAAGCCGTTGCCACGATGGGATCCAAAGAGGGGTACGCCCACCTGGCCTATGCGATCACCAATCCTGGCGACGTTGCTGTCGTCCCGGACCCGACCTATCCGATCCACTCCTACGCTTTCATCCTCGCCGGGGGTAGCGTCCAGAAGATGCCGCTGATCTTCGATGAAGATTACAACGTGGACGAAGACGCGTTCTTCGAGCACCTGGAGACCGCCTTCAAGGACGCTTTCCCGAAGCCGAAATACGTCGTCGTGAACTTCCCGCACAACCCCTCTACGGCAACGGTGACGCCGGCGTTCTACGAGCGTATTGTCGCGATGGCGAAGCGGGAACGTTTCTACGTTATCTCCGACATCGCCTACGGTGACATCACTTTTGACGGCTATCAGACGCCCTCCATTATGAGCGTCGAAGGGGCCAAGGACGTCGCCGTCGAGTCGTTTACGCTCTCGAAGAGCTACAACATGGCCGGATGGCGTGTCGGTTTCTTTGTCGGGAACAAGAAGCTCATCGGCGCACTGCAGAAGATCAAAAGCTGGCTGGATTACGGGATGTTCACACCGATCCAGGTCGCCGCGACCGTGGCGCTCAACGGTGATCAGAGCTGCGTGGACGAGATCGTCCGCAAGTACGATGTCCGCCAGGACGTCCTGATCGACGCCTTTACGCGTGCCGGCTGGCCGATCCGCCGCAACCGCGCCTCCATGTTCGTCTGGGCGAAGATCCCCGACTGTGCGGCGCACCTGGGCTCGCTTGAATTTGCCAAGCGTCTCCTGGTCGAAGCGCAGGTCGCGGTCGCACCGGGTATCGGTTTCGGCGAATACGGCGAAGGGTATGTCCGTATCGCCCTGATCGAAAACGACAAGCGTATCCGCCAGGCGGCAAAGAACATCAAGCAGTTCCTGAAGCAGTTCAAGGAAAACGCCGATGCTTAAAGTCGGTGTCATCGGTGTCGGTACCGTCGGTACCGCGGTGGTGCAGATCCTTGAAGACAACAAGGAGATGATCACGGCGCGGGCCGGGACGGAAGTCGTCGTCAAGACCGGCGTCGTCCGGACGCTCAACAAAGATCGGGGGATCGACATCGCCCTCACCAGCGACCCGTACGAGGTCGTCAACGACCCGGAGATCGATATCGTTGTCGAACTGATGGGTGGGGTCGAAGGCCCTTTCGACATCGTCAAGAAGGCGCTCGAGAACGGCAAAGCGGTCGTCACGGCGAACAAGGCCCTCCTGGCGTACCACCGCTATGAGCTCCAGGAGCTCGCCGGAGACCTTGCCTTCGAGTACGAAGCGAGCGTCGCCGGGGGGATCCCCATCATCAACGCGCTGCGCGACGGCCTCTCCGCCAATCACATCGAGAGCATCAAAGGGATCATGAACGGTACCTGCAACTACATGCTCACGAAAATGACGGATGAGGGTGTCGCCTTCGACGCGATCCTCAAAGAGTCCCAGGAGCTCGGCTACGCCGAGGCGGACCCGACCTTCGATATCGGGGGCTTCGACGCGGCGCACAAGCTGCTGATCCTCGCTTCCATCGCCTACGGGATCGACGTCAAACCCGAAGATATCCTGATCGAGGGGATCGAGTCCGTTACCCAGGATGACATCGCGTTCGCGAAAGAGTTCGGCTACGCGGTCAAACTGCTGGGCATCGCCAAGCGCGACGGCGACGCGGTCGAACTGCGGGTGCATGCGGCCCTGATCAGCAAGGAGCAGATGATCGCAAAGATCGACGGCGTCATGAACGGCGTCAGCGTCATTGGCGACCGTGTCGGCGAGACCCTCTACTACGGACCGGGGGCCGGCGGCAGTGCGACGGCGAGCGCGGTAGTCGCAAATATCATCGACATCGCCCGGGCCGGCGGAAAACGTTCACCCATGCTCGGCTACAACACGCCGCTAGAACACGGGCTAAAACTGCGTTCGAGCGATGAGATCGTCACCAAGTACTACCTGCGCATCCGTGTCGAGGACCGCCCAGGGGTACTGGCGAAGATTACCCAACTTTTCGGCGAATACGAGATCTCCATCGAGACGATGCTGCAGCGTCCCGCTTCGGGCGGATTTGCAAACCTGCTCTTCTCGACACACAATGCGCTAGAGGGGAATATGAAAGAGGTGCTTTCACAGATCGAAGCCCTCTCCTTCGTCGCATCCAAACCGGTGATGATCCGGATCGTCTGATCCGCCTTCGGCATCCGCTCCACCGCTTCGAACCGAAGCGGCTTCTCCTTCACCTCTCTTTATCCTTCACGACTCTTTGAGCAGCATCAGCCCGCGTACAAACAGGAAAATCACGAAGGCAACCGCACCGACGGGCGGCAGCACGAAGGTCAGCAGCGTTAGCAGGCCGACATAGAGCTTTTTGCCGCCTGTCATCAGGTGGCTGCCGTAGTCGACACCGGCGGTGACGGCGAGCCAGCCGAAGAAGAGGATGAGGGTGCTGCTCTGTTCCAGCAGGGGGAAGATGCACGACGGCAAGACTGGCGGTGCCGACGGTATAGGCGAAGGCCCCCCATCCCCAGAAGTTTGTGACGTTCCTGCAGACTGTTATTCATCTAATGTATCTCTATTTTTTATTATACTATGTTGAAACAATATGCCATAAGAGGTCAGGCTACAGCAGATTAAGCGCCTAACCGATAGACTTTTTTAAAAATTTCAGGCATGCGCCGTTTGTCAGCATCGGCGTCTGCTTTCCAGGAATGAACATGGGCAATTCGGTCAAAGTGATCGACAGCGTCTGTACCTACTGCGGCGTCGGCTGCGATATCGAGGGATACGTCGAGAACAACCAGATCGTCAAGATCGGCGCATCGGCGGACGGCTACGTCTCGCAGGGCAAGCTCTGTATCAAGGGTAAATACGGGTATGACTTCGTCAGCGATGCCAACCGTCTCCGTACGCCGCGAATCCGCAAAAGTTTCCTGGCGAAGAACCCAGCCATCGCCGAGGCGTTCGGCGGGAAACTGCATGATTTTGATGAGACCTGGTTCGAGTGCGACGTCGACACGGCGGTGAGCGCCGCGGCGATGAAGCTGCGCGAGATCCAGTCCAAGCACGGCGAGAAGAGTTTCTGTGCGATCGGCGGGGCACGTACGAGCTGCGAGAGCGCCTACCTCTTCCAGAAGTTCACACGACACACGATGAACTCCCCGCACGTCGACAACTGTGCCCGCGTCTGCCACAGCCCCAGCCTCAAGGGGATGCGCACGACGATCGGCGAGGGGGCGGCGACGAACCCCTACAACGATATTTATGAGACGGAGTTCATAGTTGTCATCGGTTCGAACACGACCGAGGCGCACCCCATCGTTGCCAACCGCATCGTCGAGGTGGCGCAGAAGCACCACAATCTTGCCGTCATTGATGTGCGCGAGATCAAGCTGATGAAGTTCGCCAAGCACAAGGCGATCATCCCGCACGAAGCGAACTTGCTCATTCTCAATATGATGGCCCGCGTCATCATCGAAGAGGAGCTCTACAATCAAGAGTTCATCGCGGTGCGCACGAAGTGGTTCGAGGAATACAAAGAGAAGATCCTTGCAGACCCCTATACGGACCCGGACTATTTCAAGCAGGTCAGCGGTTTCGAACACCTCTCGAAGCTGATCCCCAACATCGCCCGCGAGTACGCGGTGAAGAAGTCGATGATCTTCTGGGGGCTGGGGGTCACCGAGCACCTCGACGGCTCCTACGCGGTGATGGCGATCACCCACCTCGCGCTGCTGACAGGGAACATCGGGCAGACCGGTGCGGGTCTCATGCCGCTACGCGGCCAGAACAACGTCCAGGGCGCCTGCGACATGGGGTGCCTTCCCTACTACGACCCCGATTACCAGAAACCCAAGGAAGAGGGGCTGATGACGCCGCAGCTTGTCGACGCGATGCTCGAGGGCAAGATCAAGGCGGTGCTCAACATGGGCGAGGACATCACCCACATCCATCCCAACCTCAACAAGATCGACAAAGCGTTCGAACAGCTCGAGCTGCTGATGGTGCAGGAGATCATGATGAACGACGTCGCCAACCGCGCGGACATCGTCGTCGGCGTCAAGTC
>JACXUG010000121.1 GCA_014764065.1 Campylobacterales bacterium
GCGGACCTGAGCGACCTCAAGATCGCCATCGAAGTCGCCGAAAGCGACCTCTCAAAGGTCCCCTACGGCACCAAGGTCGCCGTCGAGGTCCCTTCCGTAGGGCTGCTGACAACCGGCACCGTCAGCGCCATCATCCCCAGCTCCAACCCGATGACGCACACCTTCAAGGTTAAGGTCTCGTTCACATCCGACGCCAAGGCCCCGATCTACCCGGGAATGTACGCTACGGTCACGATCCCGTAAGGAGCGCAGATGCAAACACACAAACCCTACACCCCCAAGGACTACGCGGGTAAACTCGCCCGCTACTTCATCAACAGCCCCCTGACGATGATCCTGGGCATCACCCTGCTCGCCATCGGCTACCTCTCGCTGATGATCATGCCCCGCGAAGAGAACCCCCAGATGGTCGTCAGCGGTTCGACGGTCATCGTCGCTCTGCCCGGCGCCACGGCGCAGGAGGTCGAGAACGTCATCGTCAAGCCGCTGGAGCGCAAGATGAAAGAGGTGCTCGGCATCGAGCACATCATGGGTATGGCGATGGACAACGTCGGCATCGTCAATGCCGCCTTCTACATCGGCGAGGAGAAAGAGGATTCGAACCTGAAGGTCTACGACAAGATCATGCAGAACAGCGATATCTTCCCCAAGCGCGCCATGCAGCCCATCATCAAACCGCTGGACATCGACGTCGACATCCCCATCGTCTCCGTCGCGTTCTACGCTACGGAGCCGGCCAAGATGAACGAGACCCAGCTTTACGACGCGGTCAAGAAGATCCAGCACCACATCAACGGTCTGCCCAATGTCGCAGTGACGGCACTGAAAGGCGGCCACAAGCACCAGTACAACCTCAAGGTCGACCTGAACAAGCTCGCGGGCTACAACCTCTCCCTGTGGCAGATCACCCAGGCCGTCCAGGCCCTTGCCTACAACGTCCCGGCGGTCAAAAACCGCACCAACGACGGCGAGATCATCATCATGGGCGTCAAGAACGCCATCGAGAGCGTCAAGGACGTCGAGGACATCATCGTCGCGCAGTACATGGGCTCCCCGATCCACCTCCGCGACGTCGCCGCGGTCGAAGACGGCTTCGACATCCAGAACTTCAAGTCCGCCTCCATCAGCGCCCGGGAAGAGGGCAAATTCATCCCGGCCCAGGACCAGGTCACCCTGACCATTTCCAAGCTTAAAGGGACCAACGCAGTCATCATCGCCGAAGAGGTCAAGAAAGAACTTGAAAAGTACAAAACCCTGCTCGAGAAAAATGGGATCAAGTACTCCATCACCCGCAACGACGGCGAGCGCGCCAACGAGGCGGTCAACGAGCTGGTCTTCCACCTCATCATCTCGATCGTCATCATCGCGATTCTGCTGGTTTTTGTCCTGGGGTGGCGCGAATCGCTCATCGTCACCTTCACGGTCCCTGCGATCCTGGCGATCACGCTCTTCATCGCCTACATCACAGGGCAGACGATCAACCGGATCACCCTGTTCGCCTTCCTGCTCTCGCTGGGGCTTCTGGTCGACGCCGCGATCATCGTTATCGAAAATATCCACCGCCACTTCCACTCCGTCGAATCGGCGGACATGCCCAAGGACGACCTGCTCGTCGAGGCGACCGACGAAATCGGAGCGCCGACGAACATCGCGACTTTCGCGATCATCCTCACGATGGTGCCGATGGCCTTCGTCGGCGGCATGATGGGGCAGTTCATGAAGCCGATCCCGGCCAACGTCCCGGTGGCGCTCATCGCGTCACTCTTCGTCGCCTACATCTTCACCCCCTACTTCGCCAAGCGGATGATGCACCGTCCCAACCATGCGAAACTCAAAGGAGTCCATAAATGATCTTCCAGAAGTTCGAAGCCTTCATCACGGCGGTGCTGCAGAGCAGACGGCAGAAGAACACGATCCTGATCGTGACCCTCGTCGCGTTCGTCCTCTCGGTGCTGATGATCGCGCCGACCGAGATCGTCAAGGCGAAGATGCTGCCGGGCAAGAACAATGACACCTTCACCATCTACGTCGACCTGCCCAACGGCGCGTCCATCCAGCAGACCGACGCCGTCAGCCAGTGCGTCACCTCCTTTATCCAGAAGGAGCAGGAGGTGCTCGACACGGAGACCTTCCTCGGCATGGGATCGCCGCTCGATTTCGCCGGCCTCATCAAGGGGAGCCACTTCAAAAACGCTGAGAACGTCTCCGAGATCGTCGTCAACCTGACCAAGAAGCATGACCGGGACGAGCCCTCCTACCTCATGGTCCAGCGCATGCGCCCGGTCATCCAGAAGGCGTGCGAACCGATCGTTTCGGGCACCAACATCAAATTCGTCGAGCCGCCGGCGGGACCGCCGACCCTGGCCGCCGTCGTGGCGGAGATCTACGGCGCCAACGCCAACGGCATCCTCCATCTCGCCAAGCACGTCGCCGGTGTCTTCCGCCAGACGGCGGGCCTGGTCGACATCGACGTCATGGCCGACGAGCTCTACGACCGCTTCGACCTCAAGGTCAACAGCACCAAGATCGCCCGTTCGGGCCTCTCCATTAAGCAGGTCAACGACATCATCTACCTCGCCTTCGAGGGGATGGACATCGCCGTCAAGAACAGTGAAACGATCAACGAGCAGATCCCGATCTTCCTGACGCTGAGCCCGGAGTCGAAGGTCTTCAGCCGCAAGGACAAGCTCGCACTCGAGCAGAAGCTCTCAGGCCTGCGCCTGATGAACAGCAACGGCCTGCTCGTGCCGCTGACCGAGGTCGTCGACATCATCCCAACGCGCGCCAACCCGATGATCATGAGCAAGGACCTGCACCAGATGGTCAACGTCGTCGCCGAAACGGACATGGTTTCCCAGGTCTATCCGCTGCTCGATGCGCGCAGCGTCCTGATGGAAAAACTCTCGGACGAA
>JACXUG010000053.1 GCA_014764065.1 Campylobacterales bacterium
AGCTGGGTCGCACCGCTGCAGCTTTCGCTCTCTTATGATAAGACGAGGGATGTGCTCGACAACAACAGCGAGACGCGAAGCGCGGGCGTTGCCTGGAGCTAGGAGCTCTTCTGCAGCGGCGGGATCTACTACGCCGTCGAACAGGCGGACGCCTCCGGCAAAGCAAACCTGCTGGTCGTCGACCTCGAGGAAGCATTCTACCTCAAGCAGGCCTACACCCTCAAGGCGCAGGCCGAGCGGGACCGGCTGAAACTGCAGCAGAGCGAACTGATGCTGGCCAACCGCGACATCGACCCGATGATTACGCGGGCGAAGTACAAGGTCGGCAGTGCGGACATCAGCGAGCTCAACCGCGTGACCATCGACCGCGACAGCGCCCGCGGCGACGTCATCGTCGTCCGGAACAGCCTCCACAGCGAGGAGTTCGAGCTCAAAAAAGATCCTGGGAACAAGGGCCATCGACACGCCGCTTCCCGAATTCCCGCTCGTTTCCCGCGACACCTATCTGCAAAACAGCCTCGAATTGCTGCGGTACACGGCGCAGAACCGGGCGGACGAGGCGGCCTGGAAAGTGACGCGTTCGGCCTACTTGCCGACGCTCTCGGTCAATGCGGGGTACGGCTATAACGACTACCACGGCGACCACGACCCCTCCCAGCTCTCCGGCGGGCAGCAGCAGCGCGTGGCGATCGCCCGCGCCATTGTCACGCAGCCGCAGGTGCTCATCGCTGACGAGCCGACGGGGGGCCTCGACACGCCGCGCGGCCATGAGATCATGAGCCTGCTGCAGGCATTCAACCGTTCCGGCATTACCGTCATTATGGTCACCCACGAAGCGAAGGGGGGATACGGAAAAATTGCTGCACTGGCGGCCTCGGTTTTCGCCGCGATGATCATGACGGGGTGTGCCGCGCACAACGCGGGGATCACCAAAGGCGAAGCGTTCCCCCGGATGTATGAAGAGGACCCATGCTCCATCATTATCCTGCCGGCGATGAACGAAAGCAGCGACGCCGAGGCGAAGGAGTACTACGCCACGGCGATCAATACCGCCGCAGCCGATTATGTCAAATACGCCCATGTCGCGAACGCCCGCCTCTTCTACGCACTGCCGGCGGGCCCGTACCATCTGGCCCACCAGACAGACCAGGGCGTCGTTATCCGCAAACGCTAGCCCTTTTCCTACGGGCACAAAGCGCGCCCTGCGCGCTCTTCTCTACCCCCATCTTTCCACTGATACACGATTGCCCCTCGCAGCTTCGAATGCCCTATAATCAGGAAAAGATCCGGACAGAAAGGGAAACGATGAAAAAAGTATCGTTGGTGTTGGGCAGCGGCGGGGCACGTGGCTACGTGCATATCGGCGTCATCGAGACGCTGGAGGCGCGCGGCTATGAGATCGTCTCCGTCAGCGGCTGTTCCATGGGGGCACTGGTCGGCGGCGTGTACGCCTGCGGAAAGCTCGCGGAGTACAAGGCGTGGGTGCAGGGGCTCGAACCCCTCGATGTCACCTCGCTCCTGGACCTCGCCTGGGACAAGCGGGGCATCATGAGCGGGAGCAAAGTGTTTGAGCGCCTGGATGAGCTGATCGGTACGCAGACGATCGAAGGGCTTCCTATCCGCTTCACGGCCGTTGCTTCGGACCTGAACCTGGGCAAGGAGGTGTGGTTCCAAAGCGGCGATCTCCTGACCGCGATTCGCGCCTCCGTCGCCGCGCGCTACAGCTCTTTTGCCGAACGCCTGGCCTCCAAGGCCAAAAATGCCATCAAGGAGCGCCTCCGCCGGCAGGAGCAGGCGCATATCTTCTCCATCCTCGACCAGAGTTTCGATACGATGCAGCGCAGCCTGACCCAGTACCGCATCGGCGGCTACCCGCCCGATATCATGATCACCCTCCCCAAAAATATCTGCAGCACGTTCGACTTCCATAAAGCCGCCATGCTGATCGAAGCGGGGCGCAGGGCGGTGGAGGAGCATCCGGCATTGAGGTGACATTTTTTAAAAAATACGTTATTTTTGTACAGATCAATATGGTATACTTCCGGGACTTTCGCTTAGGAGTGTAAGGAATGATGAAGCGTGCATGGATGATGAGTGCGCTGCTGGTGGCACAGATCGCGGCGGCATCGCAATACAATTTTGAGATTTCACCGGTAGTGGGGATCGGTATTCCGGAGGGCAACATACTGCTCGAAAACGAGACGATCATCGGGGGTGAAATCCAGATCAACAATCTCTTCTCCTTCCCGATTAAACCGGAACTCTCTGCCTACTACGCGACGGATACGGACTACTCCTATGAGCCGCCCGCGCCGACGCCACCCCTTTTCCTCAGCCCTGCCGATATGTCCGCTTCGACGAATATCTGGCGTCTGGGCATGGGTGCCGTCTATGACTATACGGAAGAGGGCCGCTTCCGCCCGTTCGCCAAAATCGGTGCGGGGTACGAGAACATGAGTAACCCGCTCTACGGCAACAAGAACGGGGCCTACGGTGACATCGGTGCGGGGGCAAAGATCCCGTTTAGCGAGCAGGTGGCGCTGAAACTCGAAGCGATCTATATGCTCAAACCAAACGGCGGGCGCTATGACAGCAACCTGCTGGCGCTCGCCGGCATTTCGTTTGCCTTCGGCGCGCACGAAGCGGCGGCAGCGACAGCCGCGGCAGGCTACCGGACCTACGACAGCGACGGCGACGGCGTCATCGACGATAACGACCAGTGTCCGAACACGCCCAGAGGCGCAGAAGTCGATGCCTTCGGTTGTGTCCCCGACAGCGACCGTGACGGCGTGGGTGATTCCCATGACGACTGCCCGGAGACACCGATAGGATTCAAGGTTGATAAGGTAGGGTGCGCCGCAAGCTTCGACTTCAGCGTCGAATTCGCCACGGACTCCGCCGTGGTGACGAGTACCCATATGGACGAGATCGACGCCTTCGTGGACTACATGAAGGTTAACCCGTACAGAGCCAAGATCGTCGGCCGCACCGATGACCGCGGGACAAACGCCTATAACGAAACGCTGTCGAAAAAACGTGCCGAAGCGGTGCTTCAGATTCTGGTCTCGAAGGGAATTTCCGCCGAGCGCCTCACTGCGGTTGCCAAAGGGGAGACCGATCCGATCGCCACTAATGCCACGGCCGAAGGGCGTGCGCAGAACCGTTCCGTCCGCGCTGAACTGATCCGCTGATCTTCCGGAAGAGGCGGCCGTTCCGTCTCTTCTCCCTCTCTTTTTTACCGTCTCTTCATTTAACTGTTTCGCATCGTGCGCGCCGCATGGACGAAGGCCGCAAAAATTTTCCGGCTGTGCCAGCTGTAGGGCATGAATTCGGGGTGCCACTGAATGCCCAGCACGAAGGGCAGTGCCGTATGTTCGATGGCCTAGACGATGTTGTTGCCGTCGCGCGCGGCGACGCGGAAGCGCTCGCCGGGCCGGTCGACCGCCTGGTGGTGCAGGGCGTTCACGCGCAGGGTCGACTGGCCGATGATGTCGTGCAGGTTCGTGCCGTGTTCCAGCGTCACCGTTTTGAGCGGCAGGGGCGGCGTCGTCAGCTCAAAAGGCACGAGCGACGCGGAAAAGGAGCCGATGAAGTACTCGATCGCGTCGATCTCGTCTTGCTCCATCGCTTCGTCGAAACCGGCATTGTGCAGCCACTCCTGGAGGCCCGAACGGATGAGGAGCTGGAAATCGAGGGTGAGGGTAAAGTCCCCCCACGGTATCGGGCCGACGACATAGTGCCAGGGGTTGATTTCACGGATCTCCCCCGCCGTGATCTCCGCGACGATCCGGGCAGACGTTTCGAGCTCCGGGCCGGAGTATTCCAGTTCAAAACCGACGCGACGCATTTCGCCGTCGCTGCAGCGCACCTTCGGCGGCAGAAGAAAAGGTGACATGCAATAATTATAACCACACTTTCGGTGTTTGCATGGGGCTTGACACCGCGAGCTGGGAACGTTCTGGGGCGATGACGGGCGTCACGGTGCCCTGAGTGGTCTGGGGGAGGCCGACGCGGCGAACTACCCGACGGTAGCGGGACTGCGGATCGGCAAGGCACTGCCTGAACGCGGGGAAGAGGAGGTGTACGACGAAACGTCGGAGTGGGACCGGGACGGGCAGTATTTCCACTACCTGGCCAAGTGGATGCACGCCCTTGACCGCATGACGGCCGTGAGCGGGGAGGTGCGCTACAGCCGCTGGGCCGTCGAACTGGCCAAAAGCGCGCACCGGGCTGTGCTATAATGCCCGAATGCACTCAATCAACCAAAACGTCGTGCGCCTGGGGTGGGTGAGCTACTTCACCGACCTGGCCTCCGCGATGGTCAATCCAATCCTGCCTATTTTCATTATCACCGTTCTGCACGAAGGCATGGACAAGCTCGGTCTCATCGTAGCCATCGCGACCTTCGTTTCGTACGCGCTTCGGATGGTGTCGGGCTACATTGCGGATGCCTATGGCGTGGTGAAACCGCTGGTCGTGGGCGGGTACCTGTTTTCGGCGCTCGCCAAACCGCTGCTGGGGCTGAGCCAGGGGTGGGGAAGCGTTGCGGCACTTCGGGCGCTGGAGCGGGTGGGAAAAGGAGTGCGTTCGGCGCCGAAAGATCTGATGATCGCCGCGTACAGTCAGGAGAATATGCACGGGAAAACCTTCGGCTTCCACAAAATGATGGACATCGCGGGGGAGTTCAGCGGAACGCTGCTGCTGTTCGGGCTGCTGTGGTATTTCGGCGACAGCGAGGCGGTGATCCGTACGCTCTTCGCGGCCACGCTCCTGCCCGGCATCATCGGCGTCGTGATCGTCATCTTTCTGGTGCGGGACGTTCCCAAGCGCGAGCAGTGCACGGAGCGTTTCTGGCTCAGCGCTGCGGACAAAAAGAGCGTTGTGCAGCTGCTCTTCTATTTCCTTTTTCTCTTTTTCATCTTCAGCGAAGCCTTTTTCACGGCGCAGGCCAAAACCGTCGGTATCGCCACCGCGCTGATCCCGCTGCTCTTTGCCGTATCGACCGGGGTGCAGACCCTGACAAGCTATCTCTTTGGGCTAGGATCCGACCGCTTCGGCGGCAAAGCGGTGAGCGCCTTCGGCTATGGCTGCGGCATCGCCGCCCAGGCTCTGTTGTGGCTTCAGACGCCTGCGGCGACCTGGGCCGCCTTCGCCTTTCTGGGTCTCTTTACGGTTGCGACGCTCAACGCGAACCGGGCGATGATCGCGGAACAGGCGGACAACCGCGGTTCGGTCTACGGCATCTTCTATGCCGCCGTCGCGCTCTTCGGCGCGGCGGGGGCGGCGTTCGGCGGTTGGCTCTGGGAGCAGTTCGGCATGCAGACCGCACTCGATGTCGCCCTGGGCGGAACCCTGGCCGTTAGTGTATTATATGGAGTGAGAAAGGGGTTGTGGAGATGAACAAACCGAAATATTCGCTTCGCAAGAACTTCGGGTTTGCCATTGAAGGGCTCATACACGTTTTCAGGCACGAGACGATTTTCAAGATCGAGACGGCGCTCTTCGTTGTGCTCAGCATCGTCACGTGGAGCATCGACGTGAGCAAGTGCGAAAGGCTCTGGCTGCAGTTTTCGCTCTTTCTGCCTATTGTCGCGGAGCTCTTCAACAGTGCCGTCGAGCGCGGGGTTGACCTGAGCACGCGTGAGTACCACCGGCTTGCCAAGGCGGCCAAGGACAGCGCCGCGGCGGCCTGCCTCATCAGCGTCGTGATGACGGTGCTGATCTGGGCGGTCGTACTACTTTAGCGTCGCTTTGATCTGTTCGACGAACTCCTGGATGTCGTCGTAGAGGGCCTGGAGGTCCTCTTCGTGTTCGACCTCGTCGGCAAGGATCTGCGAGACGATGTCGTAGGTGACGATGTCTTTTTCGCGGGTGAGGTCGACGAGGTCCGAGTAGACGCTGATGGCGCACTGCTCCCCTTTGATCGCCTGCTCGAGCACCGCCATAACATCGGGGTTCTCCGGCGCTTCGTAGCCGCAGTTGCCGTTGACCATCCACTCCGAGGGGCTCAGCGCCGGCGTGCCGCCGAGCTGGATGATGCGGCCGGCCACCATCGTTGCGTGGCGCAGTTCGTCCGCCGCATGCTGGTCAAGCTCGGTGATCGCGGCGTCTTTCATGATTCCCTTGACGACCTTGGACTCGATGAAGTACTGGTAGTAGGCCAGCCATTCATCGCAGTACGCCTTGTTGAGCAGTCTCACTACTGCTTCTGCTTCGATGCCTTTGAGTATGGAAATACCGCGAATCGCCATGACGGACCCCTTTAAGAAATTGTAATAATTCCATCATAAGACGATTCACCTTAAGTCAAGATCAACAAACAATAATTGAACCCTCTGAATAAACCCAAAAAATATCCATAAGCACCAATTATAAAATAAGAGAGATAGAAGACGCAGGAAGGTCAGAATGCAGCTAACTTTTTTCGATTACGCACTGGAGTATCAAGGAGGTAGGCGCAGCACTCAATTTTTGAATGAGATGAAGTCGTTGATTCCCTATGGTGCTATTGAAGCAATATTAATCGAAAAAGGAATCTACAAACCAGACAAAGGAAAGCATCTACCAAATCTATAAAACTTAAGAGCTGAGCGTCAAAACATGAAACTCGGAAAACTCAAAAACGCTCAACTTTCAAAACAGAGCCATGAGATTGGCTTTGTTTGGGGGGTTTAATTCTAATTCATTTTTACTCATTATGAAAATAATCTGACAGAATTATAATACTTGACGATTAAACTAAAATAAAAATATAGTTTTATCGTCAGATGAGAATAATTTTCGGTTGGATGGGTTAAGTCGGAATAAAACCGCTATCAGCCGTAGTAGGCGGAAAAGAGGGCGTGGAGTTCGGGGTAGTGGTGTGCGAAAGCGTCGGGGTGCATAAAATAGCGTTCGGAAGCGACGGCGAAAAACTCGGCCATGTCCGTGGCCGCGTAGGTGCCGAGGAGCTGCTGCTTTTCGCTCAGGTGCCCGTGCTCAGCGGCAGCCGCGAGATGCTTGAACTCCCGTGTCATGTGGTGCTCCCACCGGGGGGCGAGCTCCCCGGAGAGCAGCGGCAGGCCGTCGGTCAGCCCGTCTTCGAAGTCCAGGATATGGGCGAATTCGTGAATGACGACGTTGTATTCGGAGGGGTGGTAGGCCTCGGCTTCCACATCGGGCCAGGCGAGGACGACGGTGTCGTGGGAGGATTGCCCGTCGAGGACCGAGCGCTGTTCGGAGACGATCCCGCCGTGTTCGTGAAACTCGTCGACGACGAAACCGTCCGCGTAGATGATGATGCCGCCCAGCGTCGGGTAGTCGTAGGATTCGGGCCGGTGCCGTACCATCAGGCAGGCGTAAAAGGCGATGACGACCTTCATCTCCTCCGTCACCTCAAGCCCGACCCCGCTGTAAGGTTTCGTATAGACAAAACGCAAGACGGCACGTTCGATACGCCGGCGCTCTTCATCGCTTAGCTGCGGATAGTGGACGGTCTGTTCCAGATAAAGGCGCCACGGTTCGGGGAAAGGTGCGGTACGCAGGGTTTCAAGCAGCATTTTTTTACGGCTACTGCGGTAGAAGGCGATGAAGACCCAGATCAGAAACAGTAATAAAAAGATGGATAAAAGCGCGAGAGGATAGGTCATGGCATGCGCCCATTCGTTGGAGCAAACGGCCAACACTCCAGGGAGGCCGTCTGATAGTGCAATCTTAACACAGCTTGCTTAGGAGGGTCTGAGGGGTGCAGGGGCTCCAGGGACGGTTTAAGCATCGGCGTGAGAACGCAGGTCGACAAGGCGCGCATCCGGGATCTGCCTTTGGATGATCTAGCCGGCAAGGTCGAACCATACGACCCCGCTGGCGAGGATCTCCAAATCGGCGGTGACGGCGACGCCGCCGCACCGTTTCACTTCGGCATCGACCTCGTCGGCCATCACTGCCTCCATCGGGACGGAGAGACTGCGCGCGGTGCCGTTGACGAGGGCGGCCACCCTCCCGCTGTTGGAAACGGGGCGGTCGAAGAGCCACTGCGCTCCGGCGACCCCGGCCTCTTTGAGCGCTTCTGCGGCCAGGGTAATAGCCTCTTCAGTCTCGGCCCGCAGGGCATAAGCGCCGTGGATATTGGTGATGTCGCGGTAGCACTCATCCGTCCCGATAAGGATAATGCCGCCGCCCAGCGCCGTTTCGAGGGTGATAAGCAGGTTGAACCGTCGATACAGAGCGTTTTTCCCCGCAGCGCCCCGAACACCAAGGGGGTGTTACGCACCGCGCCGTCACCGGCGGTATGGACGATGGCGAGCCGTTCGCGCTCGACGAGCTGGAAATGGTTGCCGACCAGCGTCAAGGCGGCTTTTGTGCTGTAGCCGCACTGCAGCAACCAGGAGAGGTCGCCGACCGCCTGCCGCAGCACGGCGAGCCGCTTCGGGTTGAAAAAGAGGGTGTCTTCGGGGGGCAATCCATGATATTTGCGCATGTGGTAATTATAGTACAATTGACGAAAACCGTTAGCGTGGGAAGAAAAAGATGCAATTGACGTTTCTGGGGACAAGTTCCGGCAAGCCCACAAAAGAGCGCAACGTCACGGCGGTGGCGCTGCAGATGGAGCAGGAGCCGCAGTGGTACCTCTTTGATTGTGGGGAGGGAACGCAGCACCGGCTGCTGTACGCGCACCCCTCCGTCGGGAAACTGGCGGCGGTCTTCATTACCCACATGCACGGCGACCATATCTTCGGGCTGCCGGGGCTGCTGGCATCCAAGCGGATGGATCGGGCCTTCCGGCCGCTGCGGATCTACGGCCCCAGGGGAATTGCCGCGTTCATCAACTGCTTCATGCAGACCGATGCCGACTACCTGGGGTACGATCTGCAGATCATCGAGTACGCGCCGGGGGAGCAGTTTGTCTTTGACCGCTTCCTCGTCACCGTTTTGCCGCTCGTGCACTCCATCGAGAGCCATGCCTTCCTGATCAAGGAGCATGACACCGTCAACCGCCTCGACGAGGCGAAGCTGCGCCGTGACGGGCTGGAACCTTCGCCGCTTTACGGCGAGCTGAAAAGGGGTCTGACCGTCACCTATGAGGGACGGCGCTACGAACCCCAGGCATACATGCTGGAACCGGTACGGGGGCGCTCACTCCTTATCGCCGGGGACAACGCGGAGCCTGCCATATTGGGCGAAGTGCTACAGGGACTCGACCTGCTCGTGCACGAATGCACCTACACGCAGGCGATCTACGACAGCCTCGTCGAAAAACAGCTGCACACGACGGCCCGCGATCTTGGGCGCGCCGCGGGTGCTGCCGGCGTGGGGAATCTGATCGCAACGCATATCAGCCCCCGGTTCGGCAAAGGCGGCTCCCATGCCCTTGCGGAAATCGAGCAGGAAGTCCGGGCATCTTACGACGGCCCGTTGTTCATCGCCGAGGATTTCGACGTGTTCCGTCTGGGGCGTGACGGCAGGCTTGAACGGGAGTGATCAGGGGATCGGCGGCGGAGTGCGCTCTTCGCCGATATGGGCGTAGCTTTTGCCGATACGCGCGATGGGGTCGAAGGTGATCGACATGCGCTCTTTATCCGCAATGCAACCCTCGTCGACGAACTGCGCCTTGATCTCGACGATAAGCGGGATCGTTTTACTCTCGCCCAGATCGACTTCGCTGTAGAG
This sequence comes from Campylobacterales bacterium, assembly GCA_014764065.1. Lineage (GTDB taxonomy): Bacteria > Campylobacterota > Campylobacteria > Campylobacterales > Sulfurimonadaceae > Thiomicrolovo. Next base: position 9,646 of record JACXUG010000053.1, read on the forward strand.
GTCGCAGAAAAAGGCGACGGGCGCCCCTTCGATCATCGGCGGATACCCCGGCACGGGACGCGTATGGGGGATGGCGAAGTGCTCGGCTTCGCTGACGTGGGCCTCGAGCTCTTTGGAGGAGAGGTGTAGGTGCTCGAGCTGTGATTCCGAAGCGATGCAGACGGTGCACTTCTGCGTCTCGCGGAGGTTGCGCAGCGTATCCTTGGGGCTCCCGTCGCTTTTGTGGCCGACGGAGAAGAGCATCGTCGGCGGGTTGGAGGAGAGGCCGGTGAAGTAGCTGAACGGCGCGACATTCACGACACCGCCGCTCTCGGTGACGACCCAGGCGATGGGGCGGGGGATGATGGATTGCGACATCAGTTTGTAGATATCGCCGGCATTCGCAGCGTCATAGTTTACGAGCATCGGGGGCTCCTTGGGAGTGTTTTTCGCGCAGAAAGGCGCGGATGGCTTTTTTGAATTGTACTGTATCCTCTTCGCCCCTGCGGTACTGTTGCCGGTGGTAGAGGCGGTCGCCGTCGTTTCGACGCGCTACCAGCGGCCGCCGGTGTAGACCTCGGCCCAGGCATGGGCGTCGCGCTCCTTGACGGCGAGGTAGTTGTTGACGCTGTTTTTGCGGTCGGCTTTGTAACCGGTGACGACGCGGGCGGGCAGGCCAGCGAGCCTTGAGAGGGTGACGAAGGCGCCGGCGAAATGGACGCAGTACCCTTTGCGTTTGTCGAAGAGGAAACTGTCGGCCGTGTGGTTGAGGTCGAGGGGTTCAGGGCGCAGACTGTAGGTCAGGTTTTGATCACGGAAAAACGGAAGAGGGCGCCGAGGCGCCGTTCCGGGTCAGGGTTGGCTGCCGCGAGCGTCAGAGTAATGGCATGGCGTTTGCCGAGCAGGTGGGCTTCGACGGCGTCGACAAGGGGCAGAAATTCCGGGGCGATGGTCTCTTTCATGGCCTTATCATAGCATTAAAGAAATTAACGAGGTTTGCTATATGCTTGCACTGCGCAAAGATATGGACAAACGCTTCGAGCAGGTAGATAAGCGTTTTGAACAGGTAGATAGACGTTTTGAGGCGCTCACAACACGCATCGATCGATTTATGATTTGGTCGTTTAGCACCAGCTTAGCCATTGGTGCAGCAGTGGTTGCTGCCATTCGTTATTTACCCGCTGTGCAGCCATAAGGCTAGCATAAAGAGGTTGTCCGACTTGGCCTATACCACCAGCTAGATTTGTCGGCAACTGAACGGCGTTTAATGGTCGAAATCGAAAACTCTGTTTTGCATCCATCCATGAGATACAGGGATGTTAGATAATGATGCCTCATCCAATCAGTGGAGTCTCAACAGCTAAGGATTTCTTAGCAGTTCAAACCGAAGGGCGACGGCAAGTACAACGGTAACTGAAACATTACAACCTCGACTCCATCATCTCGGTGGGCTACTGGGTGAACTCCACCTGCGCCACGCGGGTGCTGTGCGAGCATCTGACCCGGGCAGCCTGGATCGGCAGGAGTTGCAAAGACATGTGATGAGCTTTCGCTTTATGATGATCACCAGAAAAAGCTCAAAGCTTTGAAGTTTAAAACTCCCTATGCTACGCTGCTCGAGAGGTTTGATTCAAACCCGAATAAACACCGCCACCTGCGCAGCATCTTCTTCACAGGTCGAGTATTACAGCT
>JACXUG010000122.1 GCA_014764065.1 Campylobacterales bacterium
AACATGATCCCGACCAGCACGGCGATCGGGATGACGTTGAGTACATCGGTGAGCGACGCGACGAGGAGCATCAGGCCGACGGCGGCAGTGACGCCCGAGAGGCGCCCGAGGCCGCCGGAGGTGTAGTTGATGATGGACTGGCCGATCATCGCGCACCCCGGCATCCCGCCGAAGAGCCCGCAGGTCATGTTGCCGGTCCCGAGTGCGATACACTCCTGGTTGCCGCTACCGCGCGTGCCGCTCATCTCGTCAAGCACCGCCAGCGTCAGCAGGGATTCGATGAGACCGACGAGCGCCATAATGAGGGCATAAGGAAGGACAACGAGAATGGCGCTGGGGTCGAGGATAAAGTCCGGAATGTGGAATGAGGGGAGTTGGCCTTTGAACTCGGAAAGGTTGGCCATATCGCCGACGGTGCCGGTCTGCAGTCCGAAGAAGTAGGCGACCAGCGTGAGAGAGACGATGGCGACGAGGCCCGCCGGAACCGCCTTGGTGTAGCGCGGCAGCATGAACATGATCAGCATTGTGATGCCGACCAGTACATACATGATCATGCCCTCACCCTCAAAGAACTTGAACTGGGCCGTGGCAATGACGATGGCCAGGCCGTTGACGAAGCCGTACATGGCGGGCTGCGGTACGAGGCGGATGAATTTGCCCATCTTGAAGACACCGAAAAGGATCTGGATCGCCCCAGTGAGCAGGGCGGCAAGGGTGACGTACTGCAGCACACCCCAGGCCAGTTCTTCGCCGCCCACTCCCTGCGAGCGCAGCAGGCTTGAGACTTCAAGCGTCAGGCCAACAAGCACGACGGCGACGGAACCGGTCGCTCCGCTGATCATCCCCGGTTTGCCGCCGATGAGCGCCGTGATCAGGCCGAGGATAAAGGCGGTATAGAGCCCGACAATGGGGTTCACTTCGGCGATAAAGGAGAAGGCGATCGCCTCGGGGACGAGCGCGACGGCGACGACGAGGCCGGAGAGGATGTCATTCTTCAGATTATCGCTGCGGTAATTCTGAATAGTGAACATTACGCTCCCTGCAGGCTCTCGAGCTGGTCGAGGATTTTACGCTGTTTGTTCTGGGCATCGACGAGGGCTTCGCGGTTCGTCGCAACGACCTCCTCCGGTGCATTGGCGACGAAGCGCTCGTTATTGAGCATCCCCGCCAGTTTCGCGATCTCTTTTTCCAGTTTCGCGTTCTGTTTTTCCAGGCGGTCGATGATGGGCCCCAGATCGATTGAACTGGTCGGGATGAAGACCTCGACCTTCTCTCCGACGTCGCTGACGGCATTTTCCATCTTCTCTGTGACGAATCCGACCTTTTCGACCTTGCCGAGGCGGCAGATGTAGGCGTCCATCGCTTCGGATGTCACGGCATCCGTCTTGACGTAGGCCCCCTCGATCTTCTGGTTGCCCATATCGATAAGGGTCTTGGCGCGGCGGACGGTGACGATGGCATCCATGATGACGTCGAACATCGCTTCGATCTGCATATCGCGTTCACCTGCTTCCGGATAGCGGCTGATCATGATGGAGTCACCCGTCTCTAGCGCCGTGCCGGAGAGCTCATGGTAGAGGTACTCGGTCATGAACGGCATGAAGGGGTGCAGCAGCTTCATGGAGGCTTTGAAGATGGCGCCCAGTTCCGGTACGCTCTCTTTGCTCACCTTGGAAAGCTCGATACCCCAGTCGCAGAACTCGTTCCAGAGGAAGCGGTAGAGGACCGTGGCAGCATCGTTGAAACGGTATTCGTCGAGGAATCCGCGGGTCTCAACGACGGCCGCGTTGAAGCGGCTCTGCATGTAGCGGCCCAGGTCGGTTGTGACCGTGATGCTCTCCAGGTCATCGAAGGTTTCGACGTTCATCTGGAGGAACTTCGCCGCGTTGTAGAGCTTGTTGGTGAAGTTGCGGCTCAGTTCCAGTTTCTCTTCGCTCAGACGGATGTCGCGCCCCTGGACGGCGAGGACGGCCAGCGTGAAGCGAAGGGCATCCGCGCTGTATTTTTCGACCATGTCGAGCGGGTCGATGACGTTACCCTTGGACTTGGACATCTTCTGACCGTGCTCGTCGCGGACCAGCGCGTGAAGGTAGATGTGCTCGAACGGCAGTTGCCCCATGAAGCTCTCGCCCATCAGCATCATCCGCGCAACCCAGAAGAAGAGGATGTCGAAGCCGGTGATCAGCAGGCTGTTCGGGTAGAAGTTCTTGAGGTCGTCGCTCTCGAAGAGCTTGTCCATCACCGGGTCGCCGTTGCCCCAGCCCAGGGTTGAGAAGGGCCAAAGCGCGGAGGAGAACCAGGTGTCGAGGACGTCGGGGTCCTGGACGATGTTCTTGGAAGAGCAGTGTGGACACGCTTCCGGTTCCTCCTGCTGCGTCGCCCATTCATGGCCGCAGTCGTTACAGTAGAAAACCGGGATACGGTGGCCCCACCAGAGCTGGCGGGAGATACACCAGTCGCGCAGGTCGTTCATCCAGGCGTTGTAGCTGTTGATCCAGTGCTGCGGGAAGAACTTGACGAGCCCGTCGTTGACCTTCTCGATGCTGCCGCGGGCTGTTTCGGCGCGGACAAACCACTGCTTGGAGATGTAGGGTTCGACGACGTTTTTACAGCGGTAGCAGTGGCCGACCTGGTGGACGTGGTCTTCGATCTTCTCGACGAAACCCTCCTCCTCGAGGCGCTTGATGATGACCTCGCGCGCTTCGAGGCGTTCGAGCCCTTTGAACTCGCCGGCGAAGTCGTTGAGGATCCCTTTCTCGTCGAAAACGGTGATGAACTCGAGGTCGTGGCGCTTGCCGACCTCGTAGTCGTTCGGGTCGTGGGCCGGGGTGACCTTGACCATCCCGGTCCC
>JACXUG010000123.1 GCA_014764065.1 Campylobacterales bacterium
ACGACGGCGCTGGCCATGCAGGTGCGCGAGTTGGTGTCGACGTTGTTCGTCCCCAGGAACCCCTTGCCGAGCTTGTTGGCGACGTAGTAGTCCTCGGTGAGCATCTGGCCCGAGAGGTAGAAGCCGATCCGCTCGGGGGAGGTGGAGCGGATGTTGTGGACGATCGTCTCGATGGCCATCTCCCAGGAGATATCCGTAAAGTCTTCGTAGGCTTTGCGAAGCTTGGGGCGCAGCAGCCGCGTCGGTGTCTCGATGGTATGAAGCTCGCTGGCCCCCTTCGAGCAGACGAGCCCTTCGTTGACAGGGTAATCGATGTCGCCGACAAGGCGCCGGGTGTCGTACTCGATGCCGCATCCCACACCGCAGTATCCGCAGACGGATTTGATTTTCATAACAAACCTTTCTCTATATATAGGGGTCGATATTTCATTGTTGCTGACGTATTATGACATTATATGCTAAGAAAATATTAAGACTATTGTATAAAAAATATACAAAAAAATAGTTAAATTCATCCCTATAGCATGCCATAATGGTGCAACCGAAACAGAGTTTCAAAAAAAAATAAAGGTTAAAGCAATGAAAAGCGCATCTGGATTGAAAGGTTTGACACTGGCCGGACTCACCCTCGGGCTGGCGGCGACGACGCTGATGGCAGCAGTCGAAAAGAAGAAGCTGACCATCGGCTTTATTGCGCTGACGGACTGTGCTCCTATCGTCATCGCGGAGGAGAAGGGTTTTTTTGACAAGTACGGCCTGGACGTCCACGTCGTCAAAGAGGGCGGCGGCTGGCCGGGGATCCAGCAGAAGGTGATCAACGGCGAGTACGACTTCTCGCACGCCCTGGCGGGGATGCCGATCGCGGCGACGCTGGGCATCAACGGCGATGCGAACCTGGTTGCGCTGCTTAGCCTCGATTTCAACGGCAACGGCATCACCTTCGGCAACAAGGGCTCCGAGTCGCTGAAAAAGTACATCGATGCAAAGCATGCGAAAGAGGGCGGCAAGTACAAGCCGCTCGACTTCGGGATGGTCCACCCGGTCTCCACGCACAACTACGAACTGCGCTACTGGATGGCAACGTCGGGCATCGACCCGGATGCCGATGCGACGATCAAACCTTTCCCGCCGCCGACGATGCCGAGCAACCTCATTGCAGGGAACATCGAAGGATACTGCGTCGGGGAGCCGTGGAACGAACGCGTCGTTTTGAAAAAGAAGGGCTCCACCCTGGTTACGAACTATGACATCTGGAACAACAACCCCGAGAAGGTGCTGCAGGCCCGCGCGGATTTCGTGGAGAAGAACCCGGAGACGACCAAGGCGGTCATGAAGGCGATCATCGAAGCGCAGATGTGGCTGGATGAAAGCTGGGAACACCGCAAAGAGGCGGCGAAGATCCTCAGCAAGCCCAACTACGTCAAGGCGCCTGTCGACGTGCTTGAAAAGTCGATGACGGGGACCTTCCAGTACCTCAAGGGGCAGGACTCCGAGCCCAACCCGATGTTCAACGTCTTTGCCAACTACTATGCGGCGTACCCTTTTTACAGCCACGGCATGTGGTTCATCACGCAGATGTACCGCTGGGGCCAGCTGGAGCAGCCTGTCGACATGAAAGCGGTCATCGAGAAGACCTACCGCCCCGACCTCTTTGAGATCGCGGCCAAAGAGGTGGGCTATGCGCTGCCGCCGAGCCCGTGGAAAAAAGACGGGGTGGACAAGTACAACATGTTCATGGATGGCAAGGTGTTCGACCCGAACAAGGCGGTGGAGTACATCTACAGCTTCAAAGTGACGCATCCGAAAGTCGGCGAGGCCGAGCTCAAGGCGGTCAACGGCTGGGAGGGGAGCCTGAAGACGGCGCAGCCCGACTATGTCTGCCCGTACGGCCCCGCCGGCTGTGCCGACCCGAAATACGTCACCGAATAAGTCCGGCCGTTTGTGCTGAATACAGGAAAACATGATGCAAAAAATAATTAAACAAACCGCACTGCCGCTGATGGTACTCTTCGCCATCCTGGCGGGGTGGCAGCTGGTGGCCAACAACGTCGAGGAGTTCCCGACCCCGTACTACACCTGGGTCGCAGCCTTCGGCGGCGTCAATGCTGATGGGATGGAGATCAAAGGGGTGCTCTCCGACCCGTTCTACGTGGAGAGCGAGGACAACAAAGGGATCGCCTGGCAGATCACGAACTCCCTGGGGCGCGTTTTCGGCGGTTTTGCCCTGGCGATCCTCGTGGGGATCCCGGTGGGTCTGGTTATCGGGATGAGCCAGAGCTTCATGCAGGCGCTCAACCCCTATATCCAGATCCTCAAGCCCGTTTCGCCGCTGGCGTGGCTGCCGCTGCTGCTGATGGTGTTCCAGGAGATCAACCTGACGGCGGTCGCGACGATCTTTATCACGTCGATCTGGCCGATTATCATCAACACCTCGCTGGGGGTGCGCAGCGTCGACCAGGATTACCTCAACGTCGCGAAGGTGCTGCAGTTCACGCCGCTGGAGACGATCCGCAAGATTATCCTGCCGGTCGCGGTGCCGCACATCTTTACGGGGATGCGCCTGAGCTTGGGGATTGCCTGGCTCGTCATCGTCGCGGCGGAGATGCTTACCGGCGGGATCGGTATAGGGTTCTGGATTTGGGACGAGTATAACAACCTGAACTACCCGAACATCATTATCGGGATCATCATCGTCGGTGTCGTGGGGTATATCCTCGACATCATCATGGGCAAGATCGCCGATTTCTTCGACTACCGAAAACGCGCCTGAGGAGGACAGCATGGGTAAATTTCTCTCACTGGAACATGTCGACAAGGTGTTCCCGCTCCCGGGCGGGAAAGAGTACGTTGCGGTCCGGGACGTCGATCTGGAGATTAAAAAGAACGAGATCATCTCGATCATTGGTCACTCCGGGTGCGGCAAATCGACGCTGCTCAATATGATCGCGGGGCTCGACCTCAATACGGCCGGCGGGATCTTTCTGAACAACAAGGAGATCGGCGGTCCCGGCCCGGAGCGCGCGGTGGTCTTCCAGAACCACTCGCTGCTGCCGTGGCTGACGGTCTATCAGAACATCGAGATGGCCGTTAAAAAGGTGATGCCGGAGCTGAGCAAGCAGGAGGTCGCCGCGCGGGTAATGAAGTATGTGCACCTGGTCAACCTCGACCACGCCAAGGATAAATACCCCGGCGAGATCAGCGGGGGGATGAAGCAGCGCGTCGGCATCGCACGGGCGCTCTCCATCAAACCCGACGTGCTGCTGATGGACGAGCCTTTCGGGGCGCTCGATTCGCTGACGCGGGCCAACCTGCAGGAGCACCTGATGCGCATCCAGCAGGATGTTCAGAACACCGTCATCATCATCACCCACGATGTCGACGAGGCGGTCCTGCTCTCCGACCGGGTCATCATGATGACCAACGGCCCGGAAGCGACTATCGGCGAGATCCTGGAAGTGAACCTGGAACGCCCCCGCGACCGCGTGGCGCTGCAGAAGGACCCCGAATACGTCCGCTGCCGCGAAGCGATCCTGAGCTTCCTTTATGAGAAGTTCGCCAAGGAAGACGAATAAACACTGCTTTTTAAAGCACTAAGTGGCCGGCGGAATACGGTTTCCGCGGCATTAAAAAGTCGCTCGCCCTTC
>JACXUG010000124.1 GCA_014764065.1 Campylobacterales bacterium
CTTCCGTGCGACGAAGCAGTGGTTTATTGCCGTTGACGAAAAGCCCAAAGGGGAGAGCCGTACCCTGCGCAACATCGCGTCGGAAGGGCTTGCAAAGACCACCTTCTACCCAGAATCGGGACGCAAACGCCTCGAATCCATGGTCGGCAACCGCCCGGATTGGTGTATCTCCCGCCAGCGCGACTGGGGGGTGCCGATCGCCTTCTTCCGCGTCAAGGCGACGGGCGAGGTGATCCTCGACGAAAAGGTCCTCAACTTCATCGCGATGGTCTTCGAGATGCAGGGCACCGACGCGTGGTACAGCATGCCGATCGAGCAGCTGCTCTACCCGGGCAGCGGCTACCGGGCCGAAGAGCTTGAAAAAGTCAGCGACATTCTCGACGTCTGGTTCGACAGCGGGGCGACCTGGAACGCCGTGCTCAAATCGCGCAACTATAACGCGGGAAGCTACCCCGCGGATGTCTACCTCGAAGGCAGCGACCAGCACCGCGGCTGGTTCCAGAGTTCGCTCTTCCTCAGTGCCGCCGTCGAGCACCGCGCGCCCTACAAGGCGATTATCACGCACGGCTTTACGATGGACGGCAAGGGCGAGAAGATGTCCAAGTCCAAGGGCAACGTGGTCGCACCGGACAAAGTGCTCAAGCAGTTCGGTTCCGAGATCCTGCGCCTGTGGGTCGCGATGACCGATTACCAGAACGACCAGAAGATCAGTGACGAGATCCTGAAGCAGACGGCGGAGCAGTACCGCAAACTGCGCAACACCTTCCGCTTCCTCCTGGCGAACATCGACGACCTGGAGACGATCGTGCCGTTCGGCGAGATGGGGGTACTGGACCAGTGGATCGTCTCCAAGGCCTCCCACGTTTTCGACAATGTTCACGGGCAGTTCGAACGTTACAACTTCGTCGGCGGGATGAGCACGCTCAACAACTTCATCGTCAACGAATTGAGCGGGATCTACCTCGATATCACGAAAGACCGCCTCTACTGCGACGCGAAGAACGATCCGCACCGCCGCGCCAGCCAGAGCGCGATGGCGATGATCACCCGCTCGATGCTGCTGCTCGTTGCGCCGATTCTCACCTATACAGCCGACGAGATCGTCGAGGCGGCGCCGGCGGTGATCAAGGGCGACGCAACGGACATCTTCGACCTTGAATACACCTCGATCGACGTCCCGACGAGCAGCTTCAACGAAAGCGCGCTGCTCAAGGTCAGAGAGGGGATGTACGAGATCGTCGACGCCCTCAAGAAAGAGAAGAAGATCAAGAGTACGCTCGAACTGGCACTGCATACGGACGCGGCGCTCGTTAAGGTGCTGCCGCAGACCGAAGCCGAGGACTGGTTCGTCGTTTCCGACATCCTGCCGCTCGAGACGGCGGGCGAGACGCTGGGCGAATTCGAAGCGGACGGCGAGCGCTACGTGATCGCGGCGGCCGCACGGCAGAAGTGCCCGCGCTGCTGGAAGTTCCACGCGCACGAGGCGGACGCGCTCTGTGCCCGCTGTGCGGAGGTGACCGGTGCCTGACCTGGCCGCCCCCGCTCCGATGGCGTTTATTGTTGAAACGGTGCTGGTGATCTTCGCCGTGGTCGCCCTCGGTATCCTGGCCGTGCGCCGGGCAAAAAAAGCAAAGGATGAACATTGATGACGCTTAAAGAGGCTCTGAAACTCTCGCCGGAGGCGCTGGAAGCCCTGCGTGCAGAACTTAAATCGAAGATCGAAGGCGACAGCGAATTGGGTGCCTACGTCGGTCTCGAGAGTGCCGGCAGCGGCGTTCCCATTGCAGTCAAGGATAACATCCAGGTCAGAGAGTGGAGTGTGACGTCCGGCTCGAAGATCTTGCAGGGCTATGTAGCGCCCTACAACGCGACCGTCGTCGAGAAACTGCTTGCGGCGGGCCTTTCGCCGTTCGGGCGGACGAACATGGACGAGTTCGCGATGGGCTCGACGACGGAGAGCAGCTACTACGGCAAGACGCTCAACCCGCGCAACCGCGGCTGTGTGCCGGGCGGCAGCTCCGGCGGTTCCGCGGCAGCGGTCGCGGCGGGCCTGGCCGTGGCGGCACTGGGCTCCGACACCGGCGGTTCCATCCGCCAGCCGGCGGCCTTCTGCGGCATCGTCGGGATGAAGCCGACCTACGGCCGTGTCAGCCGCTACGGCCTGAGTGCCTATGCCAGTTCGCTGGACCAGATCGGGCCGATGACGCAGAACGTCGAGGACGCGGCGATCCTTTATGACATTATCAGCGGCTACGACCCGAAAGACTCCTCCAGCGCGGATGTCGCCTACGAGAGCGTCGCGGATAAGCTTGACCCGTCGCGCAAGCTGACCATTGCGATCCTCCCCTCCTACCTGGAAGGGGCATCGGACGCGGTCAAGCGGGGGTACGACAAAGCGGTCGAAGCACTGAAAGCCGCGGGCCATACCATCGTCGAGAAATCGATGATGGACGCCAAGTACGACATCTCCGCCTACTACATCACCGCGACGGCGGAAGCGTCGACGAACCTCGCCCGCTACGACGGTATCCGCTACGGCAGCCGCCTGGAGGGTGAGAACCTCTCCGACCTCTATATCAAGAGCCGTTCCGAAGGCTTCGGCGAAGAGGTCAAGCGCCGTATCCTGCTGGGGAACTTCGTCCTCTCTAGCGGCTACTACGACGCCTACTACGTCAAGGCGCAGAAAGTGCGCCACCTGATCAAGGAGGAGTACGAGAAGCTCTTCGAAGAAGTCGACCTGATCCTGAGCCCCGTCGCCCCGGATACGGCGTACGAGTTCGGAGCGCTCTCCGACCCGCTGCAGATGTACCTGAGTGACATCTACACGATC
>JACXUG010000054.1 GCA_014764065.1 Campylobacterales bacterium
ACCCTCTTGTTCGGGTGGGCCTCCAGCAGGGTTTTGACGTCGGTGACCGCGAGGGCCTTGACCCGGTCATCTTCGGGAAGCACGGCGACGGATTCGAAAACGCTCTGCGGCACCTGCGGGGTATTGAGGGTGTAGGCCTCGCCGATCATCGCGTCGAGGCGTTTGACGGCGGCGCTCTTTTTGCCCTCGAGGAAGTTCTCGGCGTCGTCGCCCAGGTACCAGAAGCCCAGAGAGTCGATATCCTTGACGAAGCTGTCGCTTGTGGAGGCTTCGACGGCGGCGACGATGCGCTCGTACCCGGCTTCGTCAAAGGCGTAGGGGGCGCTGTGCAATTCGAACGCCTCCACCTCCTCGCCGACGGTGCGCTGGGTCTCCACCTCGAAGGCCTTGATCTGCTCGATCTCGTCGTCGAAGAGGGAGATGCGGTAGGGGTTTTCCGTCCCGGGGGCGAAGAGGTCGATAATGTCGCCGCGGAAGGAGACCTCCCCCTCCACCTCCACGAGGTCGACGAAGCTGTAGCCCCAGTGCAGCAGCTCTGTTTTGAGAGCGGCGAGGTCGAGGCGGTCGCCGAACGCGATGGGCTTCGTGCGCAGCAGTTTCGCTTTGGGCAGCGGGAAGAGCAGGCTCTTGAAGGGGGCGATGACGAGGGGCTTTTTGTCCGCCCCATAGTAGTGCCGCAGCGCCTCGGCCATCTGGCTGAGCTCTTCGCCGAAAGGGCGGAGGTCGTCAAGCCAGGTCGCGCGGAAGTCGGGGAGGACGACCGCGTCAATCGCCTTGAAACGGCAGAGGTCAAGCAGCTGCTGCGCTTCGGCGGCGTCTTCGCAGATCAGGACGTCGGGGAGGCTACCCTTTTTCAGGTAGGCGTAAAGCTTGGCCTGCATGCTCATCGCGCCGTATCGTTGCAGAGGGTTTTCGGCGCGGAAAGCAGGGGCGCCTTGTCAACTTGGTTCATTTCAATCCCGTCATTTTTATAAAGGCCTCCACCACGCTGAACGAGCCGAAGACCAGGTACATATTCCGTGCCTGCACCCCTTCGAAACTGCCGTAGGGAATATCCAGGGCCTCGAGCGTCCCGACGAGCGCATCGCGGGCGGCGGCGCGTTCGCTCTGCACCTCGATCAGCTCGACGCGCTCGATGTTTTCGCGGAGCGCAGCGAGGATGGCGGCGTAGTCCTTGTCTCCGTAGCTGTTGTAGACGAGGAGCACCTTCTGCGCCCCGAGCTCGCGTGCGATGGCACGGGCGGCGAGGACGTTGTGGCCCACGTCGAGCCAGACGTTCGGGGCGATCCTTGAGAGGCGGCCAAAGAGCGGCGCGCTGAAGCTCTCTGCGTCGAAGGGGAGGCCGAGCACCTGCAGCGCGCTCGCGGCAAGCTGGAGGTTGTCGCGGAGGTACGCCGGCAGCCCCAGTTCTTCGGCCCTCTTTTGAAGCGCCATTATAGCATTGTCGTCCAGCAGCCGTTCACAGCGCAGCAGGGTCGCGCCCCGCTCCGCGGCGATCGCTTCTGCGACACGGTAGACGACCTCGTGGGGCTGCAGTCCGAGAATCACCGTCGGCCCCATCGCCCGCAGTTTCGTCGCGGCGATTGATTCGATGGTGTCGCCCAGAAAGGCCTGGTGGTCGAGGTCGATGGGGGTAACGAGGGTGAGCGTTTTAGGGAAGACGGCGGTCGCGTCGAACTCGCCGCCGAGGCCCGCTTCCATGACGACGTAGTCGCAGGACTCATAAAGCGCCGCGGCCATCAGGGTCGTGAATTCAAAGTAGCTGAGCGCGTCGGCCGTCTCCGCGTCCAGCCACCCCATCACCTTCTCGAAGGCGCTTTGCAGCTGCGCGTCAGTGGCGTCGCTGCCGTTGAGCCAGAGGCGCTCGTTGAAGCGGAGGATATGCGGGGAGGTGTAGTGGCCGACGCTCTGACCGGCGTGCAGGAGGGCCGAGGCGAGGAAGCGCCCCGTCGTCCCCTTGCCGTTGGTGCCGACGAGGTGGACGATCTTCGGCAGTGTCACACGGGACGCCACCAGGGCCCAGGCCCGCGGCATCCGCTCCAGGTCGATCTTGTCGTAGTAGAGCGGTTTCGCGTCGAGGAATTCAGCGTACTTCAGCAAAGCCCCCCTCGCCCGCGACCTGGGCTACAAAGCTGTCGAGCGCCTTTTCCGAGCCGTACTTGATCGCCTCGAAACGCACAAGGTCGGAGATAATGGCGTTGGGTTCGATGGTGAAGAGGTGGCTGCCCCGTGCATTGTAGCGGCGTGTCGTCTCTCCCCGCTGCCGGTCGACGTCGAGGGTGACAATGGCGCGGTAGGCGACAATGTAGCCGTTGGTGTCGTACTGCACCGGGGTGAAGACGACATTGCGAAGCGAAATGGTGAGGTGGGTGCTCGCGTGCGCCTCGTCGGTCAGCCGGGTGCGGAAGCGGTTGACGACGGCCTGATCGAGGGCGTCTTTGATGTAGACGGTGTTGTCGGGGTCCTGCATGGAGATGACGACCTTCGTGCTCACGCTCTCCTGCAGCACCGGCTTGACGGCCCGGCTCGTCGGCTTGTAGCCGCAGCCCGCCAGCAGCGCCGCGGCGACCAGCACCGAACCGAAACGCTGCATTCCACCCATGATCTCTTCCTTACTTGACGACGATGTTGACGAGCTTGTTCGGCACGACGATCTCTTTGACGACCGTCTTGCCCTCGAGCCACTGCGGGATGATAGCTTTCGCAGCTTCGATCATCGCCTCTTTGGACGCATCCGGCGCCACGTCGATCTGGCCGCGGTTCTTGCCGTTGACGGAGACGCCCAGCGTGATCGTGTCGAGGGCAAAGACCTCCTTTTTCACCTCCTGGACTCCCAGGTTCCTGCGGCCGAAGAGACGGTCGCTGATCTCCCAGCAGACGTGCGGCACGATGGGCTCCATCAATGAGGTGAGAACCCAGTACGCTTCGGTCCAGACCGCTTCGTTCTCCTGCTCGTTCAGGGCGTTCATCGCCTCCATGACCCCGGCGATCATCGTGTTGAAGGTGTAGCGCCCGCCGAAGACGTCGCTCCCGCGCACCAGCGCTTCGTACACCTTCTTGCGCGCGGCCTTCTCCTCTTTGGAGAGGGAGGCGTGGTCGATTGCCGGCAACGCATCTACCGCAGCCGCTTTTTCACTGCGGTCGTAGAAACGGCGCAGGAAGCGGTAGGCCCCCTCGACGGCGCTGTCGTTCCACTCCAGCTCCTGGGTCGGCGGCGCGGCGAAGAGGATGAAGAGACGGGCCGTATCGGCGCCGTACTTCTCGATGAGGGCATCCGGGTCGACCGTGTTGCCCTTGGACTTACTCATCTTCGCGCCGTCCTTGAGGACCATCCCCTGGGTCAGCAGCCGCTCGAACGGCTCCTTGACGTCGACGTAGCCGAGGTCGCGCAGCGCCTTGGTGAAGAAGCGGCTGTAGAGCAGGTGCAAGATGGCGTGCTCGATCCCGCCGATGTAGTGGTCGACGTTCATCCAGTAGGCGAGCTCCTCTTTGTCGAAAGCCGCCTTCTCCCAGGTGTCGCGTCCCGCCGTGTAGCGCAGGAAGTACCATGAGGACTGGATAAAGGTGTCCATCGTGTCCGTTTCGCGCTCGGCCGCGCCGCCGCACTTGGGACAGCTGCACTGCTTCCAGGTGGGGTGGTGTTCCAGCGGGTTACCCTCGCCGGTGATCTCGACGTCGTCGGGGAGTTCGACCGGCAGGTTCTCTTTTTTCTCCGGGACGATCCCGCAGGTCGGGCAGTGGATGAGCGGGATCGGTGCACCCCAGTAGCGCTGGCGGCTGATGCCCCAGTCCTTGAGGCGGTAGTTCGTCACGCGCTTGCCGATGCCATCGTTTTCGAAACGGGCGATAATCGCCTCTTTCGCCGCGTCGCTCATCATCTCGCTGAAGTCGCCGGAGTTGAAGAGCATGCCCGGTTCCGTCATGGCCCTGCCTTCGACGACCCCCTCGTCGGGGTGGGCGATGACCGGCGTGACCGGCAGGCCGTACTTCGTCGCGAAGTCGTAGTCGCGCTCGTCGTGCGCCGGGACGGCCATGACCGCGCCGGAGCCGTAATCCATGAGGACGAAGTTGGCGACCCAGACCGGCACCGCTTTGCCCGTGAGCGGGTGGACGACATTGATACCGAGGGCGACGCCGTGTTTCTCTTTCTGGCGGTCGATGGAGCTGCTGTTCTTCATGACCGTGATCGCGGCGTCGGCTTCCGGGTCGAGCAGGCCGTTCTCGATCATGTAGGTGACCAGTTCATGCTCCGGGGCGAGGGCCGTATAGCTGACGCCGTAGATCGTGTCCGGGCGCGTCGTGTAGACGTCGAATCCGTCGAACCGGTCGCGCAGCAGTTTCTTGGAGTAGTCGTCGAGGTGCAGGGTAAACTCGAGTCCGCTGCTGCGGCCGATCCAGTTCTCCTGCATGGAGAGGACCTGCTTCGGCCACCCCTTTTCCAGCTGCTTGAGGTCGTCGATCAGCTCGTCGGCGTAGTCCGTGATGCGCAGGTAGTACTGGTGCATCTCTTTTTTGACGATGGGGGTGTCGCAGCGCCAGCAGCAGCCGTCGACGACCTGCTCGTTGGCCAGGACGGTAAGGTCATGCGGACACCAGTTGAGGAAGGCTTTCTTGCGGTAGAGCAGCCCCTTCTCGAAAAGGTCGATGATGAAGCCCTGCTCGAACTTCGTATAGAGCGGGTCGGAGGTGGCGAACTCGCGCTCCTTGGAGAAGGAGAGCCCCAGGGTGGCGAGCTCTTTGCGCATGTAGTCGATGTTCTCGTAGGTCCACTTCTTCGGGTGCACCCCGTGCTTGATCGCGGCATTTTCCGCCGGCATCCCAAAACTGTCCCATCCGATGGGGTGCAGGACGTTCAGGCCCTGCTGACGGTAGTAGCGCGCAAAGGCGTCGCCGATGGTGTAGTTGCGCACGTGGCCCATGTGGATACGCCCCGATGGGTAGGGGAACATGCTCAGGACATATTTTTTCGGCTTCGTGAGATCATCAGAGGGCTCAAAGCTGCGCTCTGCATCCCAGAACGCCTGCCACTTGGTTTCGATATCGGACGGGTTGTATTGCAAGGTAACTCCTCGAGGCGGGCCGTGCCCCCTCACTGTATTTCGGAAACCGGCGCCGGGCGCCGGATTAGTACTCTTCTCTCGTTTTGGAGCTTTCGATGTAGACGAGGCCCATGGAGAAGACGTTGGCGATCAGGGCGCCGATGGTCAGGGCGACCGCGACGTCCATGTTACCGGCGACAACGAGGTAGATGAACGCCGGGATCAGGTGCAGGTCCGCCACGAGTGAACTGGCGAGCAGTTCGGCCGAGAGGAGGTTGCGCACACCGATCTTGAGGATCGTCGACACGAGGTTCAGGCTCGCCGCGACGAAGAGGGAGACAGAACCGTGTTCATAGAGAAACCCCGCCGTCGACGTCAGACTCATCAGCGTAAAAAAGACGTAGATTACTTTACCCCAATCCATAGATTACTCCTTTTAGATGGCTTACACCGTGCCTTGTTCGTACATGGACCGCATCTTCTCTTTTTCGGCGCGGCGTCTGGCCGCTTCGGCCAGTTTTGTACGGTAGTTGCCGACATTGAAGCCGAACCACATCAGAATCGGCGAGGCGACAAAGATGGAGGAGTAGGTCCCCACGATGATGCCCACCAGCAGCGTAAAGGCGAAGGCGTGGATGATCTCGCCGCCGAACATGAAGAGCGTCAGGACGACGAAGAAGGTCGTCAACGACGTCAGCGTCGTACGCGACAGGGTCTTCGTGACCGACTCATTGATGACGTCGGCCAGCTCGATGCTCCTCGAAGTCGTGACCCCTTCGCGGATACGGTCGAAAACGATGATCGTGTCGTTGAGCGAGTAGCCCAGCAGGGTCAGCAGCGCCGCCAGAACGTCGAGGTTGACGTCGACCGCGAAGAGCGAGATCGCGCCCATCGCGATGGAGACGTCGTGGATCAGCGCCACGATGGAGGCGACAGCAAAGCGCCACTCGAACCGGACCGCGACATAGATGAGGATCCCCAGGATCGCCAGCAGCATCGCCATAACCCCTTTTTCGCGCAGTTCGCCCCCCACCTTCGGCCCGACGATGTCGACCCGACGGACTTCGAAGCTGCCCGTGCCCTTGAGGGCTTCGCGCGTCACGTCACCCATATCGGACTGCACGTCCTTGCTGGAGCTCTTGAGGCGGATGATGATCTCGTCGGGCGAACCGAACTCGGTGATCTGCACCCCCTCGTAGAGCGGGTTTGTGGCCAGGGTATCCCGGACCGTGTCGATCGGCGCGGCGCCTTCATACTTGACCTGGACGATCGTACCGCCGGCGAAGTCGATGCCGTAGTTGAGCCCCTTGGCCGCCAGGATCCCCCAGGAGATGAGGAGCAGTACGATGGAGACCGCGATGGCGATCTTGGACTGGCCCATAAAGTTGATGGTTTTCGTCTGTCTGAAAAATTCCATTATATCGCCGCCTTCTTTTTACTGACGCCGAACCAGAGGCTGACGTTCTTGCTCTTGGCAATGCGCGTTTCAAGCATCTCGTAGATACCGTGCGTGCCGAGGATCGCCGTCAGCATTGAGGCAAGAATGCCGATGCTAATCGTGATCGCGAAGCCCTTGATCGCCCCCGTCCCATAGACATAGAGGACGATCGCCGCGATCAGCGTCGTGATGTTCGCGTCGAGAATGGCGCGCATCGCGTTGGCATACCCCTCTTCGATCGCCTTGTGGATGGAGACCCCCTGGTAGAGCAGCTCCCGGATCCGTTCGGAGATGATGACGTTGGCGTCCACCGCCATACCGACGGTCAGGACGATCCCCGCCATCCCCGGCAGGGTCAGCGTCGCGCCGAACATCGCCATCACGGCGATAATGAGGAAGAGGTTCGCCACCAGCGCGATGTTCGCGATGATCCCCGCCGCCTTGTAATAGACGATCATAAAGATGAAGACGAGGGCAAAACCGCCGAGCAGCGCGATCATGCTCGCCTTGATGCTGTCGGCACCGAGGCTCGGTCCGACGGAGCGTTTCTCCAGCATGAAGATCGGTGCGAGCAGCGCACCCGAACGCAGGGCGATCGCGAGGTCCTGGGCCTGTTCAACCGTGTAGCTCCCGCTGATCTGGCCGTGGCCGCCGCCGATACGCTCGTTGATAACCGGGGCGGAGTAGACCTGGCCGTCGAGGACGATGGCGAGGTGGTTGCCGACGTTCTTGCCGGTGAAGTCGCCGAAGATCTGCGCCCCTTCGGAGTTGAGCGAGAAGTTGATGACGGGCTGGTTGTTCTGGTTAAACGCGACCTGGGCATCGGTGAGCATGGAGCCGTCGAGGATCGGGATCTCGCGCACAAGGTATTTGCCGCCCGCCTTTTCCGCATCCGGCAGGATGACGTCGCCGAAGCGTGCCGCCTCTTCCGGCGTCATCGTATAGGCGCGCATCTTGCGCTCTTCATCCACGGCCATCAGCTCAAGCTTCGCCGCGCGGGAGATCAGCTCGCGCGCGCGCTGCTCCTCTTCGGCACTCTTGATCCCCGGCAGTTCGACAAGGATGTTGTCGACGCCCTGGCGCGCGACCGTCGGCTCGGCGAGGCCGAACTGGTCCAGACGGTTGCGGATCGTTTCGATGGCCTGCTCGACCGCCTGATTCTGGGTCTTCTGCACCGCTTCGGGCGTGAGGGAGATGCGGTAGCTCTCCGCCTCGTGCACGACGCTCAGGCCTTCGATGTCGGCGAGCATCTTGTCCATCGCCGGCGCATCGTCGCCGTCGAGCAGCGTAAAACGGACCGATTCGTCGTCGGCCGCCAATCCGTCGATGAGGAGCTCTTCGCGCTCGCTGAAGTGGTTTATTCCCGAAGCGATCGCCTTGAGACGGGAGCTGACCGCCTCCTCGGTCTTGACGCCAAGCAGCATGTGTAGCCCGCCCTGCAGGTCAAGCCCGAGGGTAATCTTGGTCCCTTTGTCGGTCTGCAGCAGCGACGGGACGGAGAAGACTACCCCGAAAAGGATCGCGGCCGCGAAGACGATTACTCTGAAGTTAAGCTTCATCCTCGAACTTTCGCGCTACGGCGTCTTTGGTCAGTTTTACTGTCACGTTGTCGGCAAGCGTAACGGAGAAGAATGCCTCTTCCACCTTTTTAACTTCGGCGATCAGACCGCCGGAGGTGACGATCTTGTCCCCTTTTTTCAGGTTCTCGACCATCTCCTTGTGCTTCTTCGCCTGCTGCTGCTGCGGGCGGATGATGATGAAGTACATGATCGCGATCAAAAAGATAAAGGGCAGTAACTGTCCGATGATTTCCATTGGGTGTATCCTTCTATTATGCGGGGTCGTGCCCCAAAATCCGTGCCATTATACTAAAGGGCACCTCTAAGATTCCTGTACTCCACCGCCGTGATGCCCAAATATACATTCCATGGCCTTTTTCGTCCTCCGTGTCTGCTATAATCCGCTTATTCCAAACCATAAGGACCCTCTTATGATGCCGCGCGCCGCCGGACTCCTGCTCCACCCCACTTCCTTGCCCGGTCCCTGGGGCATAGGTACCCTCGGCGCGGCTGCCCGGGCGTGGGTCGACCGGCTCGCCGATGCCGGGGTCGGCTACTGGCAGATCCTTCCGCTGGGTCCAACGGGCTTCGGGAACTCCCCCTACCAGTGCTACTCCGCGTTTGCCGGCAACACCCTGCTGATCGACCCCGACCTTTTGGTCGAGGCGGGATTTCTGAACGCGGACGAACGGCCGCCCCGCTTGGCAGAGGGCTCCGCCGTCGATTTCGACACGGTGATCCTGAGTCATACGGCAATGCTGGAAAAAGCCCATGCCCGCTTCCGACCGACGGCCGCCTTCGACGCCTTTTGCGCCGACCATGCCGCCTGGCTCGATGACTACGCGCTTTTCATGGCGCTGAAAACCTACTTCAACGAACGCGTCTGGAACGAATGGCCGGAGAACATCCGCCTGCGCGAGCCCGAAACCCTGGCCTATTACGCGAATATCCTCAAAAACGAAACCGCTTACCACCGTTTCGTGCAGTTCTGCTTTTACGATCAGTGGGAGGCCCTGCGCGAATACGCGAACGCCAGGGGGGTGAAGATCATCGGCGACCTGCCGATTTACGTCGCCATGAACAGCGCCGACGTCTGGGCGCACCCCGAGTACTTTCAGCTCGACGACGACCTGCAGCCCACGGCGGTGGCGGGCGTGCCGCCGGACTACTTCAGCGCAACCGGCCAGCGCTGGGGGAACCCGCTTTTTGACTGGAAGCGGCTGGAGCAGGAGGGGTATGAGTGGTGGGTCGCGCGGCTGAAGGGGGCCCTGGAGCTCCACGACTGGGTGCGCATCGACCATTTCCGCGGCTTCGAGGCCTACTGGTCCATCCCCGCCGGCGAGGAGACGGCGATCAACGGTGAGTGGATCGCCGGCCCGGGGGGCAGGCTCTTCGACGCCTTCCGCCGCGCCCTCGGGCATGCACTGCCCATCATCGCCGAGGACCTCGGCATCATCACCCCAGAGGTGGAGGCGCTGCGCGACGACTACGGACTGCCGGGCATGAGGATCCTGCAGTTCGCCTTCGGCAGCGACGCCGGCAACCCCTACCTGCCCCACAACCACATTCAGAACTGCGTCGTCTACACAGGCACCCACGACAACGATACGACCAACGGCTGGTTCTATGCGGCCCCGCCGCAAGAGCCCGAGCGCGCCCATACGATGCGCTACCTCCACTGCCCCTGGGAGGCGTTTCACGAAAGCCTCAACCGCACCGCGCTTGCCAGTACGGCCAACCTCGCGGTGCTGCCGCTGCAGGACCTGCTGGGGCTGGGTTCGGACGCACGGATGAATACGCCCGGCACGGCGGAGGGGAACTGGCACTGGCGCGTAACGCCGCAGCAGTTTGACGACGCCCCCTGGGAGAGCCTGCGGAGCATGCTTGAACTTTACGGCCGGTTCCAGGTGGCGCAAGCATGATGTTCCGCGCCAAAGAGGGTGACCGGATCCCGGAAGCATCGCGGAGACGAATGCCGTTCTTCCAGTCGCTGGCCGTCGCCTTTGCCATCGCGCTCGCCTTCTCGGCCTTTATCTACGTCGACTATTTCGCCCTACCCCACATCGCCGCCGTCGAGACCCTCCTGGCCCTCGGGGCGTACTACGGGCTGCTCGCCGCGCCGCGCCGCACCGTGCTGCAGGCAGGTTTCCTGATCGGCATCTTTTGGTTCTACTGGATCGGCTTCAGCTTCCGCTACTACGGCATGCCCTGGGCGATGCCGCTGATAACCCTGCTTTTCGGGGTCGTCTACCTGCTCTATTTCGGCGTCCTCGCCCTAAGTGAACATCCGTTCATACGTGCCGTTCTGCTCTTCGGGCTCACCTTTGTCGCGCCGATGGGCTTCAACTGGATGGTCCCTGAGCTGCCGCTGCTGCACAGCTATCTTGGTGTCGAAACATGGCAGTTCGCCCTCATCCTCATTGCCCTAGCCGCCGTGGCAACGCTGAAGACGCCGCTGCGCTTCGCCGCCCTGTTGCTGCTCGCCGGCGCCTTTGCGCCCGCCTACACGCCACCCTCCCCGCCGCCGCTCAAGATCAAGCTTGCCGCTCGCAAACGTCCTGTTATACGACCAGCTGCAGAGCCCGAGCTTCATGATCTACCCTCTATCTACACTCGAAATAAACTGAGTTAAACTATACTCAAAATAATTTATTTAAACTCTTCGGGTAGAAATACATTGAAATAAATAGAAATCCCAACACCACAAATTTTAACAATTTGGAAAAATACGTGCTTCAATTCAAACGATTGAGCTAGTCAATACTTTTAACAATTTGTTCAAATGCCACTTTAACTTCACTTCCTTT
>JACXUG010000007.1 GCA_014764065.1 Campylobacterales bacterium
ATTTAGAGTGCATAAATTATTCAAGAACGTTAAATTTTGCTCTTTGTTTTCATTCTGTGTCATTATTTTTTAGACATTTGCAGCAAGCTTTATGGATCTTTAATAATGGAGAATATTTATTATTTGCAAGAGAGAAAGTGCTTATTTTTGTATGTTCATATCAAGTATGTTGGGTAAGGCCCGAGATTCAGGCGTTTCATTTTTGAGAAGATCTGAATAATTTGTTGCGTGTATCCTTAACGTTGATGCACTTTTCAGTTAGGCGTAGTTTTGGAAATAAACGACAATGATCTGTTTTTTTGAAAATATAAATTGTTTGAAAAGGTTTCTAGTTTTGAAATTTTTGTGGCGAAGTTTCTGTTTGGATGGTGCGACCGGCGAGATTTGAACTCGCACACCATGTGGCACTACCCCCTCAAGATAGCGTGTCTACCAATTCCACCACGGTCGCATTTTTAACAGTAAGTTTTTAAAGACCAGAATTATACTGGTAATAATGTTATAAACAGCTTAAATTTTTTTCAAACTGTCAAAAAAAAGCGAAGACCGAAGCCTTCGCGGGTTTTTCGGCTGATTAGCCGACGTACGGGTTAGCGTACAGAGCGATCAGGGCAATAACGAGTGTATAGATGACCTGTGCTTCGATCATCGCGAGGGCGATGAACATTGTTGTCATGAGCTTACCACCCAGACCCGGGTTGCGAGCAGTACCTGCGATAGTCGCAGCAGCAGTGTGACCCATACCGATAGCGCCACCGAGAGCAGCAAGACCGAGGCCGACGCCTGCAGCGATCATAGAGTAAGCTTTAAGCGTTTGGTTTGCAACGTCACCGTCGGCAGCCATAGCTGCAGCAGCGAAAGCAACCATCAGAAAAAGAATCTTTTTCATGGAAGTTCTCCGATAAATTTTTTTGTGTCAAAGTCCGTTCGGCTTGCGTATCCCTACTTGTCACTTTGCGGCCGAATTATAGATTTTGCTCGCTTAAGAGGCGCTTTGTTGTCTATAAAGTGATAGGGATGACTCTCCCAAAGGGGACCGTCCTTTCGGTTTCGGGGGTGACCCAGATGGTGTCTATAGAGGGTTCCGTGTCGGGGAAGCGGCCGTCGCAGTCGGTAAAGTAGAGCAGCAGCGGCGCCATGGGCGCATTGCGCTCCGTCCACTCGAAGAGTGGGCGGAAGTCGGTACCGCCCCCGCCTTTGAGGTCGAAGACGAGCGGCTCGCCGGGATAGAATTGGCAATGCGACTGTACCTTTGCATCGCAGACGATCAGCTCGATGCGGTAGTCGGTGAAGGTCTCCAGCAGGGACTCGACCTCGGCGATGAAAAGCCCCAGCAGCGCTTCGTCGACGGAACCGGAACTGTCGATGGCGATGACAAGGTCTAGGGTCTCCGAAGTGGGCGAAGGGAGATAGATATGGCTGTAGAGCAGTTTTTTAGAGGGCGGGAGCATGCGGTAGTCGCTGCGCAGGTGGCGGTTGAGGGCGTGGGCGAGTTCGCTGCGCCAGTCTACGACGCTCTGCTTTGCGGGGATGAAAAAGCGTTCCAGCCCCAGCGGGGTGTCGCCCTGCTGCTCCAGCATCTTGCGGACAGCCTTTTCAAAATGTTCGAAGAGCGACTCGTCGACGCTGTTCTCCACCTCCATCTGCGGCCGCTTTTTGTCCGGGTCGTGGTCCCCCTCGGCGTTTTTCAGCTCATCGCGCTTGCGCTGGTTGTTCTCGTTGAAGCCGGTGTCGTTGCGCTCGTCGTCGCTGTACTCTTCGTTTCTGATTTCGTCTTTGAGCTGGGCGTAGATCGCCTCGGCGTACATCCCTTCGAAGCGGGGGTCGTAGTTTACCTGCGGCGGCAGGGCGAAGCCGTTTTGCACAAGCATGGCGTTGATGGCGTGGTCGGTGGCCAGCTGCCACAGCCAGCTCATGCGGCCGTTCTGGCGCCGTTCATGCGCGAGCGCGGCGTGCATCGCCCCGTTGGCGAGCATGAACTCGCACTCCTGGGCGTCGAGTCCTTCGACGTAGTCGGGATTGTATTCGAGTTTCAGGCCGTTGCTGAGAAAGCCGGGGATGTCGTCGCTGGTGTCCAGTTCCAGGCGGCTGGCGAGGGTGCCGAAGTAGGGGGAGCTCAGCAGGAGGGTGGCCTTGGCCTTGCCCAGTTTTTCTGCAGCGGTTTTTTCAGACATGGGTTAGATCCGAAGCATTTGTTCCCCCTCTTTTTTGCTTATCCAAAAAAGAAGCAGAACCGGGAAGAAAAAAGGATAATTTGGCTGACGCGCATGAATGATGTTTTGCTGCGGGGTTCCTTTTGCTATTACGTGGACCTGCCATGGGCTTTCCCTTTATTATTGGAGAAGGAAGGCGAACTTGCCGACCCACTTTCCGTAGGCGTCGAGGTGGTCCATCATGACGCCGTTTTTCTGGAGGTCC
The DNA here is from genome assembly GCA_014764065.1 of Campylobacterales bacterium. Lineage (GTDB taxonomy): Bacteria > Campylobacterota > Campylobacteria > Campylobacterales > Sulfurimonadaceae > Thiomicrolovo. The sequence goes on from JACXUG010000007.1 coordinate 2,419, forward strand.
TGAACGATGAGGACGGCGAACTCAGGCGGGAGGAGGTGCGTGTAGTCGAGCAGGCGGGCCAGGGTTTCGTCGTCGGGGGCTTTGAGCACCTTGGCGACGAGGGCGGAGGCGAGGGCGTAGAGGGCGCTGAGGTCCTCCGGGACCTCGTGCGACTCCCCGCGCAAAAGGGCATCGGTGTCGGGCAGGAGGTGCATCACCTTGGCAAAGGCCATGAAATTGACGGCGTGCTCCTCGCCTATGGCCCCGGCGATGGCGTTCAAGGCAAGCTGATCGCGCATGCCCGAAGCCAGGATGCCGTTGACGAACTCCCAGCTGCGGGGGGTGGGGAAGCTCTTCGTGTCGCTGGCGGGATCGAAACCGAAAAGGGCCGCGTTGTTTGCGCTGATGTAGCCGATAATGCGCTCGTCGATGCCTCGCCCGTAAGCCCAGCGGCGCCAGTCGTCGACGTTGACGTCCATCTCCAGGTGGATGAAGCGGTTGGCCAGCGGCAGCGGCATGCGGTAGACGACGCCCCGGTCGTTTTCGCGGTTGCCCGCCGCGACGATGGCCCACCCCTCGGGCAGTTCGTACTCGCCGACTTTGCGGTCGAGGATGAGCTGGTAGGCCGAGGCCTGCACGGAGGGCGCGGCGGTGTTAAGCTCGTCGAGGAAGAGGATGCCGCTTCCCTCACGGGGCAGGAACGACGGCGGCGCCCAGACGGCCTGGTGCACCTGGTTTTCGTAGAAGGGGATCCCCTTGAGGTCGGTCGGGTCCATCAGGGAGAGGCGCAGGTCGATAAAGCCCATGCCCTTCGCTTCGGCGATCTGCTTGACGACGGAGGATTTGCCGATGCCCGGCGCCCCCCACAAAAAGGTCGGCAGCTTCTGATCGATCAGGGCTCCGAGGGTTTCCGTAATCTCTTTTGATCTCATAACCATCCTATGTTTTCGCGTTGAATGAACTGCCCGAAGGCGTCGTTGGTCCGTACGGCGCGCTCGAAACGCGCATCGAGCTGAAGCTGCTGCAGGATCGCGACGGGGGTCGCATGGTTGGCCGCCAGGGCTAGCAGGACCTCGCTTTCACCTTTGGCGTAGAGCGCTTCGAGCAGCCTTGCAGGGGCGGAGCCATTCCCCGCCAACGCCCTGTCGCAGCAGCCCGTGCTGGCCAGGGCTTCGAGCTGCGCCGCGCTCAGGGACGGGTTGGCTGCGAGCGTCTGCATGACGATTTCTTCCCCGTCGGCAATGAGTGTGTCTGCGATCTGCAGGGCGGGGTTGGCGGCCAGGGCGCACAAGATGGCGTGATCGCCGCTTGCATAGAGCTGCCGCTGCATGGCCTCTGTCAGCGACGGGTTGGCGGCCAGCGCTGTGGCGTGGCCGATGCGGCCCTTTTCATAGCGCCCGCCGTGGAGCCGGATATGGGCATAACCGATATCGGCGAGGCGGCTGTCGGCAAAGAGGGTGTCGGCCAGAAGCGGGCTCAGGTCGGGGTTGGCGGCGAGCGCCGTATTGATCTGCGGAACGTTCATGCCGGCGAGCTCCTGCTGCAGGGCGGGGTCAAGCGCCGGGCGTGCCGCCACGAGCGTTTTCAGGGCGTCGTCGCCCTGGCGAATGAAGTGTTTGAGGGTGGGTTCGTCCGTGTCGGGGTGCAGGGCAAGCGCTTCGAGCACGGCGCGCATCTGGCGGTCGCCGGAGCTCACGGCTTGGCGCAGGGGCGGCAGGCCGCCGATCACGCGGATCAGCCGGGGGCGGCGGGTCTCCCGGAGCAGGTGCATGAGTCCGAGGGTGGAGTACTGGACGTTGTGGTTGCGTTTGAGATTCTCGTAATAGCGCCCGATCAGCGCCGCCGTAACGTCGCGGTTCTCATCGCTCTCGAAGAAGCCCTCTTTGCCCCAGTCGTATAGCTGCAGCAGTTTCAGGAAGAAGTCGTTGTCGATGTAGGGGTTCTGCAAAAAAGCGCGGAGCCGGTCGCGGTCGCGCGTGAGCTTGAGGCTCATAATGATCCGGTCGGGTTCGATCTGCGAACAGAGCGTCTTTTCGAAATCGTCGATGGAGACGGGGAGGACCTTGCGCGTCTCGTAGAGCCGGTCGAGTGTCTCCTGCTCGATCGGGTTGATCAGTCGGCCCTCGATGACGGCGTCGACATCGTCGTCGTACGCTTCGGCCAGGGTGATCTGCGCCGCCTGCAGCAGCCGGTCGAACTCATCGCGTGAAAAGGCGCGCGGGGCACCGAAAAGCAGAATGCGTTTGTGGGTGAATGTTCGCAGTTTCATAACCGTCATTATAGCCGTGTATGCTTATCCCCGTGGGAATGGCAAATGCATTTAAGGTTGGCATCTGTCAAAATACACATGAAAACATAGTTAAATACTATGGATTAGAGATAATTTCTCATGGCTTCGTCTATAATGGCACGAAGCAACAATAAAGGATAATGAATGATAGCGTCAAACATCACTGAACTGATCGGCAACACGCCGCTGATTCGTCTCAACACCCCTTCCGAGCAGACCGGAGCGACGATCCTCGGCAAATGCGAGTTCATGAACCCGACAAGCTCCGTCAAGGACCGGATCGGTTTCAACATGATCAAAACGGCGATGGATGACGGCATCATCAATTCCCAGACGACGATTATCGAGCCGACCAGCGGCAATACGGGGATCGCGCTCGCCTCGATCTGTGCCGCACTGGGGCTGAAACTGATCCTCACCATGCCCGAGTCCATGAGTATCGAGCGGCGCAACATCCTCAAGGCTCTCGGTGCAGAGCTGGTACTGACCCCGACAATGGCCGGCATGAAAGGGGCCATCGAGAAGGCGGAAGAGCTCAAAGAGGGCCTGGGCAACGCCGTCATCCTGCAGCAGTTCCAGAACCCTGCCAACCCGGCGGTGCATATCAAAACGACGGCCGAAGAGATCCTGCGCGATACGGAGGGCAAGCTCGATATCTTCGTCGCGGCCGTCGGGACCGGCGGCACGCTGACGGGAACGGGTACGCGCCTCAAAGAGGTGATCCCCTCCATCGAGATCATCGCCGTGGAACCGACGGACTCGGCGGTCCTCTCCGGCGGCAAACCTGGCCCGCACAAAATCCAGGGGATCGGCGCGGGCTTCGTGCCGGATGTCCTCAACACGGCGATCTACGGCGAGGTCGTCACCGTCGGCAACGACGATGCGATGGCGACATCGCGGATGCTGGCCAAAGAGGAGGGGCTGCTCGTGGGCATCTCCGCCGGCGCCAACGTCTACGCCGCCATGCAGGTGGCCGCACGCCCGGAGAACAAGGGCAAGAGCATCGTCACCATCCTCTGCGACACGGCCGAACGCTACCTCTCGACGGCACTTTTCAGCGAATAGGCCATGCCCTTTCTAGAGACGATCCTGGCTGAAGAGGGGCGCTTCCCCTATCTTGAGTGGCACCAGCAGCGTCTGGAACGGACGCTGAAACGCCACGGCATCGTCACCCAATACGACCTCATAAACCGTCTTGAAGCCCCGGAAACCGGGCGCTGGCGATGCCGCGTCCAGTACGATGAACACCTGTTCACATATGAACTTCTCCCTTACACTCCCCGTATCATCACCACGTTGCAGCCGGTGACGGACGAGACCGTCGTCTACAGGGACAAAACGACCGAGCGTGAACGGCTTGAGCGGCTCTTTGCCCGGCGCGGCAGTGCGGACGACGTCCTCATCGTGCAGGCGGGTCTCATCACCGATACGACCATCGCCAATGTCGCCTGTCTGATCGGTGGGCAGTGGCTGACCCCGAAACGGCCGCTGCTCGAAGGCACGGCGCGGGCCCGGCTGATAGCGGCGGGGAAGCTGACCTGTGCGGACATCACCCTCGACGCGGCACGGGGCGCGGAGCGGGTGGCCGTGATGAATGCCCTGTCAGGCCTTGTCGAGGTGAGCGGTGGTATACTTCCCCTGATTAATTAACTTGGAGAGATGATGCTCATCAATATTCTCAATGATGAAAAATTTGTCGATTTAATGCAGCGGCATGTCGAGGAGCTGATGCTCTACCTGTTCGAACATGGCCAGTCTTTCGGCATTCTTTGCAAGATCGAGCATCTGGGCTTCGAACCGGCGCTGCCCGGGTACATTACGGAGTCCTTCCGGCCGATGACCCTGTTCTATCTCGCGGGGTATACCTTCGACAGTGCGCGCATCGACGGCAACCGCCTCATCTTCGAAGCGGGTTTCGGCGCGGAGAACATCGGCAGTTTTGTGACGGTGCCGCTGCCGAGCATCATGCAGATCATTATCGATGAAACACCCATATTCATCAATCACGCCGTGTATAAAAGCGGTGCGGAAGAGGCGGAAGCGGTCGATGACGGTGGGATCGAGAATTCGATGGCGGCGTTTTTGTCGAATCCGGAAAACGAGAAGTTTCTGAAGAAGAGGTAGCCGTACCGGATGGTACGGCCGGGGTGTCTGTGACGCTCCCTAAAAACGCCGAGAAATTGGCATTGTCTTACGGGACTCACTTCCGCATGGTGAGCAGGAAGTCGACGACGTTGTTGACGAAGGCGTCGTGCTTGCGCTCTTTGGAGTAGGCGATGTAGAACTTGCGGTGAACGCGGAAGTCGCGCATGCGCGATTCGTACAGTTTGCCCTCGGCGATCTCGTCCTCGATGACGTGGCGGGAGATAACAGAGACGATGGGGCGCTCCGCGTTTTTGGGAGAGCGCATGATCGTCTCCTTGACGGCCGTCGGCGACTGGACGACTCCGATGATGTTGAAGGTCGAACAGTCGATCTCAAGCTCTTCGAAGGCTTCGGAGACGAGCTTGCGGGTGTGGGAGTTCTCGTCGCGGCAGATCCAGTCGAAGGTAAAGAAGTCCTCTTTTTTCAGATACTTCGGCAGTGGCTGGTTGGAGAAGAGGACGAGTTCGTCCTCCATCCATTCGCGGTAGATGATCCCGTCGCGGAAGACCGGGGATTCGATCAGCGCGACATCGATCTTCTTGTCTTCGAGCTCGTCGATGATCTCGTTGGAGAGGCCGACGTGCATGTAGACTTCGTTGTGGATCTTCTCTTTGATGGCACCCAGGTAGGTCGGGATGACGTAGTTCCCGATCGCGTAGGAGGCGCCCAGGATAAAGGTGAAGTCTTTGTTGATGATCTTGAGCAGCTCTTTCTGGCTCGTGTTGATCGCCTTTTCGAGTTTGATCGCAATGCGGCAAAGGTCTTCGCCCTCTTTGGTCAGCTTGATCCCGTTCTTCTTGCGCTCGACGATGCGGGTGTCAAGATACTCTTCGATAAATTTGATCTGTTGGGTGACAGCGGGTTGGGAGATACCCAGTTTTGCAGACGCCTTGGAAAAGCTCTTCTCTTTGACGACAGTCAAAAAAGTTTGGAGTTTGGTGAAGTCTTTCAGCATTCAGATATCCTTGACAATGGGCCGTATTTGTCTTTGTTATAAAGCGTCCGCTTTTGGATAACGGGGCACCATAAAAATAAAACATCATAATTATAATGTACAATGATAGTCATTTCAATAAGAGAGATTAGTTTTGATTACTTTTTTATAATTTTCCGCTGAAGTAACGCCAAATTGAGATCAAACAATGAGAGCTTAAAAATTTATTGATATAATAGATTAACCTAAAAACACGAAAAACGGAAGATGGAACATATTTTCAAAAACCTCAACGAACAGCAGGCCGAAGCGGTCAAAAAGATCGACGGCCCCTTACTGATCCTGGCGGGAGCTGGCAGCGGAAAAACGACGACAATCACCTCGCGCCTCGCCTACCTGCTGGACGTTGTGGGGATCCCCGCGAGCAATACGCTGACGCTAACCTTTACCAACAAAGCGGCCAAGGAGATGCGCGAGCGCGCCCTGAAGATGATCGACGCGAACAGCCATCCGCCGCTGCTGTGTACGTTCCACAAGTTCGGTCTGCTCTTCTTGAAGTTCCATATCCACCGTCTCAGCCGTGAGAACAACTTCGTCGTCATCGACACCGACGACAAGAAACGGATCCTGAAAAAACTCAACGGCGATCTGCCGCTGCCGCTGGTCGCCAGCGAGATCTCCCGTTATAAGAACTCGCTCATCACGCCGGAAGAGGCCCATGCCCAGGCCGAGCAGAAAAATTACGAGCAGATCGCGAAGGTCTACAAGGAGTATGAGGCCTACCTTGTCGAAAACAACCTCGTGGATTTCGACGACCTGATCTCCCTGACCTACAAACTGCTCGACGAGCATCCGGAGCTGGCCGAAGAGACGAGCCGGCGCTACCAGTACATCATGATCGATGAGTACCAGGATACGAACGAGCTGCAGTTCAAGCTGCTGCAGAAACTCTGCAGCGCCCACAACAATATCTGCGTCGTCGGCGACGACGACCAGAGCATCTACGGCTGGCGCGGGGCGCACGTGCGCAACATCCTGGAGTTCGACCAGGATTTCAAGGATGCGATGGTTATTAAACTCGAACACAACTACCGCTCGCGCACGCCGATCCTGACCGTCGCCAACGCGCTGATCGAGCACAACCGTTCCCGTCTGGGCAAGACGCTGCTGCCGACCCGCGGTGACGGGGAGGCGGTGAAGATGCTCTCCTCCAACGACGAGAACGAAGAGGCGGGCAAGATCGCGCTGCAGATCAAAAAGCTGATCAGCGAGGGGGTCCGCCCCAACGAGATCGCCGTGCTCTACCGCATCAATGCGCTCAGCCGCTCCCTCGAAGAGGGGCTCAACCGCGCCGGGATCCCTTACAAGCTCGTCGGCGGGCTGCGCTTTTACGACCGGGCAGAGATCAAGGATATCATCAGCTACCTGCGCGTCATCACGAACCACCATGACAACTTCTCGATGAAGCGCATCATCAACAAGCCCAAACGCGGGATCGGCAAAGCGTCGATAGACAAGCTGGAACTGGCGGCCATCGAGCAGGAACGCTCCCTCTACGATCTGGTACGCCTCAGTGCCGCGGCGGAGCTTGAAGGACTGGTTCGCAAGAAGAACGCCACGATCCTCAAGCAGTTCATCAGCGAACTGGAACAGATGCGTGCCGTTGCGGACGAATCGCTCTACAGCTTCGCCGAGCGCATCGACGAGATCTTCAAGATCAAGGCCTTTTACGAGACGATGCCCGACGGGACGGAGAGGGTGCAGAACATCGACGAGTTCTTCGGCCTCTTCCGCGACTTCATCAAGCAGAATCCCGAAGCGAGCCTCGACGCCTTCTTGAACGAGGTGTCCCTGCAGAGCGAACAGGACCAGGTAGAGGGGGAAAACATCTACATCATGAGCATCCACGCCTCCAAGGGGCTGGAGTTCGAACATCTCTTCATCATCGGCCTCGAAGAGGGCTTCCTGCCGCTGATCGGTGACGGGAGCGACCTGGAGGAGGAGCGCCGCCTGGGGTACGTCTCCTTTACGCGCGCCAAGGATTCTCTGACCCTGTCACATGTCCAGAGCCGCTACTACAAGGGGCGCCGTACGGAACTGGAAAAGAGCCGCTTCTTCGGCGAAGCCGGGCTGTGCGAAAGCTCCCTCAAGATCGAGAAGAACACGGCGTTCAAGAAGGGGGACCTTGTCCGTCACAAGATCTTCGGGGCCGGCCGCGTGATCGGGGTGAGCAAAGCCGGGCGCGAGTTCAAGCTCAATATTAACTTCGGTGGCAACAAGCGGGAGATCCTCGCTTCCTTCGTAGAAAGGCTGTAATTAGTGAAAAGTGCGGTTTACTGCACGCGCCCCGGAGGAAGTACTTTCGGAGTGTGGGTCTCCTGCCGAAGATGCAGCTTGTGGAATTTCGCAGCAACAAGGACAAAGCTCAGCGTTAGCGTAACGAAGGTGGGCTTTGCTCGCCGGAGTGTATGAATGAACAGACTCTTCGTCGCCTATAAGCCCTCGGGGCCCAGCTCCAACCAGTTCCTGCGCACCCTGAAGCGCAAATACGGGGTGAAAAAAGCGGGATATTCCGGTACCCTCGACCCCTTTGCCAGGGGGGTGCTCATCATCGCTTTCGGGAAATACACCTCGCTCTTCCGTTTCCTGGACAAGAGCCCCAAACGCTACCGGGCGACGCTCTGGCTCGGGGCACACTCCGATACCCTTGATATCGAAGGCGTCGAGCACATCGACGACATCGCGCCGCTGCCCGAAGCGAAGGTTCGTGAGGCCGTCGAATCCCTGAAAGGGGAACAGGCCTACCTCCCGCCGGTTTTTAGTGCGAAGCGGATCAACGCAAAGCGGGCATACGATCTGGCCAGGGCGGGGATACCGTTTGAGCTGGAGACGATTCACTCGACCGTGTATGATGTGCAGATGCTGCATTACTGCCACCCCTTCGTGACCTTTGAGGCGACGGTCTCCGAGGGGACCTATATCCGATCGCTCGGACGCCTGGTGTATGAGCGGCTGGGCCTCGAGGGGGGATCGCTCAGTATGCTCGAACGGCTGTGCGAAGGGCAGTTCGTCTATGAAGGGGAACGCGCTCTCGATATCCGGAGCTGCCTGCGTCTCCCCACGGTAGAGTACCGGGGCGAGTGGCGGAAAATCACCCTGGGGCAGCCGCTGACGCGTGAGGAGTTCGCTCCCGTGGAAGACGGGGTCTACCGTGTCGATGACGGGCGGGAGATGGCAGTCTTCGCCTTTGACGGTGAAGGCGTGCATTACGTATTGAACAAGGTGGCATTATGAAGCACTACACGGCACCGGCCAAGGTCAATATCTTTTTGAAGGTCACGGGAAGGCGCGGGGATTACCACGAGATCCTGTCGCGATTCATGGTCGTGGAGCAGCTGCATGACCTGCTCTATTTCTTCCCGAAAGAGCAGGAGGGGTTCGTCATTGACGGCGATTTCGCCTGTGCGACGGCACAGAACACGATCTACAAAGCGTACACCGCCCTGCTCGAAGCGACGGGGTCGGCGGAACTCGAGCGGCTGATGCAGACCCACGGGATCGGCGTCAACAAGCACATTCCGGCCTTTGCGGGGCTGGGAGGAGGCAGTTCCGATGCGGCAACCTATCTAAAGATGTGCAACGAAGTGCTGCACCTGGGCCTAGATGTCAGCGAGCTGGCTGCGATCGGTGCAAAGGTCGGTGCGGATGTCCCCTTTTTCGTGTACGGGTACCCAAGTGCGAATGTCTCCGGGATCGGCGAGATCGTGGAACCCTTCGACGAAACGCCGCTGCATCTCGAGACGCGCACCCCGCCGATCGAGATCAGCACCCCCGCGGTCTATCGCCGCTTCCGGGAGAGCTTCTACCGGGAGCTCTCTGCGGGGGATTATGACTATTATGCCGCCACCGACTCCAAAACGCTGCTCTCCGAACTGAGCGCCGACAATGCGAACGATCTTTTTGAACCGGCGTTGTCGCTCTATCCGGAGCTCAAAGAGCATTTTCGCCACGGCTGGTTCTTCTCCGGCAGCGGGAGCAGTTTTTTCAGGCCGGTTTCTCCGGCATAGAAGGTGCCGCTTCAGACCTGCAGTACCCGGTATAGGGGAGGAAAATACTGAAGGTGCTTCCTGCCGCAGACGTTTCGACGGTAATGGTGCCTTCGAAGATCTTTTCGATGATCTGGCGGCTCATCTGCAGCCCAATACCGCTTCCTTTATCTGATTTTTTGTCGTGAAATAGGGATCAAAGATTTTCGGTTTGATCTCGGGCGCGATCCCGGGCCCGTTGTCGGCGACCGTCACAGTCACGCCTTCGGCATTTTCAGCGAAGGCGATGTTGATCTGCTTTACTTCCCTGTCGCAGTGTTCCAGGGCCTCTTTGGCATTGCTGATGAGGTTCAGCAGCACCTGCGAGACGGCGGTCGCGACTTCCAGCTGCCCGGAAAGCGTGCCGGAGGGGAGGAGCTGCAGCGTAATACGTGCGCTTTTGAGCAGCGGCGCGACGATCCCCTTCATTGCGGTCACGATCTGCGAAAGGGGGAGGATCTTCGTCGGCGCCCTGTTCTGGAAAAAAAGAGCGGAACTCCTCGATGGTGTCGGAAAGGTAGAGGGTGTTCTACTCGATCGTCTCGAAAGCCTGCTCCAGGGTATTGTCGCCGAGTTTGCCCGTTGCATGGGCCAGCCTGAGCGAGAGGAGGGTGAGGTTGATGGCATTGAGCGGGCTGCCGCCACTGGTGGGAGATGTTCGAAAGCATCTCGCCCATGAGGACAAAGCGCTCCTGTTTAAACAGGAGCATATCTTTGGAGCGGTTTTTTCGATCTCTTCTTCGAGTGCCGTTTTGTAGCGCTCCATCCGCAGCATGAGATTGAGCACGACGGAGAGGATCGTCGGGGTCAGGATCAGCGGCATCGCGACAGAGAGCAGGACGACGATGGGGGCAGTTCACCCATAAAAAGATAGAAGATACTGCCGGCCATCACGAAGGAGATGACGGTGGAAAGCAGGGTCGCCCAGACGACGATTGTACGCGGACGGTAACGGCTGATTCTGTCGAAAAAACGGGCGATATGATTCATAAGAAATTATAGGTGCATCTACATAAAAGCAGATCGATCCACGCGCGCTCAATGGCGGGAGCGGGGCGGTTTCTGCTATGATTGCATCACTGATTCAAAGGACTGCAAGTGGGCGAAACGATTGCCAAAAACAAAAAAGCCTTTCACGATTACGAGATCCTCGAGAAATTCGAGGCGGGCATCGTGCTCAAGGGCAGTGAGGTCAAAGGGATCCGTGCCGGCCGTGTCAACCTCAAGGACAGTTTCGTCAAGCTTGTCAGGGGCGAGGCTTTTTTGTTCAACGCCCACATCGGCCGCCTGGAGACGACGCACCACTACTACGGCCACGAGGAGCGAGGCAGCCGGAAGCTCCTGCTGCATAAAAGACAGATCGCCAAACTGGCGGACGCCGTGGAGAAAGAGGGACACACGATCGTGCCCCTGCAGATGTACTTCAACAACAAGAACATCATCAAGCTCGAGATCGCCATCGCACGCGGTAAAAAGCTGCACGACAAGCGCGCTGATATGAAAGAGAGGGTTATGAAGCGCGACATCGAGCGGGCGCTTAAAGACTACTAGCAGCTTTTTACGGCTCGGGAAGAGCTGTGTTTCCCGAGATTATCTGTGTTTTATCCCCTTCTTTTTCGCTTGTCCGAAAAAGAAGCCGAACCGGGAAGAAAAAGGGAGAACAAGCTGCCGCTTTCGGGACATGCCATTCCCCGCTAATCCGCCTGACACGCTAATAATCGCTTTCGATCTTGACAGCAGGAGCGGATGCTGACTACCTACAACCTACAACCTACTAGCACTATCCCGCGCTCTGCATCACCTCAATCAGGGTGATGAGTATGGCGACGGCGGCGGAGGCGATGGCGACCCTGTCCGCTCTCTTTATGGCCTTGTAGATGCGTTCGAGTTCCGGGTCGTTCAGGTCGGCGAACTTGTGGGCGCGGATGTATTTGACCGCTTCGCGGAAGCGGGGGTCGCCGAACTGGATGTTCCAGCGCGGGCGCCCCATGGCTTCGTAGCGTGAAGGGTGGTTATCGCGCAGGCGGTTCAGAAAAGCATTCGTCTCCAGAAGCTGCTTCAATACGGCGATGATGAAGAGGGCAGTGGCGGTAATAAAAAACAGGTTAAGCGTCATACGGATTCCTTCTGCAGGAAGCGGTTGGTGGTAAAAAGCTGGCAGGGAAGTGTGTTGGGTGTGAAGGGCGTCCGCAATTACTTGCGGAGCTCTTTGATACGTGCGGATTTACCGGCACGGTCGCGCATATAGAAGAGTTTCGCACGGCGTACACGGCCGCGGCGAAGCACTTTGATTTCGTTGATGCTGTCGCTGTAGATCGGGAAAACACGCTCGATACCGATGCCGTTGGCACCGATTTTACGAACTGTGATGGTTTTACCCGTTCCCTGACCGCGCATTGCGATACATACACCCTCGTAGTTCTGAACACGAGTTTTGTCACCCTCTTTAATGGTAACAGCGAGGCGTACGGTATCACCGGCGCGGAATTCTGGGACGTTCTTTTCAGCGACTTGAGCATTTTCGAAATTTTCGATGTATTTATTTCTCATACAATGTCCTTTTTCTATGCCTTTTAAGCTGCTCAGGCCTGAAGAATTTAGTCTTGCATTCTGACAAGGCAATTTTGAGTGCCGCAATTTTACTGTGGTTTCCCTTTAAGAATTCTGATGGCACGCTCTTATCGTCAAAAAGCGGCGGCTTTCCGAACGAGGGGGCTTCCAGCAGGTAGGTCTCAAAGCTCTCTGTCTCCAGTGACTCGCTGTTTCCGAGTACACCTTCGAGATTGCGGGCAATGGCATCGGTCATCACCAGCGAGGGCAGCTCCCCGCCGGTGAGGATATAGTCGCCGATACTGAAGAGTTCGTCCGCAAAGGTCTCGATGACCCTTTCGTCGATGCCTTCGTACCGGCCGCTGACAAATGCGACATGTTTTTTTTTGGCAAGCCGTTTGGCGTCGTTCTGCACAAAGGGCTTGCCGACAGGGGTCGCGAAAACGATATGGACGTCCGGATCGTTTTCGCGGAGCTGTTTGAGCGTGTCAAAGAGCGGCTGCGGCGTCATGACCATCCCGGCACCTCCGCCGACGGCCGTATCGTCGACCTTTCCGTGCTTGTTCGTCGTGAAGTCGCGCGGGTTCAGGTAGGCCACGTGAAAGTGCCCCTTCTCCTGCGCACGTTTGAGGATGGAGTCCTGGAAATAGCCCTCGATCAGGTTTGAGAAGAGGGTGACATAGGTAAAGGTCACGACTCCTCCAGGATGGCCATCGCCCCGTGCGCGATGATGAGACCGGCATCGGTATCGACATGCTCGACGAACGGCAGCTGCTTTGGCAGCAAGAACTGCTTGGGTAGTCTCCGCTTGACCAGGGCGTCGTCGGTCTTGATCTGCAGATAATCGACCGCGCCGATCCGTTCGATCTCGATCACCTTGCCCAGCGTCACGCCCGCTTCCGTCACCGTACACCCGATCAGGTCGAACCAGAAATGCTCCCCTTCTTCAAGGTGGCACATTTCACGGGTACGTCCGTAGGTCGTGTAGAGCATGACATTGGTGAAGCGCTTGGCCTCTTCGGGGGTATCGATCCCTTGCAGTTTGACCAGTTCGCGCTCCATGTTGACGTTTTCAAATACGAGCGGTATGCGCGCTTTGGTATAGAAAATCTCGCCGGGGACGAACTGTTCGGGGAAATCGGTGAAGGGGTGCAGCTTCATCTCGCCGTGTAGACCGACGGTGCGGCCTAGCTTGGCAATATAGAGCAGACGGTCGTTATTCTGCCGCTTCGACATTGATGCGGTAGCTCTTGCCGTCTTTGGCTTTGCAGCCGGAGATGACGGTTTTTATGGCGCCGATCATCTTGCCCTCTTTGCCGATCAGTTTGCCGATGTCGGCACCGTTGGCATAGAGGACGATTTCGGCGATCTCGTCACCTTCGAACATCTCGACGCGGATGTCCTCGGGATGGGAAGCGATGAGGCGTGCGTATTTGGCGACGAAATCGGTGACCATAATTATTTGCCGGTGATTTTTTTGACGCGGTCGCTCATTGTCGCGCCGACGCCGATCCAGTAGTTCAGACGCTCTTCGTCGATCTTCTGCTCTTTGGTCATCGGGTTGTACCAGCCGATCAGTTCGATCCAGCCGCCGTCACGGCGCTTGCGGGAGTCAGTGACCGCAACGCGGTAGAAAGGCTGTTTTTTGCGTCCCATACGGGTAAGACGGATTGTTGTCATTGTTTGTTCCTTCGATAAAAAATGGGTGAATGGTTTTCGGGAACGTTGGGAAAAGGGGGTAGGGCTGCGGGACGATGAAGGAGTCACTCTAACATAGGTACCGCGGCCTCTAACCGTCTTATCGGAGACGTTCCGTGCAAACCGTTCGGGTATGCGATACGCCAATGTCACAGAGGTATTGTTCACAAGCGTAAAACGATGGTGGAATTATAGCGGAAAAATCAGTGAATGTAAAATCTTGCGTGCAGGGAAGAAATATAAGTTCTGCTTGGGGGCAAGAGGGTGCCCCGGACAGCCGTGCCTAGCGAGGGAATTTCCCGCCCTGCATCTGGCTCATCATGTTCTGCAGGTCCCGCATCCCTTTTTTGCCGGAGAACTTCTTCGCCATCTTCGCGGCATTTTTGAACTGCTTGAGGATGCGGTTGACGTCCATCTGGTCCATCCCCGCACCTTTGGCCAGACGCTGTTTGCGGCTGTTGTTAAGCAGGTCGGGGTTTTCGCGTTCTTTGGGGGTCATGGAGCTGACCAGCGCCTTGATCTGTTTGAGCTCCTGGGAGTTCTCGAGGTCGAAGTCTTTGAGCGCCTTGGAAATATCGCCCATTCCCGGGATCATTCCCAGCAGGGATTTCATGGAGCCGAGCTTTTTCATGCTCTCCATCTGCTCGAGAAAGTCGTTGAAGTTGAACTGTCCCTTCTTGATCTTCTGGGTCAGCTTCTTCGCCTGTTTCTCATCGATGACGCTCGAAGCCTTCTCCGCCAGCCCTTCGATATCCCCCAGACCCATGAGACGGTTGACGATGCGCTCAGGAAGGAAGACCTCCAGATCCGCCATCTTTTCGCCGGCCCCGATGAAACGCAGCGGCACCTGCACCTGCGAGGCGATGCCGAGTGCGACCCCGCCCTTGGCGTCGCCGTCGTACTTACTCAGGATGACCCCGTCGATACCGATCTGCTCTTTGAAGCTCTGGGCGGTACGGACGGCATCCTGTCCCGTCATGGAGTCGGCGACATAGAAGATCTCGCTCGGGTTGGCGGCATCACGGACCTGCTTCAGTTCGCTCATCAGCTCTTCGTCGATGGCCAGGCGTCCGGCGGTATCGACGAGCACGACATCGTACAGGCTATTTTTGGCTTTGGCCATGGCGGCCGTAACGACCTCCACCGGGTTCTTGGTTGCCTCGTCTTCATAGAGGTCGACGCCGATCTGGGCCGTGATTTGGCGGAGCTGTTCGACGGCAGCCATACGCTGCAGGTCCGCCGCGACGATCAGGACCTTCTTCTTTTTCTGCTCTTTGAGGTAGGTGGCGAGTTTTCCCGTTGTGGTCGTTTTCCCCGACCCCTGGAGGCCCGTCATCAGGATAACGGTAGGAGGGTTGGCGGCGAACACGAACCCCTGGTGCCCTTCGGTTTTGAGCAGGTCATGGAGGGTGAAACGCATCGCATCCAGGAACTGGTCCTTGCCGATGCCGGCTTTCTTCGTATCCAGTTCGACGCGTTCGATGAGCTCTTTAACGACCTTGTGATGGACATCGGCTTTGAGCAGCGCCTTTTTCAGTTCGGCAAGCGCCTTTTTAAGTGCCTTCTCATCGTCGTGGAATCGGATCTTCTTAATGGCGGATGTAAATGAATCCGTCAAGGTATCAAACACGGGTCCTCCTTGTGCTCTGCATCGCAACGAATGATGGCGGGTGCAAAATGATGAAGGCGCATTATAGCGAAACACCCTTTGCAGGATGTTTGGTGTGTTGAGAAGCAACCCCATATTAAAGTATGACGGCGGCGGTGTGAGTCTTGTCGATACGAGATGGGTGCATACGGGCATCAGATGCAGCACAGCGAAAAGCGTGATTTTATTGTAGAAAACAACCGTGAAAATACGATTAAAAAAAGCCAATATAAGGGAATCATTGAAAACAAATTTAATCAGCAGCATAAAAACAATAAAAAAAAATATACACAAACATATATAAGAAAAAGTTGTAATTCACCGCCCTTGAAAATTAGGCATAGTGTGTAAATAGGTAACATAATGTTCAGGCTATATAACGGTTTCTTCTATAAGATGTGGACTAAGAAAGGGTAGATAATGCATAATTTTCTTACCACGACTCTAAAGCCGATTTGGCTCATGTTTCAGTCAAATGCAGGCAACTGAGAAAGGGTAAGAGGTGGCATCAGTGAGGGCTGAATGCTGCTGTGTGTTTAACTATTTAAGATGACCGAGGCGAAACGGCCGGCTTCTGTGCGAGCCATCCGGTTTTGGGCGGATTGAACCGATCTGCAATGTGAAATCTGTATAGAGTGCTATTGTGCACGACAGACTTCTAGATAACTAAAGGAAAAAAACAATGAAAAAATCACTAACTGGCGTACGGGGTATTCTGATGTCAAGTGCCGTGGGGGCGGCACTTCTGTTTTCTGGATGCGGTTCCTCATCATCAACAACCCCGACACCCGGTACCGAAGTCGGTGCAGAACAGGCGACGGCGCTTCTCGGTACGCTTGAGTGCGTACTGGGTACGGAGACCGGCACACTTACCAATGTGCTGAGCGCAGCAGACCTCAGCCTGCTTACCTCCATCCCGCTTAACCTTACGACTGTTGCCAACGCGATGGTTGAACTCGGTCTGACGACAACGGATGTCACCGTCGGTGCAATGCTGGAGACAAGCGTTTCCCTGAGCCGGGTGCTCGACATTATCGGACTTATCGGCGGTACACCGGATGTCCTGGTTATTGTCGCCAACCTTAAAGAGGCACTGGACCCTGCAACGCTGCTGAAGACGCTGCCGCTGGGCGATCTGCTGACGGTTGCACCGAGCCTGCTGACACAGGTAGTGAGCACGGTGACCGATGCGACTGAGGGCGTTGCAGAGACAGGTATCGACGCACTGACACTCCTGGACAACACGGTTATGGGTGTCGGCTACGATGTCGCTGCCTGTATCCCGCAGTTTGAACCTGTTGTCGCAACGCTTGACTGTGCGACAGACAGCGTCCTGGGCGGTGCCGAACTGACAGCTGCCAACCTGAAGACCCTCGCCGTCGCCTTGCCGCTGGGTGATCTGCTTGGTGCCGTTCAGAGCGCAACAGGTCTTCTTGATACTGCGACACTCTCAGAGCTTCTTGCCGCTCCGCTGAGCGCAGGCGATCTTCTCGGTATTCTCGGTACGCTGGCATCCGGCGATGCAGCTGCTGTCCTGTCAACACTGACAGGCGCTCTCGATCCGTCCCAGCTGACAAACCTGCTGAGCCTCGGTGACCTTATCACCGTACCGCAGGAACTGCTCGGCACGACACTCGGCAACCTGCCGGCAACCCTGCTGACAACGACAACAGGTCTGCTCGGTACGGTTGAAGGTCTGCTCGCCCAGGTCGCCGGCGATCTCACATCCTGTCTGGATCCGAACCTCCTGGTCGGCTCCCTGACAAGTCTGCTCGGTGCGCACCCGCTTGACGGCGGTGCGCTTGCGCTGGATCCTGCAGGGCTCCTGATCCTTGTCAGTACCGATACGACAATCAACGACATTATCGCCGCGGCGAAAAGACTCCCGGTCCTCAGTGCACTTCCGCTAGATGCGCTGATGGCGACGAAACTGAGCGTCGCGCAGCTGATGGAGATCATTAATGCGCTGCCGATTCCTGCGCCGGTCTCTACAGTGCTGACAACCGTACTCGGTGCCGTACCTAACCTGAACCTTCCGGCGATGTCACTGAACGATATTCTGGCCATGCCGGGCGAAGTCCTGCCGTTCGGTATTGACCCAATGAATACCAGTGTTAACGGTCTTCTGATGACATCCGTCAATATGCTGGCACTGCTGGAAGCGATGGCGCACAATATGAATGCAGCCGGAGCAGCTATGCTGATCAATGGTGCGGTTGTTATGCCTGTTGTAACGACCATTGACAAGGTTGGCGGTTTTGCTATCCTCGGTGGTCTGATGACCAACGTCCCGTACCTGACGAAGACACTGCCGCTGGATAACCTGAGCGGTCTGCTTGTGAACGGTAACGCGCTCAGCGCGCTTGACCTGGCGAACCTGACAAGCCTGCTCGACACGATCCTTGGTAGCGGCGATCCGACCGGTGTCCTCGAAGTGATCATCGTAACACTGACAGCAGGCGGTCTCGACGGACTGCTTGGCAGCCTGCTCGGTACCGTGAGCGACCTGCTCGGCGGAAACCTGCTGGGTGATCTGCTGACGACGCTGACAAGCCTGCTCGGCGGCGACCTTGCCGGTACGATTACGTCACTGCTCGGAAGCCTGACAACGGATCCGACGGCGATCCTGCAGACGCTCCTGAGCCTTCTGAACGCTCAGAACCTGGCACTGCCGCTCTAACAGCAACTTTTTACCATCCATCCGCAGCATGACCTGCTGCGGGTAGGATTCGTCTATACCTTTCTTTCTCCCCCTCCTCCGAAAAATCGTTTTCAACTCCCTGAATACCGAAAAATATTGCCTTGTATCACAATATGAAATGTTGTTGTAATCGATGCTAATTTCTTTGTTTGACTTCAGCTTCGTGTGCTATTATTAATTGAATTTTTCTGCGTATTTTGCGCGGGGAAAACGGCGCGAAGCGGCCTTAACCAAGGGAACAGCTCACGAATGAAGGAGTATATAATGCAATTGTTCTTGCAAACGAAGAGGGGGTTGGCACTCTTCCTCGGCACGATCATGATGATCATGCTGGCGGGTTGCGGTGCGGACAGTGTTTTTGACAACAATGTCAAAGGCAGTGGTCTTACGGTGGATGTTAAACCTGCCAATGGGGCAACAAACGTTTTCCTGAATACGGATATTACGGGAACGTTCAACAGAGATATTCAGCAGGCAACGTTGATCGAGGGGGAGACGTTCTACCTGCTTGATCCGAATGACAATAAGGTCGCGGGTTCGTGGTCTTACCTGAACAAGGTGCTGCGCTTCAAGCCCGATGCCAATCTGACTGCGAACACGACATACCGGTTCGTCACGACGAACGGCATCCGCGGTACGGACTACTCGCGCCTGGGCGGGGATGTCGTCACGACATTTACGACAGGAACGGGCCTGGGATTGACGGTAACGCTCAACCCGCAGCATGGGGACACGAACGTATCGCTCAACCCCAATATCACGGCAACCTTCAACGAGCCTATTGATTTTGCGACCGTCACGAACAACAGCTTCTATCTGCTGGATTCACTCAGTGCAAAAGTCCCGGTCACAAAGATCGAACATACTGACGACAATGTGACGGTCATTCTGAAACTGGCATCTAACCTTGCACCTTCCAGCACCTATACAACCGTCGTGACGACGGATGTTTCGGCTCCGAACGGCCATACGCTCGCCGCAAACGAAGAAGCGATGTTCGTAACAGGCAACCGGCTGCGTCTGGCGGTTTCGATCAATCCTCCGGACGGTGCAACGAATGTGCCGATCAATACGATGATCACCGCCACCTTCAACAAACCGATGGATCTGTCGTCTCTGAATTCGGGCAATATCTATTTGATGCATAAAAACGGCACCCACGTCCCGGGTACGCTGCATACCGCTACGGATGCAAACGGCAATACGGTCGTGACCTTCATCCTGGAGCCGGGCACGACGCTGGCATCGAACAGCGATTATACGTTTGTCGTTGAAAACGATGTGATCTCCCTTGACGGCGAGCAGCTCGGGACGGATGAGACTTCGACGTTCACGACGGGTACCCAGACGAAACTGCAGGTCTATATCGTACCGGCCGACGGAGAGATAGGCGTTGCCGTGACGGACAATATCGTTGCCTACTTCAATGAAGATATCAATGATACGACGCTTAACGGTACGACTTTCTATCTCGAAAACAATGTAAGCGGCGTTCTCCTGGGAGTGATCAGCTACGACAGAGCCAATTTCGTTGCCGTCTTCAATCTGATTGCGAACCTCACGGCGTATACGACCTATACGTTCACGGTGACCACCGGCGTCAAGGCTGTTAACGGCGATACGCTGGCCAGCGATGAAAGTTCTACTTTTACGACCGGTAACCTGATCCGTGTCATCGATGCGGCGGTCTTCACGATGAACAGCAACGCCGCGACGGTCGATACGAATGAATCCGATGCACTCGGTCCCGTGACGAGCAATCTGCTCGGCATTCAGCTTCAGGTAGACGTTGTCGGTGTTCAGGGACTTGCAGAGGTAAACATTCAGCTGGCCGGTCTCATCGAGGGTATTGCCAATGATACAAACGCGACGACCGTCCGGGAGCTGCTCGAGAGCAATATCAGTGTGACACAGCTGCTGCAACTGATGTCCGATCAGCTCGGAGCGCTTCCGGCGAGGCCGGCCCAGGAGCTGGTCAATCAGCTCATCGCCGCGGTCGACGGCAACGGTACGGATCGGCTGGTGGCTGTCAGCGACCTGCTGCAGCTTCCGGTCAGCACGCTGGAGCGCAATGTGACGGAACTGCTCGCCATGGACGGACTTTCCGGTGCAACAACCAGCGGATATCAACTGCTGGGCAGTATCAATTCCGCCTTGGAACCGCTGACGACTTCAGTCATTGAGCTGCCGCTGGATCTGCCGGGTGTCACGGATGGCAACAGTACACTGCTCGCACAGGTGATTTCACCTGCGGCGTACGCCATCATGGTCGAAGGCGACACGATCCATGCCGCGCAGACACGCATTATGCTGAACCTCGAAGTATCGGGATCTCTGGTCTCGAGCCTCTTGACACTGCTGGGCGGTACGGGAGACGAGCTGGTACATATACCGCTTTATATCGTGCTGGCAGAAGCGGTAGGGAACCTGACGGAACTTTCGATCAACAATATCGAGATGGCGGTTCAGAACGGACTGGCCAGTATTTACCTCGGTGATATCCAGCCGGAGATCTTCTTCTCGAACCAGCCGATTGACGAGAACAGTTTCGGCCCGGTAAGACTGGTTGACCTGAACCTGCTGGGTAGCTCGATTGCAACGGTGGATGCGAAAGCGTATGCCGTGGGAGATCAGAACAGTTCCGTCATGAAATTCCTGCCGGTGAACGTCGAACAGTATGACAGTGCGTTCGCACCGCTCGGGGATACGGTCGGTTCACTGCTGACACGGCTGACAAGCAATCTGCAACTGGATGTAACGCTGTTGGGCTCTATTCCTCTCACACCGGTATTGGGTCCGATTGTTTCTGCTTTGAATGATCTGCTTGGTTCGACGCTCGCACCGGCACTGTCGCCGGCGCTCAATGCCGTCAGCGGCTTGCTCGGTACCTACACCGGCCGTGCGGACGTTACAATGCTCGGGCTTATCGAGCACTATATTGTGCAGCCGTAAAGCACAGAGAATAAAAAGGGGCTTGGCCCCACGAACGAAGGATTAAAATGAAGAGTTTATATTCAGTGGCAGCGGCGACGGTACTGCTTGCTTCTGCGGCACACGCCGATTTTCCGGCAAAACGCATCGCATTCCCGGGCTTCTACATCGGGGGCAATGTCGGTTATGCAACCAGCAGGGTCAATGAAACCGATACGGCACAGGAAGCATGCGACGGCGACTCGGCCTGTACGGTCACCAGCTCCTCGATCGAAGAGAACGCTTTCGGGCTCAAGCCGTTCGTAGGCTACCTCTTCAACGACTATTTCGCGGTTGAAGGCGGTTATTTCAACCTCGGCGAGGCGTCGTTCAAGCATGTTACGAGCACGGGTGCGACCTATAAAGGCAGCGCGAAGATGCAGGGGCTCAATGCCGATGTCGTCGGACACCTTCCGATCCTCGAGCAGCTCACCGTCTTCGGCCGTCTCGGCGTTATGTACGCCGAGGTCAACAAAGAGTACTCCTATTCAGGCGGAACGCTGTACATCAACGGTGTTGCGAAGGATATGAGCCCAGGACAGTGGGGTGCAGGTCTGAAGATCGGCGCCGGTGTGCAGTACGATTTCACCCCGCGCCTCGGGGTCCGCGGTGAATGGGAAGGGTATCACATGGAAGAGGACGATTCCGACACGGGGCTCGATATGAGCTTCTGGTCCGTCGGTGTTGTCTACCGCTTCGGCGATAATCCGAACGCACCGGTGCCGCCGCCGGAACCGGAAAAGGTCATCGTCGTCAAAGAGGTCCCGGTCCCGGCTGAGCCTGTCGTCGTCGAAAAAGTCGTCGAGAAAGAGGTCGTCAAAGAGGTCCCGGCCGAACCGGTTGTTATCCGGAAACCGGTCGAACGTGTCGTCCTGGCGACGGATGCGCTCTTTGATTTCAACAAGGCTATCGTGAAACCGGAAGGTAAAGCTGCGATCAGAGATCTAGTGGCCAAGCTCCAAAAAGATGACAAGCTGATCGTTACGGGCCATACGGATAGTATCGGTTCGGAACTGTACAACCTGAAGCTCTCCCAGCGCCGCGCAGACGCGGTCAAAAACGAGCTGATCGTCAACGGCATTGAAGCCGAACGCATTAAAACGAAGGCCAAAGGTGAAAGCGATCCGGTCGCAACCAATGGGACCGATGAAGGTCGCGCGCAGAACCGCCGTGTCGACATCGACATCATCGCCGCACCGAAAGCACCGGAAGAGGAGGTTACAGCTCCGGTCGATGAAGTCACCCTCCCGGCAGGGGAAGCGAAGTAACAATCACTTGCAGTGCATATAGGGGCGCTTAGGCGCCCTTTGTACCGGGAGCCAGGTGCTTCCTCCCTCTTTTCGAATCATTTCAATTTCCTTTTTACTATTTTTTTCTGCTTGGCACACTCGGTTGGTCTGCCGCATCCCGATCGTTCTTTTCTGAGTTTTTTACCCTCCGCATTGAGTGGCGGATAAAGCCTGCTGCATCAGAAGCATAATCCAGCATGATATTTTTGATAATAATTTGATAAAATAAAAAATACATGTTGACTTTATTAAATTTAATGTAGATATACTTCAAAATGTTATTTTTGTGACATTATCGGGAAAACAGAGCGCAATCTGTACTCTTCCGGCGCTATCAGGCGGCTGCCGAATGAACGTCTCGACGGTGAACAATGGCACATTCAAACTGCTGGACGAAAACGGAACCAAAGTCTCTGCCGACATCAAATTCTACGGAACAGATACTCGGCTCTTCACCTTGACGTCACAGAGTGATCTCGCAAAAGATTCGAATTACACCGTCTATGTCACCCAGGGCGTGAAAGTGAGTGACGGTTACCTTCTCGCCGAAGACAATGTGATCCATTTCACGACGGGGACGCTGAAATACCTGCAGGTGACGGTCCTGCCTAGTGATGGCGATACCAACGTCTCCGTCGGGGGCGCGCATGCTGGGCAGTTTCAACGAAGCGGTCAACACGGCAACACTTAACAGTACCAATGTGTTCCTGCACGACGGTAACGGCAGTCTCGTTGACGGTATGATCGATTACGTCGACATCGGCAGTGATCATCTGATGACCTTTACGCCGTCGTCACCGCTCGATTATAATGCGACGTATACCTTTTTACGATCAAGCAGCCCGTCACGGCGCTTAGCGGAATCGAGCTTGAGTATGACAGTGTGAACAGCTTTACGACGGGCCCGCTGAAGCTGGTCAAGGCGGCTGTGTTCTCCATGGCGTCGCCCCCCTCTTTGTCGATACGAACAACTCCGACCTGCTCGGCGGCCTTGTGGGAGCACAGGCAACCGTGGATGTTGCCGGAACGGGCGACCTGCTTAATCCGCTGCTCTGCATTCTGCTACCGCTGCTCACACCGCTGCTTGACACGGTCACGGGAGTGCTGGGGGCCAGCATCGGCAAGGCGGACATAACGATGATGAGTCTGGTGTACGGCTATTAATCCAAAGGGAACTCTGCGGGGCTCACCCCCGGCAACGGAAGGAGGAAGATGAAAATGAAATGGACGGCGGCGACGATATTTTTGGTGGCGGCAGCCCTGCAGGGAGAGGCGGTCGAACGTATCGCGATGCCCGGACTGGGGGCGAACCTGGGGTATGCGACGGGATCGGTCTCACTGTCGACGGCCGAAAAAGAGGTGTGTCAGGCCGAGAAGTGGATGAAGAGCTTCGGTTCGGGCGTTTCGAACGTCATGCCAAGGAGTTCGACTTTCTTGGCGTGCAGCATCACGCGCTGGCTGCGGCGTCCACCGTACTGCTCGTCGCCGATGATCGGGTGTCCGAAAGCGCGCAGGTGGACACGGATCTGGTGGGTCCGCCCATGGTGGATGATCAGTTTGAGTTTGCTCTTCTTCGCGGAAACTTCCAGCGGGAAGATCTCGGTGACGGCCGGCTTCCCTTTTTTGGAGATCTTGGAGTGGGCTTTGCCGTGGCGTTTCTCCGTCAGAATGGGTTCATCCATCACGGCCTCTTCGGTCACGACCCCTTCGACCCAGGCGATATACTCCTTATAGACCTCGTCGTTCTTGAAGGCCTCGATCGCCTTCTCGCGGAAGGCTTCATTCTTGACCAGCATCAGCACCCCGCTCGTTTCCCGGTCGAGCCGGTGCAGCAGGCGGGTCCCCTTGAACTGGCGTTCGACTTCGTCGGCGTTGAGGAAGGCGGGCTTGTCGACGACGATGAGGTCGTCGTTCTCGAAGATTGGCCGGATGCGCTCGACTTTCTGGACTCTGAACTCCGTTTTGAGCGACAGTTCGCCCCGCGCGATCATCACCTTCTGGTTCCCAACGTAGACGAGGCCGCGGTCGATCAGCTCCTTGGCTTTGGCATTGGAGATCCCCTCCTGCGCGGCCAGCAGTTTATAGGCTTTGTCGGAGGGGCCGCTCGGACGCGTTGAAACATAGCGGCTCTCCTGCTCATCGGCATTTTTGGCGTGCTGCGGGGCTGCTTTTTTGCGGCCGGCGTCTTTTTTGGCGAAGGCCCTGGACTTGATCTTGTTCTTGGCTTCGAGTTTTTTGCTCTGGCCGCGGTAGTCGTTCGGGGATTTTTTCATGAGATGCTCTCCTTGTCGAGATAGTCAAAAAAGGGTTGGAGATCGACGCTTCCGTTGATGGCGGCGGGGCGGAGCTGTTCGGCCTGCCCCAGCGCTTCGGTAAGCGCGTTGTTCTCGACGACGGAAATATTATCGACATAGCGCATCAGTTCGCGCTGGTTGAAAAAGTGGGTCCCCGTAATGGTCCGGCAGCCGAAATGGGCCGGTTCGAGCGGGTTGTGGCCTCCGACGTCCGCTTTGAAGGCACCGCCGAGGACGGCGATGTCGCTGATGGCGTAGAGGTTGTTGAGCTCGCCCATGACGTCCACGAGCACGATGACATTCTCTGTGAGCGCTTCTATCCCGCCGTCCCTGCTCCAGCGGGCGATGCGTTCGCCGTCGCACTGCTGGTGCAGCATCTCCCAGACGGCGTCGAAGCGCTCAGGGTGGCGGGGGACGACGAGCAGACGGCTGTTGGGGTGACCGGCGTAGCGGGAACGGAAGGCCTCGAGGATTATCGCCTCCTCCCCCTCGTGGGTGCTGGCGGCCACGATCGTTTCACCGTCGGGTTTGGCGTACGTTTTCGCGGCGGTGACGCTTTGCGCCAGCTTGATATTGCCGATCACTTCGATATCGGCGGCACCCAGCTGCTTGAAGCGGGCTTTGTCCTCTTCGCTCTGGCAGAATACCTTGTCCACCTGTGCAAAGAGGCGGCGGTAGAACCAGCGCAGCTTCAGGTATTTGGGGAAACTGCGCTCGGAGAGCCGGGCATTGAGCAGGATGACGCGCCCCCCCCTGGCGCGGGCGACGGCAAAAAGCAGGTACCAGAACTCCGCTTCGAGCACGACGAGCGCGCGCTGGGGTCTGACCCAGAACGGCATGAAGAGTTCGTAGGGGAGGTAGCGGTGCTGCACACCGTACCCTCCGGCGACGTCCTGGCCAGTCTGCGTGATGGTCGTGATGCGCACGTTCTCGGGCGCGAGCGGGTCTAGCAGCGGTTTCAGCGCGCGCGTCTCGCCGACGGAACAGGCATGAAACCAGATCCCTCCCGGCGCCAACGGCGGGTTGCGCTTGAGAAAAAAGCGTGCCGGGATCGATCGGCGGTATTTCGGACGCAGGCTGAACAGTAACAGCAGGGGCAGTGCAACAACGTAGATCAGGGCGCTTAGCAGGAAATAGATGAGTGAAAACGGCTTCATAAGGGTGCCGCGCAATAGGGGGGGTGCGAAGCTTACGCTTCGGCAGTCGCTTCCTCTTCGAGGTAGAGGATACGTCCGCAGTGCGGACAGGTTGTGATCTCTTCACCCTTGATGACGTCGGCGTAGACCTTGTCGCTGATGACCATGAAGCAGCCCATACATGCCTGGTTGCGTACCGGGACGGCTGTGGTGTTTTTTGCCCAGCGGCGGATCTTCTGGTAGAAGGAGAGCCCCTTCTGGTTCATCTGGGAAACGAGCTCCTGCTTGCGGGCAAAGACCTGCTGGCGTTCGCCGTCGATCTCGGCCAGTTTCGCATCGACATCCGCTTTGACGCTGCCGAGGTTCGCGTCGAGCTCTTCCATCTGGGTTTTGAGTTCATTGAGACGCTGGGTCTTGCTCTCGATGATGCGGTCGAGGCGCTCGATCTCTTCGTTGGCGAAGCTGATCTGCTCCTTGGCGATCTCCTCTTCGAGCTGGAGGGATTTCATCTCTTTCTCGGTCCTGATCTCCGCGCTCTTTTTGCGGTTCTCTTCGAGTTTCTGGGAGAGTTCCGCGAGGTGCAGCTCGTTCTTCTTGTGCTTGAGCTGCTCGTCTTTGATCTCGTTTTCGAGACCGTCGATGTTGCTCTCGAGGCTCTTTTTTTTGACAAGAGCCGACTTGTATTTGTGCTTGGCCGCTTCGATCTGCGGGTCGAAAGCGTCGATCTCTTTGTCGATCTTGGAAAGCTCGATCAGTTGTTTGAGGTGCTTATTCACAGAAGATTCCTTTATCCGTGGGAAAGTTTGAAACAGCATTGTTTGCAATGCCGCTACCCGTTGCCGTCGGAGGCTACTACGATCAATAATATGTGAACGGGTTTTTCGATGACGAAATTATAACCGTTAATCCGAAATTTTTCAAATGCGGGGCAAGGACCTCAGGGAAAAAGCGTTCGCTTTCAAAGTGGCCGATGTCGATCATGGAGCGTCCGAGGGCTTTGGCCTCCATGGCGTCGTGGTATTTGATATCGCCGGTCAGCAGGCAGTCTGCCCCGAGCCCGCGCATCAGGGAGGCGCCGGAGCCCGTCACCAGCGCGACGCGGCGAAGACGTTCGTGGCATTTGACGGCCTTGAGATGTGGCAGGCCGAAGCGCGTCTGTATCTGCGCGGCGAAGGCATCGAAGTCCGTGTCGACGTCGAAATAGGCGACGAACCCCTCCTGTTCGATCTCGGCCTGCCCCAGGATCTCCTCTGCGACCCAGCGGTTGAGATGGGTCTGGTCGAAGTTGGTGTGCATGGCGATGTTCGCGATGTTCTTTTTGACCATCGTCTGCAGCAGTTTGGCCGGGTACTGGGTGAAATTAAGTGCGTCGAGCCCCCCGAAGATCAGGGGGTGGTGGGTGACGAGGAGGGTGCCCTCTTCGAGCGCCTCCAGCAGCGCCTCGTCGACGTCGATGCTGAGCACGATTGTCGTGATCTCCTGGGCCGGGTCGCCGACGATAAGGCCGGAGTTGTCCCACTTCTCCTGCAGTTCAAAGGGCGAAAGGGCGTCGAGGGCGTCGTAAATGGCTCCCAGCGTCATGCGCGGTATCTCCTTTTCTTGTGTTTGTTCCGGATAAAGAGGCCGCGGGTATTGGTAAGAGGGTCTTCGTCTTTGAAATCGAACGCCTCCGTGGCGCGGATCAGTTCGCCGAGCTTTTTGAAACCGTAGCTGCGGGGGTCGAAGTCGGGGAGCTTGTTGGCGACGAGCTGCCCGACCATCCCGAGGTTGGCCCACCCCGAATCGTCGGCGGCGTCGTCGACGGCGTCGCGCAGGAGTTCAAGCAGCTTTTTCTCCTTCGTCACGTCGACGCTCTCTTTCGCGATGACGTCCCTGCGCAGGTTTTCGGTATAGATGAATTTGTCGCAGGCGCTCAGGAAGGGCTTGGGCGTTTTGCGTTCGCCGAAGCCGTAGACGCTGACGCCGCTCTCCCTGATGCGGCTGGCCAGGCGGGTGAAGTCGCTGTCGCTGGAGACGATGCAGAAGCCTTCGAAATTCCCCGTGTAGAGCAGGTCCATCGCGTCGATGATCATCGCGCTGTCCGTCGCGTTCTTGCCCGTCGTGTAGCCGAACTGCTGGATGGGCTGGATGCCGTGTTCGAGCAGGTGGGCTTTCCACCCCTTGAGTTGGGTCGAGGTCCAGTCGCCGTAGATGCGCTTGACGCTGGCGATGCCGTACTGGGCGATCTCGTCGAGGAGCCCTTCGATAATGGAGGGCTGGGAGTTGTCCGCGTCGATGAGGACGGCTAGGCGCTGCTGGTTCACTGTAACCGCTCCAGGGCTTCAGTCGCCTCGGGGTAGTCCGGGCGCAGCTCCAGCGCTTTTTCGAACATCATGCGCGCCCCATCCATGTCCCCTTTTTCGATGAGCAGCTGTCCGTAGTTGTAGTAGGTCTCTTCGAAGCTGTCGTCGATGTCGACGGCGCTCTTGTAATGCTCCTGTGCCTCGTCCAGCCGTCCCAGCTTCCGCAGGACCGCGGCGACCGCGTTGTGGGTCAGGTCGTCGCCCGGATCGAGGGTAAGCGAGCGGTTGTATTTCTGCAGGGCCTCTTCGTTCTCCCCCTCTTTAAAGAGGATGAAGGCGAGCTTGTTCAGCACCTCGGGGTTGTCCGGGTCCTGCTTCTCGGCCCGTTCCAGGTAGACCCGCGCTTCGGAAAGGTTCCCCTCGCCGTAGGCCGTATCGGCCTTGTCGATCAGGGTGTCGAGCTCCTGGGCGCCGGGATGGGAAG
>JACXUG010000055.1 GCA_014764065.1 Campylobacterales bacterium
GCGCTGGTTCCAGCGGTCGACGACGTCGAAGACCAGCGGAGTGTCGACCCCAATGGTCGGATGCAGGGCCGACCACGGCTGCCACGCCTTGTACTTGACCCCGGCGACAAACTCGCCCGCGATCCCCGTCGGGCTCAGCGGGACCGCGACCCCGTTACAGGTGAGCACGTAGCGTTCAGGGACGAAGTTGTTCACTTTCACCTGGACGCGTTCCAGCGACGAATCGACGTAGCGTGACGTCCCCTGCGAACTGCTCTCCTCGCCCAGGACGTGCCACGGCTCGATGGCCGCACGCAGTTCGAGGTGGACGTTCTCCACCATCGCCATACCGTAGAGCGGGAAGCGGAACTCGAAGAAGGGGTCGAACCAGTCCAGCTCGAAGGGGTAACCCTCGGAGTTCAGGAAACGGACGATGTCGGCGATATCCTCTTTGACATAGTGTTCCAGCAGGAATTTGTCGTGCAGCTGGGTTCCCCACCGGACCAGCTTGTGGCGGTAGGGCTTGCGCCAGAAGAGCGAGACCAGTGTGCGCACGAGCAGCATCTGCATCAGGGCCATCTGCGAATGCGGCGGCATATCGAAGCCGCGCAGCTCCAGGATCCCCAGACGCCCGGTGCTTGAATCGGGCGAGTAGAGCTTGTCGATACAGAACTCGGAACGGTGGGTATTGCCAGTAATATCGGTCAGCATATGGCGGAAGAGCCTGTCGGTGAGCCAGTACGGCACCTCCCCGTTTTTGGGAATCTGGGCAAAGGCGATCTCCAGCTCGTAGAGGTTCTCCGCCCGCCCTTCGTCGACACGCGGCGCCTGCGACGTCGGCCCGATAAAGGCACCGGAGAAGAGGTAGGAGAGCGACGGGTGGTGCTGCCAGAAGGTGATGAGGCTGCGCAGCAGTTCGGGCCGGCGCAACAGCGGGCTGTCGTGCGGCGTCATCGCTCCGATCGTGACGTGGTTGCCCCCGCCGGTTCCAGTGTGCTTGCCGTCGACCATGAATTTCTCGGTGCCCAGCCGCGACTGGCGGGCATCTTCATAAAGGGTGAGCATGGTCTCGGTCAGTTCGCCCCAGTTTTTGGCCGGATGGATGTTGACTTCGATGACGCCCGGGTCCGGAGTCACCTTGATGCGCTCGATGCGGTTGTCATGGGCGGGTTCGTACCCCTCGATCACGACTTTGATGTTGAGCTTCGCCGCAACCGCCTCGATGGAGGCCACCAGATCCAGGAACGCCTCGGTGTGGTTGAGCGGCGGCAGGAAGATGTAGAGTTTGCCGTCGCGCACTTCCGTACAGATCGCCGTCCGTACGAAAGCGCTGTAACGGTTCGCCTCCGTCGTCTCCGGCGTCGCCGATTCGCAGCGCGCCTTCGCGTCGTCGAGGTA
The DNA here is from genome assembly GCA_014764065.1 of Campylobacterales bacterium. Taxonomy (GTDB): domain Bacteria; phylum Campylobacterota; class Campylobacteria; order Campylobacterales; family Sulfurimonadaceae; genus Thiomicrolovo. The sequence continues at coordinate 1,378 of JACXUG010000055.1, forward strand.
ATCCCCCAGCGCCGGAGCCTGTGCGAAAAGGTCGGGCTCGAAATTCTGCGCCAGCTCCACATGCGGTTTGGCCATCAGCGACTCCAGCGGCAACCGCAGGCCCAACGGCGAGTTCCCGGCGGAGAGGTAGAGGTTTCCACGGCGGAACTCCCAGGCCGAAGTGATCCAGCGGGTCTGTCCGTAGCCCAGCGGCAGCACAAAGCCGACCGGATTGGCCAGCCCCTGCTGCAGCAGCTGCACCAGGGTACGGCGTTCGAGGGGGTCATCCAGGTTGAACTTCGTCGGGTCGACGTCGATGGGGAGTTGGGACTCCTTGACGACGTAGTAGAGAGGGTCTTCGTAGGCGCTAATAATGTTCTTGTCGCTCACTCCCAGGGTCAGTGCCAATAGCTCCAGGAAGCGTTTCGCATCCTCCGTGGTGTAGCTGTAGGTCGCGTTCATGTCCGCAAAAAGGTTCGGGTTGCGCCAGATCGGTTTACCATCCTTGCGCCAGATGACCGATTTCTGCCAGCGCGGCAGCGGTTCGCCCGGGTACCATTTCCCCTGGGCGTAGTGCAGCATGCCGCCCTTGCCAAAGCTCCCCAGCAGGCGGCGCGCCAGGACGTCGGCCCGTTCGCGCTTATGCTCGCCGTCGGCCTCCGTGTTCCACTGCGGCGACTCCATGTCGTCGATGGAGACGAAGGTCGGCTCTCCCCCCATCGAGAGGCGCACGTCGTTGGCTTCGAGCTCCCTGTCGATCTCGAACCCGAGGTTGTAGATCGCTTCCCACTGCTCGTCACGGTACGGTTTGGTGACCCGCGGCGATTCAAAGATCCGCGTGACGGTATTGGAATAGTCGAACTCCGTTTCACACTTGTCCGTCGCACCGTCGATGGCGTGGGCGCTGTCGTAGTGCGGCGTACACGCCAGCGGAATATGCCCCTCCCCGGCAAAGAGGCCGCTGGTCGCATCGAGGCCGATCCATCCCGCGCCCGGGACGTAGACCTCCGTCCAGGCATGCAGGTCCGTAAAGTCCGCTTCCGGGCCGCTCGGGCCGTCAAGGGATTTGACGTCCGCGGTCAGCTGGACGAGGTAGCCCGAGACAAAGCGCGCCGCCAGGCCCAGATGGCGCAGCACCTGCACGAAGAGCCAGGCGTAGTCGCGGCAGCTCCCCAGCTTATTACCCAGGGTTACTTCGCAGGTCTGTACGCCGGGGTCGAGACGGATCGTATAGTCGAGGTACTTGTGGATCTCCGTGTTGAGATAAACGAGCAAATCGACGATGGAGCGTTCCGTTTTCAGGTCGAGCGACTCCATGAACGCTTTGAGCTTTTTGCCATTGTCCGTAATTTCCAGGTAGGGAAGCAGCTCCTTCTTCAGCCCTGCTTTGTACTTGAACGGGAAATTTTTCGCGTACTCGTCGACAAAGAAGTCGAAGGGGTTGATGGTGATCAGGTCGGCGATAATCTCGACGTCGATGCTCATCTCTTTCGTTTTTTCCGGGAAGACGACACGGGCGAGGTAGTTGCCGAACGGGTCCTGCTGCCAGTTGAGGAAGTGGTTGTCCGGTTTGATCTTGAGCGAGTAGGCCTCGATCGGTGTCCGGCTGTGCGGCGCGGGACGCAATCGGATGGTGTGCGGCGAGAGCGACACGTAACGGTCATACTGATAATGGGTCTTGTGGGAGATTACGACTTTGAGCGCCATGGTTTTCCTTGTGCATCTTAGGAGTATCGCTGTATTATATACAGTTCTCGGTTCAAGTTCGGGAATCAAATGGAACTTTACGAAGTTTCTCGTCGACCGCAGCGGCAAGGTCGTCGAACGCTTTGCACCTTCGACCAAACCGAAAGCGCTGGAAAGCGCCATTGAGAACCTGTTGGAACTACAGTGACGTTCTGATAAATAATGCGTGTTGAGAAAAAGAGAAGTTTATCGAAAACAGGTGGTGGGTCCTCAGGGACTCGAACCCTGGACCACCCCGTTATGAGCGGGGGGCTCTAACCAACTGAGCTAAAGACCCACATCCTCTATCGGAAGGGGCGAATTATACTTTCGCGCCCTTTAAACGAAGCTTTTTTTGCCCCGGCGGTGGTAGAGTTCGAGGAAGCGGAAGGCCATCAGGTTTTCGAGGATCCCAAAGAGGATCATGAAATTGACGTAGCTGCTGCCCCCGTAACTGAACATCGGCAGCGGGACGCCGACAACCGGGGCAAGGCCTATGGTCATCGCGATATTGACGCTCATGTAGACGAAGATCAGCAGCGAGACCGATGCGCTGACGACCTTGATGTAGGGGTCGTGGGTATAGAGGCTAATGCCGAGCAGGTGGATAATGATGAGAGCGTACAGCCCGATCAGCATCACCGCTCCGATAAACCCGAAACGCTCCACGACGTAGGCGAAGATAAAGTCGCTCGACGCGATGGGAAGGAACTTCATCTGAGTCTGCGTCGCCTCCTCCTTTGCCTTGCCAACGACACCGCCCGAACCGATGGCGATGATGGACTGCTGCACGTGGTAGCTCGGTTTCTCGCTCATAAAGTCCGTAATCCGCTTCTTCTGGTAGTCGTGCAGCTGGGTGTAGATAAGCGGCATCGAAACGATGAAACCCACCGCCAGCGTCAGCCAGATCTTCCAGCGCACCCCGACGAGGAAAAGCACCCCAACCCCCAACAGCAGCAGGACGGTGGCCGTCCCCAGGTCCGGTTCTTTGGCGATCAAGAAAAAGGGGAGCAGGATGAAAAAGGAGAGTTTGGCAAACGCGGTCCATCCGTACCCGCCGTAAGGGGGCGGGTTGCGCGAGACCAGGTAGGCCAGCATCAGGATGAATGCCGGTTTCATCAGCTCGGAGGGTTGCATGGTGAAATGGACGAAGGGGAGCTCGATCCAGCGTTTTGCCCCCAGGCGCGCATGGCCGAAGAACTCGACGGCGAGCAGCAGCCCGATATTAAACCAGTAGAGGATCGGGATCATCCAGCTCAGCCGCCGCACGGGTAGAAAAAAGAAAAAGGTGAAGAGAACCGCCCCCACGCCGACGTAGACGAGATGTTTGTGCGCCAGCAGGGGGTGGATCTCCCCGATCAGCCACCCCGATACCAGCACAAGGGGCACGATCAGTGCCGGGATGATAAAATCGAAGTGTGCTAAAATGCGTCTATCTATTCTGCGCAAGGCACGTCCCCTCAAGCGTCAAGCGTTCAGCGCCAAGCCTTGCAGATAAAAGAGCGGCAGGAGTCTTCCTCCCGCTTTTAGCCACAGCGCTTAATGCCCAGTGCCAAAATTATAACAAAGGTTCCCATGCAGCTAACTGTCCTGACTTTCGAAGCCGCCGGAGGCGAACGCCTCGACACCTTTCTGGGGCAGGCGATGAACGAACCCCGCAACCAGATCGCCCACCTCATCAAGAACGGTCTCGTCGCCGTCGAAGCCAAGGCGGCGGCCAAACCGGGGGTGAAACTCAAGCCCGGCGAAAAAGTCACGGTCACGCTACCCCAGATGGAGCCTGAAGAAGCGCAGACTATCGATTTCGACGTCCCCATCCTCTATGAAGATGACGACCTGCTCATCATCGACAAACCCAGCGGCCTTACCGTCCACCCCGCCCCCAGCGTCAAGGAGCCGACCCTCGTCGACTGGCTCAAGCACCACGACATCCGTCTCTCGACACTGAGCGGTGAGGAGCGCCACGGCATCGTCCACCGCCTCGACAAGGGGACCAGCGGCGTCATGATCGTCGCCAAAACGAACGAGGCCCACGACGCCCTCTCCAAACAGCTCCAGGACAAGAGCATGGGACGCTACTACCTCGCTGTCGTCACCCCGCCGCTCAAAGAGGATCTGACCCTGGTGGAGAAGCCGATCGGGCGAAGCCCCCACAACCGTCTCAAAATGGCCGTCGTTGCGCAGAGCAAGAGCGCGCAGACCCTCTTCAAGAAGCTGCTCCTCTCCAAGGATACGAAGGAGGAGCTGATCGCCTGTAAGCTCTTTACGGGGCGAACCCACCAGATCCGCGTCCACCTGGAGAGTTTCAGCCGCCACATCCTCGGAGACCATTTATACGGCATTAAGAGCAATCCCGATAAAATCCAGCGTATTTTGCTGCACGCCTACACGCTCTACTTCACCCATCCCCGGACGGGGGAGGCGATGCGTTTTACGGCCCCGCTTCCCGCGGCGCTCGAAGAACGGCTGCAGTCGCATTTCGCTACGGAGACACTGGATGAGACGCTCGCCCCTGATCGCATCGGCACTCTTTTCGACACTGACACTGCTGATTAGCGGTTGTGTCGGAGGCCCAGCCCCTGCCGAACCTGTCGCTATCGACAAAACCCTGCCGCAGGTCAGCATCAACGGCTACCTCAGCGACACCGCCGCCATCGCTTTTGAATGGAAACCGGTCACGGACCCGCGGGTGAAGGGCGTACGCATCTACCGCGACACCCCGGGCGGCGAGGACAGCAAACTCTACCGCATCGCCGCGGTCGATGACACCCTCCACACGCATTATGTCGACACGGGCCTCCGCCCCGCTACGACCTACCGCTACCGCTTTACGACCGTCGACGCCAAAGGGCGCGAGTCCATGCCCGACAACACCCTCAGCGCCAAGACACTGAGCCTCCCGGAACCGGTCAGCTACTTCACGGCGACCAAAGAGCTGGCCCGCAGTTCCAAACTGCTGTGGCGCCCCCACCCGGACTTGCGCGTCGACGGCTACGAGATCGAACGCCTCGATCCGGAAGCGAAATCGTTCCACTGGATCGCCCGCATCGACGGCCGCCTCAATGCCGAGTATATCGACCACGACCTCGACGACAACAGCGTCTACCGCTACCGTATCATCGCCCGCACTTTCAGCGGCGAGATGAGCGCCCCTTCCGCCGTCGTGACCGTCGCGACCAAACCCCTCCCGCTGCCGCCGACGCAGCTCTCCGCCAGCCGGGGTGCGATCCATGCGATCGCCCTGCGGTGGCAGCCCTCCCCGGACGAGGGAATCGTCTACTACAAGGTCTACCGCGCCGAACGCGAGGATGGCTACTACAGCTACCACGCCAAAGTCGACAGAACCGCTTTCACGGACAAGGTCGAAGAAAACGGGGCCGACTACTTCTACAAGGTCGCAGCCGTCGACAAGGATGAACTGGAGAGCCTGCCGAGCGAACCCGCCGAAGGTACGACGATGGCGGCGCCCGCCGTACCGGAGCTGACCGGCCTCGCCCTGCGCAACAAAGCGGTGGTCGTACGCTGGACGGCAAAAGATGCCCGTACCGTCGGTTTCGAACTCCTCAAGACGACCCGAAGCGGCTGGTTCGACAGCAAAGAGAGCGTCATCCGTGACATCAAGACCCACAGCTTCACCGATGTCAACATCACCCCGGGGCTGGAGTACAGCTACAAGGTGATCGCCGTCGACGCCAACGGGCTCAAGTCGGAACCCTCCCCGTCAAAGAGCATCGTTCTGGAGGGCCAGTAACTCGATGCCCCACCTCCATATCGCTTCGTTCAAGGCCCCGGCCTTCCCCGCGACCGCGGAGGGGGTCACGTTCCACTACATGGCGGACAATACCCTGCACGACGATGAGACCCTGATCGCCGCATCCATCGGGGAGAAAGCCTTTTTCCTCCTCCTCAAACGCCTGCCGGACAAGACCCTGCTCAAAGCGGACAAGATCACCCGCCCTTCGGCGACCCACTTCGTCAAACGCGCGCTTCAGGCCTATGCCGGTGCGGCGGGGCTGGACGTCCTGGCGTCGAACGTCGACAGCGGCGAAGCGAACATGCATCTGGGCAACGACAGTGCGCTGTGGACCATCCACGACTTCGAACGCGACTTCCCCACCGACCGGGAGATCCGCATCGAGGTGGGGTTTGGTTCCGGCCGTCACCTGCTGCACCAGGCCAAAGCGAACCCGGAGCTCCTCTTTATCGGGATCGAAATCCACAAACCCTCCATCGAGCAGGTGCTCAAGCAGATCAATATCCAGAAGCTCGACAACCTCCTGCTGCTCGACTACGACGCCCGCCTCTTCCTGGAGCTCGTCCCCTCTAACCTCGTCGGGCGTATCTACGTCCATTTCCCGGTCCCCTGGGACAAGAAACCCCAGCGGCGCGTCATCGGGGAAGCCTTCATTGCCGAAAGCATCCGGGTACTGAAACCGGAGGGGAAACTGGAGCTGCGTACCGACAGCGACAACTACTTCGCCTACAGTTTCGAGACCTTTATGGCCCTGAACCAGAACCATATCGAGATCTACAAGAACCGTGCACTGGAGGTCAGCAGCAAGTACGAGGACCGCTGGCGCCGGATGGAGAAGAACATCTACGACGTGCTGATGCACAATACGGAGGAGTCCGGGCCGCTGGAAGCGATCGCCCCCTTCGCTTTCGGCGCCATCACCCCCGACCCGGCGCACCTCGAGGCCCTCAACGGGACAACGCTGCGCTTCGACGAAGGGTTCGTGCATTTCGAACGCCTCTACCGTACCGATGACGGCCGTTATATGTTCCGCCTCTCCATGGGCCCCTATGCCCGTCCCGAGCATCTCTACCTGATCCTCGGCGACGCCCCCGCCTACCTCCCGACGCCTCCGGTGCGTTCCCGCACAAACGCCCGGGCCCATCAGCTCCTGATCGAGGCCCTGCATGGATAAGATCATCGTCGCCGACAACCTCTCCCTGGGCTACGGCAGACACGAAACAATCATTTCCAAGGCCACCTTTGCCATCGACTCCGGCAGCTTCGTCTTTATCACCGGCGCCAGCGGGAGCGGGAAATCGACCCTGCTGAAATCTTTTTTCGGCGCCCTGCCGCTGCTCTCGGGCTCGCTCATGGTCGGCGGCGTCGACATGGACAATATCAGCGCCAAGAAACTCAACTTCCTGCGCCGCCACGTCGGGATCGTCTTCCAAGATTACAAGCTTGTCAAAGAGTGGACGATCGACAAGAACGTCATGCTGCCGCTGCTCATCAACGGTTACGCCCGCGACATCAGCGAGATGCAGGTGGAGAAGCTCCTCGGCCACGTCAAGCTCACCCACCAGCGCAGCAAATACCCCATGGAGCTGAGCGGGGGCGAACAGCAGCGCGTCGCCATGGCCCGCGCCCTCGCGCACAACCCCATCCTCATCCTCGCGGATGAACCGACAGGGAACCTCGACGAATACTCCTCCAAGGTGATCTGGAACCTGCTGGAGGGGGCCAATACCCAGCTTGAGGCGACCGTCGTCGTCGTCACCCACCACATCCCCGAAACGCTGGGCATCAAATACAAGCACTTCCATATCGAGCACGGAGACGTCTATGAAGTCTCTTAAAAGCCACTTCTCGCTGATTACAGCACTCTTTTCCATCCTCATCACCCTCCAGCTTTTTTTGAGCCTGGACCGTATCATCGGGGCCTATGAACAGCGCCTGGGAGACAACTACGGCATCGTCGTCGTCAGCGACAACAACCTCTCCCTCGCCTTTTTCCAGAGTATCGACAGTGCCATCAACGCCGTCGAGCCCCTGTCGCCTACCCGGATGCTCCAGCAGCTGCAGCAACAGACCGGCGACTCCCAGATCAACCTGATGGCGCTGAACCTTCCGCATTTCTACCGGCTGAGGATGGCCCACTTCATTACGCCCGATGCGGCCCGCGTACTGGGAGAGAGGCTCCTGCGCTACCGCGCCATCACCCGTGTCGAGACCTTTGCCCAGCAGCACGACACCGTCTACCGTCTGCTGCAGCTCTTCAAGAACGTCGTCAGCGTCCTTGCCGCCGTCGTCCTGCTCGTCACCTCGCTGCTGATCGTCAAAGAGATGCGCCTGTGGCAGTTCCAACACCGCGAACGGATGAACATCATGGCCCTCTTCGGCGCCCCGGTCTGGCTCCGCTCGGCCGTCCTCTTCCGCCTTGCCATCGTCGACGCCGTGATCGCTTCCGTGATCGCGACGACCGTCTTTCTCCTGGTCGACCATTACGGCTGGATGGCGCAGCTGCTCTCCCTCGTGCAGCTTCAGCCGACCCTCTTCCAGCCGCTGCATGACGTGCCCCTGCTCACGGGCGTTGCCATCTCCCTCTCCATCCTGCTCGCCTCTATGATCGTCATGGGACACAAAGAAGAGGTATGATCCGGTTCGCACTGCTGCTTGGCCTTCTGCTCACTGCCGCCGTGGCGGCCAAGAGCATCGACGACAAGATCGACGAGACCTCCAAAAGTCTCAGCTCTTTCGACCGCAACTACGCCTCGGTAAATGCCAAAATGGCCGAGACCGCCAAGGCAATCCTGCAAAAAAAGCGGACCGTCCTCACCCAGCAGAAGAAGATCGCGTCGCTCGAGTCGGCACTGCAGGGCAAAGCCGCCACCCTCTCCGGCGCCAAAGAAGAGCTGATCACGCTCACAGAAAGGCAGGAGACCCTCGAAGCGAACCGCAAAAAACTGCGCGACGACCTGGCCGACCTCATGGCCCGTATCATCTCCCTCACGATGATCCAGGAGGACAACAACACCCTCTCCCCCGATGCCATCATCGGCGAAGCAGTCTTTGCCGCTTTGAACGAACAGACCAAAGCACAGATCACAAAACTGGGCAATGACTACCGCGCGAACGAAGCGGCCCTGAAACAGCTGACGGAAAAAACGGCACAGCTTAAAACGGACATCGCCTCGATCGGGCAGGAGAAACGCGACCTCCAAAAAGCGAAAAGAGCGAATGAGATGGCTCTGGGCGACCTGAAGACGAAAAAGGGCCGCTACAAGAAAGAGCTACAAAAGATCCTGGCACAGAAATCCGCCCTGAAACAGACCCTGACCCAGTTGCACATCATCCAGGAGAGCGAATCACAAAAAGCGGCCGCACGCCAGGAAGAGCAGCGCAACGAAGCGCTGCTCGCCTCCAAAGAGGTCCCCGATGTGCGTTCCGTCGGCAGCAGCTACCATAAGGCGCAGACCGGCCGCTATCGGGGCTCAAAGACGATCGCGCCGCTGGATGCCTATACGGTATTGAAGGGCTACGGCACCTATACCGACCCGATCTACAAAATCAAGATCTTCAACGAGTCGGTCTCCCTGCAGCCCAAAACCCCCGACGCCAAGGTCAAAGCCGTCCTCAACGGCAAGGTCATTCTGGCCCAGGAGACACCGATGCTTGAGAACGTCGTTATTATCGAACACGCCGACGGGCTGCATACCATCTACGCCCATCTCGACCAGATCGCCCCGACGGTACGCAAAGGCAAGCGCCTCAAAAAAGGGAGCGTGATCGGCCGCGTCAACGACGAACTGATGTTTGAAGTGACCCAGAAGAACTGCCATATCGACCCGCTGCAGATGATCAAATAGCGGCTACGCGCCGCGCTCCTCCGGGTTGAGCGACTTCTCCATGTCGCCCCGCTGCATCTTGAGAAAGGCCAG
>JACXUG010000125.1 GCA_014764065.1 Campylobacterales bacterium
CCAGCTGTCAACAAGCGGATAGTCCGCATAAATGCCGTGCTTCAGAGCGCGTTCGACCATTTCAAGTGCAAGCAGATTTTTGCCTTGTAGCCCCTCTTCTCTTCGCCTGTAGGCACTACTGCGGTGATGCAGCCGGGAGGTAAAGTCGGCAATCTCTTTACGACGGCTTGACCCGTGGCGGACGGCAAAGTCCAGTTGGAAGGTTGTGTGTTAACAAAATCGTACTGGAAAGTGCCTATTTATGGGCTTTAGTAGATAAAAAGCAGTGGACTTTAGCGCTAGTTTTTATGTGCGAAAGTTGAGATGATTTAAAAGTGAGACCAAATAGTAGCGGGATCGTAACCGGATTTTTTTATCATCCGCTAATTTCAAAAGGAGTGGTGATGACGATAAAAAAAATATATCCGGCATTGATCTCGACCGTTACGGCGGCCGTGCTCATGGTCGGATGCGGAAGCAACGACGACAGCAACAATGCGGGTGCGCAGAACAACGTGGGCAAGATCCCGGCGGCAGGCTCCCTCCTGCCCTATACGGTCCTGCGCAACGATATTGAAAACGGCGCGAAACCCGGAACGAACTTCGAAATCCGCAACGGCGGCTTCGGTTCGGCGGCGACTGCCGACCCCGACAACGTCAACCGCTTCTACGCCATGACGGATCGCGGCCCGAACGCGAAGTACCGGGATGGCAAAATGTTCCCAACCCCGGACTACACGCCGCGTATCGGTCTCTTCGAGATTGCCGCGGACGGTTCCGTCTCCATGGTCAAAGAGATCCTGCTCAAAGACACCGACGGCAACGTCATCTCCGGCCTGCCCAACACGCCCGAATTCGGCGGCACCGGAGAGATCCCCTATGACGCCGAGGGCAACCTGATCGCCGATGAGAACAATGCCTCCAAACCGAAAACCGACGACTTCGGCCTCGACAGCGAAGGCCTCACGGCACTGACCGACGGCACGTTCTGGGTCAGCGACGAGTACGGTCCGCACATGGTCCACTACGATGCGAACGGCAAAGAGATCGGCCGCATCAACCCCTTCGCGAACGATAAGCGCAACACCTGGACCCTTCCGGCCGAGTTCGGCAACCGCTGGGCCAACCGCGGCATGGAGGGTCTGACGATCACGCCGGACCAGTCGACGCTGGTCGGCGTCATGCAGTCCACCCTCGACAACCCGACCAAAGCGGTACGCGGCGTCCTGACCCGCATTGTCACCATCGAACTGGCGACGGGCAAAATGAAGCAGTATCTCTACAAGCAGGAAAAAGCCAAGAACTCCAACTCCGAGATCACGGCGCTCAGCAACGACACCTTCCTCATCATCGAACGCGACGGCACCTTCTACAAAGATACGACGAGCGGGCAGAAACACGTCTACAAGATCAAGCTCAGCACGGGCACGGACCTCGAAAGCGTCACGCTCGGTACAGACATGACGCAGGATGCCGCGCTCGGCCTGCTGATCGACGTCAACGCCACGACAAAAGGTCAGACCCTCGAGCAGGTCGCCCTGCTTGAGGGCGGCTGGGACATCCTCAAAGATCACGGCATCGTACCGGTTCAAAAAGAGCTGGTCGTCGACATGATCGCGCAGAACCACTACCCGCACGACAAGATGGAAGGCCTGATTGTCTTCGACGACAGCCGCCTGGGCATCCTCAACGACGACGACTTCGCGACATGGGTCACGGGCGGCGTCCTCGAGCAGAAATATCTCGACGCCAATAAAACACGCGTCGACGGCAACACCCTCTACGTGGTCGACGGCCTCGAACTGAGCGGCCTCTCCCTGGAAAAAGTCGGTGCGTACGAGAGCGGCAAAAAGGGCGGCAGCGAAATCTCCGCCTTCGACAGCGCTTCCAAGCAGCTCTTCATCACCAACGGCGCAGACAACAAACTCGACATCGTCAGCCTCGCCGACGTGACGAACCCGACCCTGGTCGGCTCCGTCGACCTCTCCCCTTATGGTGCGGGCGTTCAGAGCGTCGCAACGAAAAACGGCAAAGTCGCCGTCGCCGTCGGTTCCGACGACAAGACGGGCACCGTCGGTAAAGTCGTCACCTTCGCCACCGACGGTACCTTCGAAACCCAGACGCAGGTCGGCTACCTGCCGGACATGGTCACCTTCAACGAAGACGGCAGCAAGATCCTCGTCGCCAACGAAGGCGAACCGGATGCGGGTTCAGGCAAGTATGTCGACGTCAAAGGTTCCGTCGGTATGATCACCGTCGCTTCCGCGACGGCGGCGAACGACGCGGCGGGTTATGCCGAGGTCGACTTCTCCGCGGCAACCCTGAGCGATGCATCGGACGGCACGCCGGTACGTCTCGGCGGCACGCCGAGCAACGATAAGGCGCTCGACATCGAACCGGAATACATCACGGTCAGCGGCAACGTCGCCTACGTGACACTCCAGGAGAACAACGCGGTCGCGAAAGTCGACATCTCCGGCGCGGCGCCGACCCTCACGTGGGTCAAATCCCTCGGCGCGAAGAGCTACGAGGCGGGCAGCGGCAACACGATCGACATCGAGGAGGAAGGCGAGATCCTGATGAAGAACTATCCGGGTCTCTTCGGCCTCTACATGCCGGACACCATCGCTTCGTACACGGTTGACGGCGAGACCTACTTCGTCACGGCCAACGAAGGCGACGGCCGCGAATACTGCGCCGACACGGACCCGAAATGC
>JACXUG010000056.1 GCA_014764065.1 Campylobacterales bacterium
GATTTTGTACTCTATCTTCTGTGAGTGTGCATAAAAAGTGGTGTCCCCACGAGGACTTGAACCTCGAGCTAGGCCTTAGGAGGGCCCTGCTTTATCCTGTTAAGCGATGAGGACTGAAGAAGGTGGCCATTTTAACAAAGAAACCCTATAATATTGCCTATGTGGTATTCCTTTGACAACGGCGATCTTATTCTCTCCCTCCGCATCCAGCCCAAAGCCAGCTCAAATGAACTCGCCGAGATTATGGAGAATGAACGCAAACTGCGCATAACCGCTCCGCCCGTCGACGGCAAGGCCAATAAACACATCATAGCACTGCTGGCGAAAATGTGCAAGGTCGCCAAAGGGGATGTGACAATAGAGTCGGGAGAGCTGGGAAGAAACAAAAGGGTGAGAATCAAAAGCCCCCGGCTGCTGCCCGACGGTGTCAACCCGCCGGCGTCAGCGTGATTCGCGTTATAAATAAGAGCTTCGGTTCCCGAAGCGCATTCAATTCAATCAAGCATTGGCCTTGAGCGCTCCTTGAAAGCCGCTGCGGCATGCCGAAGCTTTTCTTGCGAAGAAGAAAGAAAGTAGGGAGTAGTGAAATAAGCCGGTGGCTTATTTCTCGTCGGCGACCATCCGGTCTTTGGCCGTGATCCCCATCAGGGAGAGACCGGTGCGGATGGAGAGGGCGACCATCAGGAAGAGTTTGAGCAGTTTCGCTTCCTCCTCGGTCCCCAGTACGCGGTAGTCGTAGTAGAACTTGTGCAGACGGGCCGCGAGGGACTTGAGGTACTCCGGCAGTTTCTGCACCTGGCGTGACGCAAAGGCATCCTCGATCACCTCGGGCAGCAGCAGCGCCTCAAAGAGAAGTGCGTCGGCGTCGGCATTGAGCCCTGTGAGCTCGGATGCCATGATCTGCTCCTCGGTCAGCTCGCTCTTGGAGAGGATCGTCTGGATCCGCGCATGCGCGTAATTGATGTAGTAGACCGGGTTCGAGTTATCCTGCTTCTTAAGCGTCTCGACGTCGAACTCCAGCGCCGTGTCGCTCTTCTTGCTCGCGAAGATGAAGCGCAGGGCGTCCGCGCCGATCTCCTCGACGATGTCGCTCATTAGAATGACGTTTCCGGCACGCTTACTCATCTTGTACGGTTCGCCGTCCTTGAGCAGGCTGACCATCTGCGACAGCAAGATCTCGAGTTTTTCCGGATCGTACCCGAGGAAACGCGCCGCCGCTTTGACGCGGGCGATGTAACCGTGGTGGTCGGCGCCCCAGATGTTGATATAGTGGTCAAACCCCTGCTCGAACTTGCGGTTGTGGTAGACGATATCGCCGGCCAGGTAGGTCGGGCGCCCGTCTTCGCGCACGACGACGCGGTCTTTCTCATCCCCGTGTTCCGTCGAACGGAGCCAAAGCTTCTCTTCGCCTTCGTAGACACCCTCGCCGAGTTTCTTCATGACCCGGTCCCAATCGTCGTAGAGAGATGCTTCGCTGACGAAGGTGTCGAAGTGGATGTTCGCGTCGCCCAGGTCGGAGACGATGAGATCCATCACCTTGTCCTTCGCCCAGAGCGCAAGCTCTTTGCGGCGATCGGCGTTGGTAAGGATGTCGCTGCCGAACGTGGTCAATGCTTCTTCGGCAAGAATCGTCATGTATTCGCCGCGGTAGTACTTCTCCGGCCACTCAACTTCCATATTCAGGAGGCTGTGCTGCCCTTCGAGCTGCAGGGAAACCCCCAGCAGGTCGATCTGGTTCCCCGCGTCGTTGACATAGTACTCAGCCGTGATGTCGTAGCCCAGGCGGCGTCCGAGACGCAGAAGCGTATCGCCGTAGACCGCGCCGCGGGCATGGCCGATGTGCAGTGGTCCCGTCGGGTTGGCGCTGACGAACTCGAGAAGGATCTTCCCTTCGCGGTCGGCATGACCGAACTGCTCCGGATTCGTGAGAGCCCAGCTTGCATACTCATCCATAAAGGCTTCTGAAAGACGGAAGTTGATGTACCCCTTGTTTGCTTCAACCGCAGAGAACATCGCATGCTCGCCGAAGGATGAAGCCAGTTCGTCGGCAATCACCATCGGCGATTTGCGCAGCTCCTTGGCCAGTGAGAAGGCAATGGGGGTGGCGTAGTGCCCGAAAGAGCGGTCTTTGGGCTTTTCGAGCACGACCTCGCGCTCAAATTGCGCTTTGAGAAGCACCGATACACGCTGTTTCAAATCGATTACGCCTGTTTTTCGGATTCTTTTGGTGCTTCGGAAGCCGCCGTTGCGTTACCGCCCTCGACTTTTTTGGGGGCCTCGCTGCTTGCAACCTCTTCCGGTTCGTCTTTCATCTCATTCTTGAAGTTCTTGATTCCCTTGCCGATACCCTTGGCAAGATCCGGAATTTTTTTCGCACCGAAGAGCAGGACGATGATCCCGAAAATCAACAGCAGTTCAGCTCCACTTGGCATACCCATAGTAATTCCTTAGGTGGTTTTTGGAAATGTAATAATAGCGAAAAAATGCAGGGTTATTGGTTAGTCAATCTGCGTGTTACGTGTTGCGTGTTACGAAGGATGACACGTCATCCTTATTCTTTTCTTTCTATTCGTAGCACGTAACACTCAGTACGTAGCACAGCGCCGGCGGCGGGAGGGGCGCTAGTGCGCTTCCCAGGCCTGTACGAATTCGTTGATCGTGAGCGTGGGCACTTTGAGGCGGGCGGCCCTGGCGACAGAAACGAGTACTTCCGCCGCTTCGTCGAGGTCGTCGTTGATGATAATGTAGTCATACTCGCACATCCGCTGGACTTCGCGCTTGGCCATATCGATCCGGCGCGCGATCACCTCCGGCGCATCGGTGGCCCGCGACCGCAGACGCTGCTCAAGTTCGCTCAGGGTCGGGGTCGTAATAAAGGCCGAAGTCGTAATGTCGCCCATGCGGTTCTGGACCGTGTCGTGTCCCTGGACGTCGATGTCGAAAATGACCAGCTTCCCCTCGGAGAGGGCCTTTTTGACGGGTTTGAGCGAGGTACCGTAATAGTTGCCGTGGACGACGGCGTATTCCAGAAAGTTCTCCCCGTCGATGTCGCGCTTAAAAGAGGCTTCGTCGACGAAGTGGTAGTGCACGCCGTCGACCTCCCCTTCGCGCATGGGGCGTGTCGTCGTCGATATGGAGAAGTAGTGAGGCCCGATCGCCTCGGCCACCTTTTTGATCAGTGAACTCTTCCCCGCGCCGCTTGGGCCAGAGAGCACCAGGATCGCTCCGCCGTTTTTGTTCATGCCTTCGCCCCGAATGAAATATCGATGCGTACGCCCATCGCCTTGAGGGCCTGTGCAACGGATTCGTCGCTAAGGATCGCCATCAGGTCCTGCAGCGCTTCGACGCCTCGGGCATGCAGGTCGATGTCGCTGAAATCCGTCCTGTTCTCGGAGCTTTCCGGCGCACCGGCGTCATACAGAACCTCCTCGACGGGCCGTTCCCACTCCCGCCGGTCCAGGTGCTCCATCGCCGCCTCGATCTGCTCTTCGTACCCTGCCGCCATCTCCTCGTCGCCCTCCACGGCGTCGAGGAGTTCTTTGAGTTCGTCGATCTCCGCACTGTTGAAGACCGGGGCAGCCGATTCCGCCTCCCACGCTTCCGCGGCTTCATCGGCATCGAAAACGTCGCTGCGTTCGACCAGGGCACTCACCGCCACTTCCGCATCGTCAAGGGCGTGGCCGAGCTCTTCGGGCAGAAACGGCTTGCCGAGCACGGCATCATACCCCTGGGGCATCGTTTCAAAGCGCGACCCGATAAAGATGGCATAGTGCCCCTCTCTTTTTGCAGCCGCCGCGTCATAGCGCATCGCGACGCTGTCGTCGACGATCACGACATCCGCCCGCAGCCCGCCGGAGCGCTCCGTATTCAAAAAAGTATCCCCGCGTTTTTGGGCCAGGCGCTCGACAAGTTTAGCGACGATCGGTGTGGTGTTGAGCAGCGCGATGGTCATAACGTCCCTTGATTGCGGTATGAGAATACCCGTAAAAGTGTGTTAGCATTGTAACAAAAAAGCATCGTGATCCAAATGAAACACCTCCTCTCTGCCGGCCTTTTCCTAATGCCCCTCTTGGGCAGTGAGGCATTTTTGCTGCCGCACCGCTGGCAGGATGCCCGGCATGTATTGGGGGCCATGATCCGCAGCGATGAGACCCCGCTCACCATCGTCACGGCGCGACTGGACGACCCCTACTTGCGCCGCACACTCCGCCGTGCCCTTGAAAAGGAGAAGGCGGTGACGCTCATCACGCCCTCGCAGGCCACGGCATCGCAGTGGGCGATGTATCGTTCCCTCCAGGCCTGCCTCCTACCCTCGGACAGTAGCATGACCTTCAGTCTCGTCCGTTCGTCCAAGAGAGGCTGTATGCTGAGCCATCCCCTCGATACGGAGATGGTACGAAACGTCCCGGGTCTGATGCTCTGCGATGACGGCAGCGTGTTCAATGAAGCACTCAGACTGCTGCGGCAGGAGTGCAAACCCTATTTCGCCCCTTAGCACCTATTTGACCTGAACCAGCTTGTGGTCTTCGAGCTTGTAGACCCGCTGGCAGCGGTCCGCCAGCTGCAGTTCATGGGTGACGAGCAGGAGCCCGGCGTCGTGCTGCTCAATGTAGCGGTCGAAGAGGTCCATCACTTCGTAGGCCGTCTCCAGGTCCAGGTTCCCCGTCGGTTCGTCGGCGAAGATGAGACGCGGCTTCTTCGTCAGCACCCGGGCAACGGAGAGGCGCTGCTGCTGCCCGCCGGAGAGCTCCGTCACTTTCTGGCCCACGACATGCTCGATCTTGAGGGCCCGCAACAGCCCCGGTTCTACCGGCTCGTTCGAGAGGATGGAGGCCACCTCGAGGTTCTCGGCACCCGTAAAGCCTTTGAAAAGGTAGTGCGACTGGAAGATGATCCCCAGCTGCTTCCGGCGAAGCTCCACCAGGCCGCGGTTGGAGAGCCCCTGTATCGGTTTGCCCATCAGGGTGACACTGCCGCTGTCGGGGGAGAGCAGCGTCGAGAGGATATGCAGCAGGGTCGATTTTCCGCTACCGCTGACGCCGATGATGGCGACGGATTCATGGCTCCCAATCGAGAGGTCGACGTCGGAAAAAAGCGGATAATCGAAATGGTGGGCAATGCCGCTGGCTTCAAGCAGTTTCATGAATGCAATAGTAGTGCGTTTTGGGTTAGTTCTGGGTTAGTTTGAAGGGATTTGGGAGAAAAAGCGGGTGACGGCGTCACCCGGAAGAGGGCAGCAGCCGGCTTACGCCATCTGTGCGGCGACTTCGGCAGCGAAGTCGTCTTGTTTCTTCTCGATGCCTTCGCCGACTTCAAGGCGGATGAAGGCAACGACTTCAGCGGTACCGCCGGCAGCTTTTGCCGCGTCAGCGACCGCCTGGGCAACCGTTTTCTTGTCATCAAGAACATAGTTCTGATCCAGGAGGCACTGCTCTTTGTCGAGGGTCGTATTGTCCTCGATATAGCGTGCAAGTTTACCCGGCAGGATGTTCGGGATGATTTTCTCCGGCTTGCCTTCGGCGAGGAGTTCTTCTTTCATCTTCGCTTCGGCCGCCGCCAGGACATCTTCTGTCAGCTGTGACATGGAGATGTACTCCGGAACGTTTTTGAGCGGCTTTTTCAGGCGGGAGAGCTCTTCGTTCTCTTTTTTGATCGCTTCGATGCGGCCTTTTGTTTCGGCAGCAACGAAATCAGCGTCGAAGTCTTTGTAGCTGAGCGTCGACGGTTTCATTGCAGACGCGTGCATCGCGACCTGCTTGGCAACCGGGACCATCGCCTCAGCCGTCTTCGCGGAATCACACTCGATCGCGACGATAACACCGATGCGCGTGTTGGAGTGGATGTAACCGTTGACCGCGACGTTCTCGCTACCGCTCAGTGCCGCGATGCGGCGCAGTTCGATCTTCTCGCCGATCTTTGCGACCACTTCATCGAAGTAGACGCTGAACGCCTTGCCTTCGAGTTCAGTTTCGCGCAATGCTTCCGCTGTATCGGCTTGCGTCATGAAAGCCTGCTCTACGGTTTTGGAAACGAGATTCTGGAACCCCTCGTTTTTCGCAACGAAGTCCGTCTCGGAGTTGACTTCAACCAGAGTCGCGCGTTTGAAATCTGCAGAAATTTTCAGGCCGATAGAGCCCTCGGCAGCAACGCGGTCCGCTTTTTTCGCCGCCTGAGCAATTCCGCGTTCACGCAGCCACTCTTTGGCTTTGTCCATGTCGCCGTTTGACTCGGTGAGCGCCTTTTTACAGTCCATCATCGGTGCGTCAGTTGCCTGACGCAGCTCTTTTACCATTGCTGCTGAGATTTCTGCCATATTATGCTTCCTTTGTCGTTGTTTCTTCTGCTGCGGCTTCTACAGTTTCCGCCGCTTCAACTTCTTCGCCTTCCGCTTCCGCGTTGTCGGCGATCATCGCTTTACCTTCGTTGACTGCTGCCGCCATCTCTTTACAGAAAAGCTGGATGGAGCGGATCGCGTCATCGTTACCCGGGATCGGGAAGTCGATCAGGTCCGGATCACAGTTCGTATCGAGCGGTGCCACGACCGGGATGCCCAGATTGCGCGCTTCTTTAACCGCGATGTGCTCTTTGACGGCGTCGATGACGAACATCATGTCCGGCAGTTTTTTCATGTGGCGGATACCGCCGAGGTAGGACTCGAGCTTCTCTTTCGTACGTGCCATCATCAGCGCTTCTTTCTTGGTCAGAAGGTTGATCTGGCCGCTCTCTTGCATCTGCTCGATGACTTCGAGCTTGCGCAGAGATTTCTGGATCGTCGGGAAGTTCGTCAGCATACCACCCAGCCAGCGGTTGTCAACATACGGCATGCCGCAGCTCTCAGCCGCTTCTTTGATGGCAACGCGTGCCTGCTTTTTCGTACCGACGAACATGATGGTCTTGCCTTCAGCGGCTGCATCGACAACGATCTGATACGTGTTGCGGAAGTAGCGCAGTGTCTTCTGCAGGTCGATGATGTAGATGTTCTTGCGGACACCGAAGATGTATTTTTTCATTTTCGGGTTCCAGCGGCGTGTCTGGTGACCGAAGTGGACACCGCACTCAAGAAGGTCTTTCATAGTTACCATAATAATGGTCCTTTCAGCATCGTGCCCCGGAGGCACGATTAAATGTTAAAAATACCGGTTCGCTTCAATGCCCCCGGCAGTCCTCTTCTATTTTTTCAGACGAGGCTGCACCGGTTTTTGGGTTTGGCACCTGAGATCTTGTTCTCCGGTGATATAGTCAAAACGCATGGAGAAAATCGCGCAATTTTATCTTATAAATACTTAAGTAATAGTTAAGCATATAGATTGCCATCTCCTGCCGTTTCGCCCCTGTTGATTTCAATTACGCTTTATATTTATTCTGGTAGGCTGTGTAATACTACTGCGATTAATTCGTTTTTCTTATGTTAAGTGCTAAGTGAAGGGTGACAGAGCCTCACGGCTTTGTCAACTGTTTTGCAGTTCTGAAAGTTTCTTCTTTACTTCTTCGACATGCACGATCTCGTACTTCTCACCGTTCTTTGAACGTTTCTGGCGCACCTTGACATTCCCCCACGCCGCGGCAACTTTCCCTTGCGGATCGATGATGTACGTCGTGCGCACGATGCCCATGTACTCTTTGCCGTAATTCTTCTTCAGCGCCCAGACGCCGTAATCTTCCATCATGGTGTGCTCCGGGTCGCTGAGTAGGGTGATCCCCAGCGACTGCTTCTCGATAAAGCCGCGGTGGACCTTGGGCGAATCGGCGCTGACGCCGAAGATGGCGGCATTGAGCCCTTTGAATTCGGGCAGCTGTTCAGTAAAGTCGCACGCTTCGGTCGTACAGCCAGGCGTATTGTCCTTGGGGTAGAAGTAGAGCACGATCCATTTTCCTTTGAGATCGCGCGAACAGATCTCTACCTCGTCCTGGTTCTCCAGGCAGAAATCCGGCGCAACGGTTCCGACTTCCAACATCATAAATCCTTTATTTTTTGATGAATCATAACATAGGTGCCGAGTGCAGCAACCATTAGTTCCGTTTCTTTGCAAAAAGAAAGGAGAAGATGAACGGGACCTATAAACTATTTTCGTCCACGATACTGATATCGGGAAAGGCGTGCAGCAGCAGGTCTGCCGCAACGCCGTTGCCTTTGGCGATCTCGTTGCCCGCTTCGTCCAGAATCGGCGTCGTGCCGATGCCGCAGCTGGGGGACTTTGATTTGAGGATGATCATCGTCGCATCCGGGTGCGCCTTGATCAGCGCCTCGGTCTGTCCGACGAGCGCATCGGTCACATCCGTGCCGTCCGAACTCTTTTTCACGCGCAGGCCGTGATCCTCCGTCGCAATAACGCTGATCCGCCCGCGGGGGGTCCCCAGCACCGGAGCTTCTGGGCAGAAGGGGATGACTTCTTTGTCTGCGAGAAAGGCAAGAACACCGTCATCTTTTTTGGAGCAGCCGTCATACCTGCAAGCCTTTCCCAGCAGACATGCGGAGACGATCACCTTCGTTTTATTCATATCCCTACGCGATGACGATCGATTTGAGTTCCGTCATCTCCTCGATGGCGAACCGCGGTCCTTCCCGCCCGACGCCGCTGAGCTTGACCCCGCCGTAGGGCTGGATGTCGAAACGCAGGGTCGGCATGTCGTTGATGACGATCCCGCCCGCCTCCAGCTCGCCGATCGCGCGCTGCGTCAGTGCCAGGTCGTTGGTAAAGAGGGAGAACTGAAGCCCGTAGGGTGAATTGTTCATCCGGGGGGCAGCGTCGTCGAACCCTGCAACCTTCACCAGGGAGACGATCGGTGCGAAAACCTCTTCGCAGACGATCGCCATATCGTCGGTGACGTCCGCCATGACGGTCGGGTAGAACATCGTCCCTTCGCACTTCACCTCCGTCATCGGCCGGGCCCCCTCGTCGATGGCGCTCTGCACCCAGGAGAGCGCCCGCTCCGCCGACTCCTCGTTGATGAGCGGCCCCATGAAGGTATTGTCGTCGTAGGGCGAACCGACTGCCAGCTTCTGCGTCGCTTCGGCCATTTTCTGCGCAAACGCGTCGTAGACGTCGGCATGGACATAGATGCGCTGCAGCGAGATGCAGACCTGTCCGGAGTTGACGAAGGCCCCGAGCGCACAGCGCTGCGCGGCGAGATCGAGGTCGGCGCTCTTGTCGATGAAGGTCGCCGCGTTACCGCCCAGCTCCAGGCTCACCTTTTTGATCCCCGCACTCTTGGTGATGATGTTGCCGACGGGAACGGAACCGGTAAAGCTGATCTTGCGCGGGATGTCGCTGCCGACCAGGGTGCTGCCGACTTCGGCATCACCGTAGACGACGCTGAGGGCGTCTTTGACCGCATGGGGGCTCTCGATGAAGAGCTTGGCAAACTTGTAGGCCGTCAGCGGCGCTTCCGGTGTCGGTTTGAGCACAACCGTATTGCCCGCGACGAGGGCCGGGGCGAGCTTGTGCGCCACCAGGTTCAGCGGAAAGTTGAACGGGGTGATCGCCGCGATGACGCCGACGGGTTCGCGGATATAGAAGGCCGTCGTTTTGCGGCCGCTGGGCATCGCATCGGTATTGATCGTTTCGCCGTGCATGGTACGCATCGTCTCGGCGGCGAGGGTGACCGTCTCTATGCAGCGCTCCACTTCGACCCGGGCGAAAGCGATCGGTTTGCCGACCTCGTCCGTGATTGTCTTCGCGATATCCTCTTTCTGTTCCCGCAGCCTTGCCGCCACGTCGTGCAGCCAGTCGCAGCGCTGCGACAGCGTCGACGCTTTGGCCGCTTTGGCCGCCGCTTTGGCGATCTTCAGTGCCTGCTGTGCCTCTGCCACACCGCAGTGCGGCGCTTTTGAGACCAGCCGGCCGTCAAAGGGGCTGCGGCGCTCCGTCCAGCTCCCCGTCACCGCTTCGCTTGAACCGAAAAATACCTTTGCTTCCATCGTGCGCTCCCGTATTTTAAAGAGTGTTTCCATTATACAAAGCGCCCTGTTAAGCCATGGATTCTTCCCGGCCTTTACGCTGATTTTAGAAAAAACCTTTTACAATCGAAACAAAAAATGCGGCATCTCCCGGATGCCGCCGATAGGAAAACGATGCTTAACCTTGAAATCATGCCCGGCCAGTTCGGCGTCCGTCCCCCGGTGACCAAACCCCATCCCGGCTTCTACCCGCAGGTGGGCGAAGCGCGCTTCCGTAAACTCGTCGATGACCACTACGAACTGATCCGCAACAGCGATATCGCCTTTCTCTTCCCTGTCAACGACGAAGAGGATTTCCAGCAGGCCAAAAACAATGCTGCCGATTTCTTCATCCAGATCTGCGGCGGTCCGGACTACTTCAACCAGCACCGCGGCGAACCGAGGATGGTCGGCCGCCACGCCCCCTTCCGCATCGACGAAGCGGCCCGCCGCCGCTGGCTGGAGTTTTACGCCCAGCTGCTGCCCCAGCTCGTCGCAGAGGGCATAGACGAAGCCTACGTCCAGTCCTTCTGGGACTACATCAACGTCTTCTCCGGCTGGATGATCAACACCCCATCCGCCTAAGCACATTTCGTGCTAAGTGAAGGGTCTGACAATCCGCTTCTTTTGTCAAGCTAGAAACGTCAGTTAGCGGTCGAGCGGATCTGTGATGCATGGCATGTCCCGAAAGCGACAGCCTTTTATCC
>JACXUG010000126.1 GCA_014764065.1 Campylobacterales bacterium
CCGGGTGGCGAGCCACGCGGAGGCCTCGGCCAGGGCATCCTCGTAGGCCGCCTTATCGGCCATCTCGCGCTCGTTCGCATCATCTGTGGCCGGGAAGTCAGATAAATAGGCCGACAACGGGAACACCCCGCCGCCCACTTCCTCTCCGTTCTCCAGCAGCCGCAGCCGCCAGCCGCCGCCCAGGTCGGCGGGGCGGGGTTCGATGGCATAGCCGTAATTGATCTTGTCTGCCATGGGTGCGCCTCCTCTCTGTGCCTTTCGTTAGATCTAATTCTAGCACAGGTTAGAGCTAACGCAAGCATTTTGACTGAAATTTTTTTAATGGGGGCGTGGCCCATCTTTATGGGCTGTCCTTTGGTCTGAGCGTTGACGACCATCTTCTGGCCCCGAAGGGGCGAGCGCCGTTGCTACGGTTAGTGCCGCTACGTGACATCGTTTCCCGGCGCGTCCAATGCCAGCCTCCAGCCAGCCTATGCCATGGCGCGTTTTCTGCCGCGTCCGATCCTGCTCCCCCCAGCCTCGCCGAACCATTGCCGCCATGCGGCCGCATACAGGCCAGCATGGGCAGCGGATGCGCGGCGTTTTCTAGGCTTGATACATACAAACAAAGTGTCGACACCGGAGGGCGAAGGGGGGGCGCGCGCCTGCGGGCCTGGGATGGAAAGTGCGGTACTGTGATACCGCACTTTTGTCTCAGTTTGGGACAGCACCCCCTTGTCACCTTCCTAAAACCGGCTATAGTTCCCCTGTGTCGCTCGTTGTTACACCAGGGGGGAAAGAAGGTGCCTACCAAGAAGAAACGTATCGCTATCACGGTCGATGATGACGTCCATGCAGCGCTCATGCAGTTCGGCAAATTATCGGGCGTCCCTGCCGCTACCCTGATCGGCCAGCTAATCCCCCGGCTGCTGCCCCTGCTTGAGTCAACGACCTACGCGCTGAAGGAAGCCAGGGAAAGTCCCCTTCAGACTCTTGAGGTGTTGAGCCGCGAGATTGCTAAGACCACTGCGGAAGCCTCTGCACTTCAGCTTGATCTAGTCGAGCAGATTGCCAAGGTCAGGGGGGCGACGCCGGATGCCGATGATTGATTGGGTGAAGGCTCGCATTCCTTGCCGCCATGCTGAGCCGATCAACGGGGGTCGCATCATGCGGGTGAACCCTGACGGCTCGATCGAGTGGGAAACGGAAACCCGGCGCGAGGTTCGCGGCTCCTACGACACCGCTTTGCACGTTAAAACGCACGGGGTGGCCGTGGACGGCTCCGGCGCCATCCTCGAGATCGACGGAAACCCGGTGAAGTGGCTCCAGGGTCACAATCTATGGGGGACAGACGATCTTATCGGGCTGGTCTGCGAGACCATGGAACGGCTCGTTCCGCTTCTGGGTCTGGAACCCTCCGACTCCGACCGAAAAGCCTGGGGGGAGGGAGCGTTCGAGCTTCAGCGGGTGGACGTGACGGACTCCTACGAGCTGCGCAACCGGGCGGACTGCCTGGCCTGGATCAGAAGCGCCGAGCACTCGGCGCATATGCGCCACCGAGGGAAGGGGCAGATCACCAAGGGCAACACCCTATATTTCGGCAAGTGCTCCCGGCGCTGGTCGCTCAAGATTTACTCCAAGGGGCAAGAAATTGTTGCACCTGGGCATGAGCTGCCCGAAGCGATCGCGACACCGGCAGTTTTGGCCTGGGCCGATAACAAGCTTAGGTTTGAAGCGGTTTTGCGGAAAATGTGGCTCACGGATAGGGGCCTCGACGTTGCGGCTAACTGGGGAGACAATACCCCTTCCGAGCTACTAACGGACTTGCTCCAGGGGCTGCATATGAGTGACACCCATACCCTCCCTGCTGACGTCCTCGAGGGGCTCCCCCCGCGCCTTGTTGCCGCCTATCACCTCTGGAAGGAAGGCCACGACCTCCGCGCCATGTTCCCTCGCCCGACGTTCTACCGTTACCGCTCCCAGCTGTTGCCGCATGGCGTGGACATCGCCATCAAGCAGCCGCGGGAGAAATCTAACGTGGTGCCGCTGGTCCGTGTGCTGGAAGCCAAGCCGGCGACGATCCCCGATTGGGCGCGTGGGACTCCGCTTTACTTCGAGCCCCGCCGCCGCTTCGGTTAGGCGCAGCGCAGCGTCTCTTCCCGCTTGAACCCGAGGCGTGCCGAAAATTCGCCTCCGAACCTCTGGCCTATAACATTTATCCTTCTGGCTCTATTTCTGGCTCTACGGCATCGGCCCCGTCCCCGGTGCAGGTGGGAGCGTCAGCGACAACCGCGCCGTGGGCGGGGCCGGGTGCTGTACCCGTAGAGGTCTCCTGTATCTGTCTTTCCCTCAACTGCCTCAGGAATGCCGACACCTGTTCGGCTTCGTCCGGCCTCATCCAGTACGAAAACTTTTTCCGGCCTAGCGCCCGCTGCCTCTCTGCATAAGCCGCTTGTCGGCGGGCATTAGGCGATATCGTTAAGTCGTCTGCGGGCCGGGTGGCGAGCCACGCGGAGGCCTCGGCCAGGGCATCCTCGTAGGCCGCCTTATCGGCCATCTCGCGCTCGTTCGCATCATCTGTGGCCGGGAAGTC
>JACXUG010000127.1 GCA_014764065.1 Campylobacterales bacterium
CCTCTGTACCGACCATTGTATGACGTGTGAGGCCCTACCCATAAGGGCCATGAGGACTTGACGTCATCCCCGCCTTCCTCCGACTTTATATCGGCAGTCCCGTATGACACTTGTAACATACGGCAAGGGTTGCGCTCGTTACCGGACTTAACCGAACATCTCACGACACGAGCTGACGACAGCCATGCAGCACCTGTGTAGGCTCCCCGAAGGGTCGCTCCGCTTTCACTTCGCTACCACCTACATGTCAAACCCGGGTAAGGTTCTTCGCGTAGCATCGAATTAAACCACACGCTCCGCTGCTTGTGCGGGGACCCGCCAATTCCTTTGAGTTTTAGCCTTGCGACCGTACTTCCCAGGCGGCAGACTTACCGCGTTTGCTTCGGCACTCAAGAGTTTTACCTCCCAAACACCTAGTCTGCATCGTTTACAGCCAGGACTACCGGGGTATCTAATCCCGTTCGCTCCCCTGGCTTTCGCGTCTCAGCGTCAGTAACGACCCAGGAGGCCGCTTTCGCACCTGGTGTTCCTCCCGATATCTACGCATTTCACCACTACACCGGGAATTCCACCTCCCTCTGTCGTACTCTAGCGCTGCAGTTTTGGACGGCCTCTCCCAGTTGAGCCGGGAGATTTCACATCCAACTTGCAGCACCGCCTACACGCGCTTTACGCCCAGTAAATTCGGATAACGCTCGAATCCTACGTGTTACCGCGGCTGCTGGCACGTAGTTAGCCGATCCTTATTCCTGAGATACCGTCCTTTCTCGTCTCTCAGAAAAGCCCTTTACAACCCGAAGGCCTTCATCGGGCACGCGGCGTTGCTGCATCAGGCTTTCGCCCATTGTGCAATATTCCCTACTGCTGCCACCCGTAGGTGTATGGACCGTGTTTCAGTTCCATTGTGGGGGGCCACCCTCTCAGGTCCCCTACCCGTCATCGGCTTGGTAGGCCGTTACCCTACCAACTACCTGATGGGACGCAGGCCCCTCCCGAGACGACCAAGATTCGTTTCCTCCTCTTGACCTTTCCTTATTCAGTCTCTAACCTGAATAAGTTCATGCGGTATTAGCACCGGTTTCCCAGTGTTATCCCACCTCTCGGGGCAGGTCACCAACGCGTTACTCACCCGTTCGCCACTAAGATGCACTCATGCGAACACAAGTACATCTCCGTTCGACTTGCATGTATTAGGCACGCCGCCAGCGTTCATCCTGAGCCAGGATCAAACTCTCCGCAAAATTCTAACATCGCTTTCGCAATGCTTATCTTTACGCTTTACTCGGCTGGTTCCGCTTCTTTTCTGTCACTCTTCAATTGTCAAGGTTCCGCTCACACAGCGCCCCATTCTACCACCAGCACTGTGCCAGGTCAAGAACTTCGCTCAGGTAAATTTGCCGACATCCACTTCAGTAGACATCGGCGCTCCCAGGCTCATCCTTATTCCTTTTTTATCCATTTGCCTTCCGGCGAAATGCCCAGCCTCTCAACTGGCTGGTTAATTATACACGAACATTGCTGTATGTCAAGGTTTTTGCAACGAATTTGCGATGTGCCTTGCACTGACAAGAAAAAAAGTCTCTTGGCAACGACCTACTCTCCCAGGGGGCTGCCCCCCAAGTACCATCGGCGCTGGCAGGCTTAACTTCCGGGTTCGGGATGTGTCCGGGTGTACCCCTGCCGCTCCAGTCACCAAGAGACCTTTTTACAATTTGTCACTGCATCTTACCTTCGAATATCTTCTTCCGAGAAAAGTCCCAAGTTCTCCGCACCACACGGTAAGCCCTCGGCCATTAGTACGGCTCAGCTCCACACATTACTGCGCTTCCACCTGCCGCCTATCTGCAGGTAGTCTTCCTGCGGCCTTACTCCCTTTACAGGATGGGGGACCTTATCTTGAGGCGAGTTTCCCGCTTAGATGCTTTCAGCGGTTATCTCTGCCAGACGTGGCTACCCAGCGATGCCGTTGGCACGACAACTGGCACACCAGAGGTCTGTCCACTCCGGTCCTCTCGTACTAGGAGCAGATCCTCTCAAGTCCCCTACGCCCACAGCGGATAGAGACCGACCTGTCTCACGACGGTCTGAACCCAGCTCGCGTACCGCTTTAACGGGCGAACAGCCCGACCCTTGGGACCTTGTCCAGCCCCAGGATGCGATGAGCCGACATCGAGGTGCCGAGCCTCCCCGTCGATGTGAACTCTTGGGGGAGACTAGCCTGTTATCCCCGGGGTAGCTTTTATCCGTTGAGCCACGGCCCTTCCACTCGGTACCGTGGGATCACTAAGCCCGACTTTCGTCTCTGCTCGGCTTGTTGGCCTCACAGTCAAGCTCCCTTATGCCTTTGCACTCTTCGGCTGGTTTCCATTCAGCCTGAGGGAACCTTTGGGCGCCTCCGTTACCCTTTAGGAGGCGACCGCCCCAGTCAAACTGCCTACCTGACACGGTCCCCCACCCGGTTTACGGTGTGGGGTTAGGGTCTAGATGTACTCAGGGTGGTATTTCACCGGCGGCTCCACCGAGGCTAGCGCCCCAGCTTCTCTGCCTCCCACCTATCCTACACAGA
>JACXUG010000057.1 GCA_014764065.1 Campylobacterales bacterium
GCCCGCCGCATCGAGACGCATCCCGACCAGCGAAGGGAAGGGGGCACGATGCGATGGCCGAGCGCTTCAGCCATCGCCATCGTGCTGTCGTTGCGCCGAGCTGCGGTGCGGCGGGCGAGCCCGTCGCGATGATCAGTCGTTCATGGCGGCGTGTCTCCTCACCGGCCGTGACGGCAAAAACGTTTCCCTCCGCCGAGACACCCGTGACATAGGCGGCGTTTTCAAAACGGACTCCCCGGTGCTGCGCGGCACGCATCAGAACGCTCTGCACGCTGCGCGCCTCCTGGCTCATGGGGTGGCATTTGCCGTCCTCCCTGATCTCCAGCAGCAGACCGAGACGTTTGCAGAAGCGTTCGAACGCGGTGAAGTTCATCGTCTCCAGCGCAAACGCGGCGAAAGCCGGGGCTTCCCCTTCGAAATCATCCAGGTCCGAGGTCCTGTTGATAATGTTGCAGTGCCCGTTGCCTGAGGCGAGGATCTTTTTGCCAGGTTCGGCATTCTGCTCGTAAACGGTGACGTCGGCACCCGCTTCCGCTGCAGTGATGGCGGCCATAAGCCCTGCGGCACCGCCGCCGATAATTGCGATCGTACTCATAATGGGATTGTAGTGGCTGACGGGTTGGTTTCGGGTTAGATAGGCGATGAAAAGCTGTTGGGTGGTCTGATAGATCTGTTTTGGTGAGTTTTGAGAAAAGAGAAGCGCGGTTATACTGCACGTGCAACGGAAGAAATACTCTCGTTGTGTGGGCTTTACGCCGAGTAAAGCTTGCGCACCCTGAGCAGGGCGAAGAAGTCCCCTGTGGGGGATTAGCGTAGCCAAAGGGGCTTAGCTCCTTTGGCGTATGTTTAGGAATTAATTCCAGCCGTCTTTGACGATCTGAGTCGATTTATTGTACGGATACTTCTTGACCAGTTCTTTGACAGAGAGTTTCTGATCGCCGCTTCTCATGAAGTGCGCCAGGGTGACAGATGCCCAGTAGTCGTTAGCATATGCTGTGCCTTCGAGCTGAACCGGAACACCTTTCTTGTTGACAGTGTGACATGCGGAACATGTAACCGGGCCTGCATATTCGCCATCCGGGCTGTACTGCAGCGCCTGCTCATTCGTCGTGATGTCAACCGTGCGGTTCGGTCCGTCATAGCGTGTCGAGTAGAGGCCGTGTGTGGACTCGTGACATGTCTGACAAGCCAGGTCACCGTGCGCTTTAGAGTAGCGGTACAGAGACAGTTTGTTGTTCTGGTCGATCGGGAAGTACTGACCGCCTTCACTTTCAACAAACGGAGCGATGTGACAGTCTGCACAATGCGGTTCTGACGCTGCCAGCCACCAGTCGTTACCGGCGGATGCCGCTGCATACGGTACTGCACCGCCAGTCGGGTGGTTCCACGGTTTCAGGTCAAGACCGTCTTTCGCGACGTTTTTGACGAGGACAGCAGATTCGTGCTCAGAGTAGTACTTCAGCACTTCGTTCTCGCCGGTCGTTTTCGGGTCGGCAATCGCTACGAATTTCTTCATGTCGCCGCCGGCAACAGCGTTTACGATCTCTTTGAGAGACTTGTTACGGATCGATTTACCTTCGAGGGTCTGAACCGTTTTGAGGTTATCCAGTGCCTGCATTTTCTGTGCGACTTTCGTGTGACAGTTCGTACAGTACAGACCGCGCAGTTGGGAAACACGCTCACCGTTTTCATCCTTGTGCGCCACTTCGTTCAGTTGGAACTTACCGTATTCGTTCAGGAAGAACGGCGGTTTGGCATCCGGGTTGGAGTGTGCGTCACGGCGGACATAACAACCACCACCGCTTGTACGGACATCACCTTCGCTGAAGCGGCCTTCACCGTAACGATCAGAAACACGGTACGGGTTTGTATCGTCGTTCATGCTCGGGTTCTGGAAGTGTGTCGGGTGACATGCCTGGCAAGACTGTGAACGGCCTGCGGCATCCGGCATCGGGACCATCGCAAGGTGGAATCCGTGGATCGCTTCCGTCAATGTTTTCGCTTTGACAGTTTTGTATCCTGTTGCGCCCGGACGCGGTTCTTCGAGGTTACCAGAGACGTTATCACCGTGACAGTCGGCACAGTTGACCTCACCGGTCTGACCCAGACGGTTGGAAGTGGCTTTGTCGTTGTAGTATTTCAGGAACGTCGTGCCGTGGTGGGCGTCGTGGAGCGAGAGAATGTTGATGGATGCCTCACTGAGGCGTGCCATGTATTCACTCTCATCCGGGTAGGTTTTCCAGTAGGCGTACTCTTTGTCAGACTGCGTCAGACCTTCGTCGCGTGCCATCTGTGCCGCTTTACCCTGGCGGGAGTGACATGCATAACAGTTCGGGATGTCGACAGGGTTGGTACCGAAGTATTCAACGATCTGACCGTTTTCATCCATGATCGGGCGACCGTTCTGGTTGTGTACCTGAACCGTGGATTTCTGGAACGGCTGGAAATCTTTCTCCGTGACGGAACGGATTGTCCCTTTACGTGTAGAGTCGTTGAATGCCGTCAGCGGCAGACCCAGTGCGTCCCAGAGGTGTGACGCCGTCAGAACGAGCGGGATGTTCTGGACCGGCGGAACCAGTGTGTTTGTGAAGACGACGTTACTACCGTCTTTACCGGAATACTCGAGGTAACCGCCGGCGATGTGCTTGCCGCTCGGGCCGGAGTCGATCGGTACCTTGATGTCTTTACCGACAAAGAGGCGGTCTTTCGCCGTGGCTCCTGCAGGAATAGTACCTTCAAGGTCTTTATAGATAAAGAGGTGCTTCCAAACATAGTTGGCTACGTTGTCGCCCGGGTCGTCCATACGGCCGTTGCCGTCGACGTCTTTGGCGACGGACCAGTACTTCATCTTGTTGCCTTCACTGTACGAGTTGTCTTTCGTATAGTAATAGAGCTTGATATTGTCATCCGGTGTCAGCAGTTTCGGCAGTGCGCCGTCCGTACCGGATTTTACAGCCTGGGACTGAATTGAGTTGTAAGGCGGAATGACACAGCAGTAGCTCATCTCAAAACCGACACAGTGCATCCCCAACTCATAGTTGACGAACGCGTTGATCTCGTTTTTGGGATTGTAAGCTTTTACTTTCTTTCCACCGATTTTTATTTCAGTCGGCTTGAGCAAAGTCATACTAAACGGCGGGTTCTTGTCATACTCTTTGACAGAAGCCGATGCAGTACTGGACAGTGCAGCCAGGGTGAGCGCCGCTGCCGTCATAACAGAAACGCCACGAAGTTTTCGATTCATCATGTACTCCTCAGTGATAGAAATCCCGTTAGTTTTGCATTTGTTTTTTTAATCTATCTTTAAAGGGAAAAACTTAAATGAGACTGTGATTAACGCGTGATAAAAATAAGAAAATTCTATACTTGGAGCTTATGGTTACGTTAGGAAAAAATAATACGTGATGATAGTGTGATAATTATTGCCTATTTTTAAATGGGTATTTTTAAAAAATATTGAGAAGTTTTATTAAAAAAAAGTAAAGGTTGGCGCGTCAGCGCCCGGGGAAAAGAAGGGAGCCGAGGCGAATCATCGTGGAGCCGCAGGCGATCGCCAGCTCGAAATCGCCGCTCATGCCCATGGAGCAGATCTGGGCTCCTTTGAGCCCGTCGAAGATCCTGCGGGTCGTCTCGAAGCTCTGCTTAATATGGTCGTTGTTCTCGGTGTGGGCCCCGATGCTCATGACGCCGCGCAGGTCGATTCGGGGACAGCTCTCCGCGATCTGCGCGTAGATATCGTGGGCTTCTTCGGGCATGACGCCGGACTTCGTATCCTCTTTTGCGCTGTTGATCTGCAGCAGGCACTCCATCGTTTTGCCCTTGGCTTCCAGGCGCTTGTCGAGGGCCTCGGCCAGCTCCAAGGAGTGCAGCGACTGCATCAGAAAGGGGTCGAGGTCGATCAGCTGGTTGATCTTGTTCTTCTGGAGGCTTCCGATGAAGTGCCACTCCAGCGGCAGGTCTTCCAGCGTTTCCATCTTCGATTTGAGCTCCTGGACCTTGTTCTCGCCGAAGGCACGCTGCCCGATCTGGTAGAGGGACTGGACGGCATCGGCGTCGACGTATTTGCTGACGGCAACCACTTTGACGATGTGGTGTTCGCTCACCAGAATGCGCGCCCGTTCGATCCGTTCGACGATCTTGTCGATGTAGATTTTATACTCTGTCTGTGTCATTGCATCAACCTGTTGATATCGTTATAGAGTCCGAGGCTCATCAGCCCGAGCAGAATCCCCCAGCCCGCGATGGTGAGCTTGAACAGGATCGCTTCGCTCGGGGCGCGCCGTATCACCATCTCGTAGAGGTTGAACATGATGTGGCCGCCGTCGAGGGCCGGGATTGGCAGCAGGTTCAGGACGCCGAGGTTGACCGAAATGAGCGCTGCAAAGAAAAAGACGGCCATCCAGCCGCTCTCACTGGCGTCGGCGGTGATCTTGACGATGGTGACGACGCCCCCGAGTTCGGAGGTCGGCACGGCGCCGGTGATGAGTTTCTCCAGGCTGATGAAAATAAGCTTCGAGGCCTCCCAGGTCTCATCGACGGCGTAGCCGACGGCGCCGAGTAGACCGAGATCGAGCGCGTGGGTCTCCCCGGCGGAACCGATGCCGACCATCGGGCGGTAGACGGTCTCGTGGAACATGTTCTGGGTCTCGGTCATTTTCGGCGTAACGGCGATGTTCTCGACCATGCCGTCGCGCTCGATCTGCAGCGCAATCGTGCGTTCGGCCCGCTTGACGACATCGGACATCTCATCCCAGGTGGTGACGGTTTTGCCGTCGATGGCCAGGATGCGGTCGCCCACTTTCAGCCCCGCGGCGGCGGCCGGCGACGCCTCAACGACGCTGCCGATGACCGGGGAGAGGACCTGCGGCCCGCCGAGGGCGATCAGGAAGTAGAGGACGAAGGCCAGGCCGAAGTTGGCCGCGGGTCCCGCCAGCAGGATCGCGATGCGCTGCAGGGGCGTTTTGCTGTTGTAGCTATCCGGGTCGGGACTGGTCTTGGTCGGGTCGCTGTCGTCCTGCCCCTTCATGCGCACATAGCCGCCCAGCGGGATCGCCGCGATACGCCACTCGGTATTGAACGCCCGGAAGCTGGCCAGTTTTTTGCCGAAGCCGATGCTGAAGACCTCGACATAGACGCCAAGGCGGCGGGCCACGGCGAAGTGTCCGAGCTCATGGAAGAAGATCAGCGCCGAGAGGACGAGGAGGGAGATAAGCCAGCTCATGCCGCGTGGTGCCTTGCGTAGGTGCGGGCGAAGCTGACGACGTATTCGGCCCCAGAGTAGACGGTGAGAACGACGGCGATCCAGAGCAGGATCTCCCCGCCGGGCCAGTGCATCAGCAGGAAGCCGACAGCGAACATCTGCGCGACCGTCTTGACCTTGCCGGCCCAGGAGGCGGCAATGTCGATCCCCTCGGAGATGGAGACGGTGCGCAGCCCGGTGATGAAGAGTTCCCTGACGATAATAATATAGATGGCCCACGGCGAGGCAGCATCGCTCATCATCAGCCCCAGGAAGGCAGCGAGAATAAGCATCTTGTCCGCCAGCGGGTCGAGGATCTTGCCCGTCATGGTGATCTGGTCGAGCTCGCGTGCAATGTAGCCGTCAAAGAAGTCCGTGGCGCTGGCGAGGACGAAAAGGAGGGACGCAACATAGTAGTTCCAGGTGATATCGATCCCCCGGTCCGTAAAGGTCTCCGGGTTCAGGATGATCCAGAACATCAGCGGCGCGATGATGATGCGAAACAGGGCCAGGGAGTTGGGCAGGTTAAACATTATTTAAAGGTCGTCCCGCCGTCGACGACAATGGTCTGGCCGGTGATCCAGCTTGCCTCTTTCGTACAGAGGAAGTAGACGGCGCCGGCGATATCTTCGGGCTGTCCCATACGGCCGATCGCGGAGCGTCTGACCGTCTCGGCCTTGACCTCTTCGTAGTTGGTGAATGCTTTGAGGGCGTCGGTGTCGATGGGGCCGCCGGAGACGGCGTTGACACGGATGTTCATTTTACCTAGCTCCACGGCGGCGTAGCGGCTCATCGCCTCGACGGCAGCCTTGTTTGTGCCGTGGCCGGCATAGTTCTCGATGTAGACGAGGTTCCCGGTACTAGACATCGTGACGACGGCACCGCCGCCGATCTTTTCCATCCGCTTTGCCGCTTCCTGGGTGCCCATGACGAAGGCGTTGACCGTCGCGGTGTAGATGTTGTTCAGACCGCGGGGCTTGAGGCGCATGAACTTGCCGTAGCCGCCGACGACCGGGCGGCCGTAGATCATGGCGTTGGAGACAAAAAAGTCAATACGGTCGAAATCCTCGTCGATC
Source organism: Campylobacterales bacterium (assembly GCA_014764065.1). Taxonomy (GTDB): domain Bacteria; phylum Campylobacterota; class Campylobacteria; order Campylobacterales; family Sulfurimonadaceae; genus Thiomicrolovo. The sequence goes on from JACXUG010000057.1 coordinate 6,316, forward strand.
TTGAGGAAGAGGGGCTTGAACTCGTCGGGTTCGAGGATGTTCAACGCATAGGCGCGCGCCTTGATACCGTATTCGGCTTCCCAGGAGGCCGCCAGCTCGTTTGCGACGGCTTCGTTGCTGTTATAGGTAAAGGCGATATTGACGCCGTTGGCGGCAAACTTCTCGGCGATCGCTTTTCCGATGCCCTTGGTTGCCCCGGTGATGACCAGTGTTTTGCCTTTCATCTCTGACATTTAGTTGACTCCTACGATGGTATAGTTTTTCATGACTTCTTCGATGCGCTTCATGTTCGCCGCCGACGGCGGAACGAGCGGCAGGCGGTATTCGAGGGTATCGATGAGCCCCGCGATATACATGGCCGCCTTGATCGGAATGGGGTTGGCCTCGCAGAAGAGGACCTGGTTGATCGGCAGCAGCTGCTCGTTGAGCGCGCGCGCCGTGGCGTAGTCGCCCTCGAGCGCACTTCTGACGAGGGCGCTTTTCATATCGGGCAGCAGGTTGGCCGTGACCGAGGTGATCCCCGCACCGCCGGCGGCGAGGATGGGGTAGTCGATCGCGTCGTCGCCGCTGAAGACTTTGAGCTCCGGACGGCGCGAAAGCAGGTCGACGGTGCGTTCCAGGCTGCCCGTGGCCTCCTTGATGCCGAAGATGTTCGGCAGGTCGTCAAAGAGACGGATGACGGTGTCGGCGGAGATGTCGGACATCGTGCGTCCCGGGACGTTGTAGAGCATGAACGGCAGTTCCGGAACGGCTTCGGCGATCGCCTTGTAGTGCTGGTAGAGCCCCTCCTGGGAGGGTTTGTTGTAGTAAGGCGCGACGGAGAAGATCGCGTCGACGCCGCACTCTCGGGCGCGGATGGCCGTCGTGATGGCTTCGGCGGTGGCGTTGCTGCCGGCGCCGGCGAGAACCTTGGTCTTGGTCCCCTTGCAGACTTCGACGGCGATCTCCATACAGCGGATGTCCTCGTCCGGAGTCAGGGTCGCACTCTCCCCGGTCGTGCCGACCGGACAGACGGCATCGATCCCGTTGTCGATCTGCCGCTGGATCAGCGCCGCGTAGGTCTGTTCGTCGAGTTTGCCGTTTTTGAACGGGGTGATCAGCGCGGTGCTTGAACCGGTGATAATGTTCATTGGTCTGCCCTTCTCAAAATGATGGTCGTGGAGTGTTTGTCGTCAAAATAGGTCTGTGCCGTCTTCCGGATCTGCTCGGCCGTCAGCGCCGCGATGTTCTCCTCGTAGGTCTCTAGCGGTTTCAGGTCGCCGCGGGCGAGGTAGCCGCCGAAGAGGTCGGCGACGGAGCTCGCGCTCTCCAGGGAGAAGATGAAGTCGGCTCTTGTGTTGATCTTGACCTTTTCAAGCTCTGCCTTGGAGACGGGCTCAGCCTTGATACGGTTGATCTGTGCCTGCAGCTCCGCCTCGACGGTTTCGGCCTTGACGCCCGGGTTGCAGGTCGCCAGGAAGATGAAGAGGCCCGGGTCGATGTTTTCCATGTTGTAGGCGTAGATCTGGTTGACCAGGTGCTTTTTGTCGACGAGCTCGCTGTAGAGCCGGCTGCTCTTGCCGGAGCTGAGCATCTCGGAGATGGCGGAGAGGGCCGGCTGGTCCGGGTGGCGGAAGTCGGGGATGTGGTAGACGATCGCGATCATCTCCACTTCACTCTCTTTTTCGATGAAGACGCGCTTGGCGCCGTCCTGGACCGGCTCTTTTGCCAGGACCTGCGGGATGTCGCGGCTGTTCTTGACCGGTCCGAAGTGCTTCTTCGCGAGGGCGAAAACGGTCTCTGGCTCGATGTCGCCCGTGACGATGAGAATAGCGTTGCCCGGCTGGTAGTAGGTCGCATGGAAGTTGCGGATATCGTCGATGGTCCAGGTCTGGATGTCGTTCATGAAGCCGATCGGCGTCCAGTGGTAGGGGTGGTAGAGGTAGGCGTTGTTGAAGAGCCGGAAATAGAGGTAGCCCAGGGGGTTGTTGTCCGTGCGCCAGCGGCGCTCTTCGGCGACGACGTCACGCTCGGGCTGGAACTCCTCGTCCTTGAGGCTGAGGTTGGCCATCAGCTCCGCGAAAAGGGAGATGGACTTTTCCGCATTCCCCGTGGAGCTTTTGATGAAGTAGTGGGTGTAGTCGAAGCCGGTAGAGGCGTTGTTGACGCCGCCGACGCTCTTGACCTCTTCATCGAACTGGCCCGCTTTGAGGTGCTCGGAGGATTTGAAGTTCATGTGTTCGAGCATGTGCGCGATGCCGCTTTTGCCCATTACTTCGTTGCGGCTTCCTACTTTGTAAAAGACATCGGTCGAGATGACCCCCGTGCCGTTGTGCATCGGGATGACAACGACCTGCATCCCGTTTTCCAGTGTCTGCGTTTCATAAGGCGGCAGTGAATTTGCCATAAGCGTTCCTAAGGTGAAAAATAGTGCGACAACCGTTCTGATCATCGTCTGTCGGCTCCGATAGCCTCGGAGATATTGCTGTAACCGTCGCGTTTCAGCAGGTCGACGAGCCCGCGGTTGATCTCACCGATGAGCTCCGGTCCCTTGAAGATCAGGGCCGAATAGACCTGGATGAGGGAGGCGCCCGCCTTGATACGGCGGTAGGCCTCATCGGCACTGTTGATCCCCCCGACGGAAATGAGCACCGTTTTACCGAAGAGCTCCTTCGCTACGGCTTCGAAGATCGTGAAACTCTTCTCCTTTAAGACTTTGCCGGAGAGCCCGCCGATGCTTTTGGGGTGGGCGACCAGGGAATAGTCGACGGTCGTATTGGTCGCGATGATCCCGTCGGCCCCTTTTTCGACAGCCAGTGTCGCCAGCGCCACGGCCTGTTCGGGGGTCATGTCCGGGGCGATCTTGAGCAGGATCGGCTTGTCGGTGAGCGCTTTGGCCTCGGCGAAGAGTTCGGCGATGAAGGTTTCGTTCTGCAGGTCGCGCAGGCCCGGGGTGTTCGGCGACGAGATATTGATGACAAGGTAGTCCCCCAGGTCGTGCAGGCCGCGGATGAGCTGGGTGTAGTCGCTGATCGCGTTCTGCTCGGGCGTGACTTTGTTCTTGCCGATGTTGACGCCGATGGGGGTCGTGAAGGGGTAGCGCGCTTTCAGGCGCTGCTGCACCTTGTACATCCCCTCGTTGTTGAAGCCCATGGCGTTCTGGATCGTCTCTTCCTCCACGTGGCGGAATATCCGCGGTTTCGGATTGCCCGGCTGCGGCTGGGGCGTGACGGTGCCGATCTCGGTGTAGCCGAACCCGAGCGCCTGGATGCCGCGGATCATCGTCGCATTCTTGTCGAAGCCCGCGCCCAGGCCGATGGGGTTGGGGAAGGTACGCCCGAACAGCTCCTGGTTCAGGATCGGGTCGGCGACAAAGTGCTTTTCCAGCCAGCGGTTGAAGAGTGAAGGGCAGACGTTGGCCGTGCGCAGCAGGGTTGCCACGACGTGGTGGGCCGTCTCTGGCTGCAGTTTGAAAAGCCACGGTTTGAGGGATTCGTAAGCGATCATCAGGTACCTGTTTTTGGCAGGATTATACTTAATAATGATTTACGGTCAGTTAAAGCAGGAAGGTTTGTGCCAGGAACAGGAAGATAAAAAAGCCGAAAACATCGGTTGTCGTCGTCAGGAAAATCGATGAAGCCAGGGCAGGGTCGATCCCCAGTCTATGCAGTCCCAGGGGGATGAGGGTCCCGGCCGTCCCTGAGGGGTAATACCGCCGCAGCTTCGATGTGCGAAACTCGGTGATTAGCTCATCAAGCTCCCGGCTGAGGGTACTCACCGTCGTATGGGAGAGCTCAATGTCGAGCTCCGCTATCACCGCTTCGACCTTTCGGGTGGAAACCCCCTTGAGATAGCTC
>JACXUG010000058.1 GCA_014764065.1 Campylobacterales bacterium
ATGCGCGAAGTGGAGTTCGGCTGGCTCTGGCGCCACGTCCATGCCGTCGCGGCTTCCGTCGTTTTCTTGATCATCTATATTCACATGCTGACGGGGATCTACTACGGTTCGTACAAGAAGGGCCGCGAGATGATCTGGATCTCCGGTATGCTCCTCTTCGTCGTGTTCTCCGCTGAAGCGTTCAGCGGCTATATGCTGCCGTGGGGCCAGATGAGCTACTGGGCGGGCATGGTTATTACCAACCTGTTTAGCCTCGGTTCGCTCGAGTTCAACGGTCTGGTTGAGTGGATCCGCGGTGACTACGTCCCGGGCCAGGCGTTCCTGGACCGCTTCTTCATGCTGCACGTCCTGCTGATCCCGCTGGCGATCCTGGGACTTATCGGGCTACACTTCGGTGCGCTGCGCATCCCGCACGTCAACAACCAAGACGGTGAGGAGTTCGATTTCGACGAGGAAGCGGCCAAGTACAAAGCCGGTAACAAGAAAGAGTCCAAGGTCATCGCCTTTGCGAACGACTTCCTTTCCAAGGATATGTTCGTCGTGAGCATCTACCTGATCTTCTTCTTCTACCTGGTCTTCTGGCACTTCGATTTCGCGATGGATGCGATCAACTTCGACCCGGCTGACGCCCTGAAAACACCGCCGCACATCTATCCGGAGTGGTACTTCCTCTGGAGTTATGAGATCCTGCGCCCGTTCCCGAAAGACCCGGGCCTTGTCGCCTTCGGTTTTGCCCAGGTGATCTTCTTCCTGCTGCCGTGGCTTGACCGCAGCCCGAACGCCGTGCCGGCAAGCCGCCGCGGCCTCTTCTTCTTTTGGTTCTGGGCGATGGTCATCGACCTGATCGTCCTGACCGCGATGGGCAAGCTGCCGCCGCAGGGTATTTACAGCACGGTCGGTCTGTTCGCCGCATGGGCATTTATCGGCCTGTGGGTGATCCTGCCGTTCATTACTAAATCGGAAAAACGGGCCTAAGGAGAAACAGATGAAAGAAATCAAAATTTTAGCCGTTGTTATCTTCTTTACCCTGGTGACCTATTGGCTGGTCGAACCGTTCGCGCATTCTCAGATGCATGCACATGTCGAGAGCGAAGGGTTCAGTTACGATGATCTTCCGGCACTGGATAAAACCGGTGACGCGACGCGCGGCCAAGAACTGGTCATGGGCGCCGGCGGCTGCGCGGGCTGTCACAGTATCGAAGCGGCCGGTATGCCGGCGGCGATGGACCCAGTATCCAACAGTGCCGCTTACGGCGTCAACCCGCCGGATCTGAGCAATGCGGGCGGTATCTACGACGCCAAGTTCCTCGCCGCCCTGATCAAGAACCCGGCACAGGCGCTGATGGTCGAGCACAAGTTCACGCCGGAAAGCGGCAAAATGCACCCGATGGCCGCCTTTTACGGCGCGGGCGGGGATCTGGATCAGGAAGTGGCGGATATGGTCGCCTACCTGCAGTCCATCGCCCCGAAAGCGGACCAAATTACGCCGAAGCAGGCGTTCGAGACGGCGTGCGGCCGCTGCCACGCCGTCAAGTACGAAAACTGGACGCAGATCGGCGAGAAGCCGGCGTTCAAGAAGAAGCGTGACGAGCTGGTCTTCCTGACCCAGCTCGAGGATTACAACGCAAACCTGATGGGTTACATGGGTAAACTCCCGCCGGATCTCTCTATGTACATCCGTTCCCGCGGCGAACACTACCTCTCGACCTTTATCGAGAACCCGCAGAACCTGCTGCAAGGTACGGCGATGCCGCGTGTTGGTGTGAGCAAGCACAGCGCGGAAAAAGTCCTTGAATATCTTGAAGACGCGGGTGATCCGAAACGCCATGAGCGCAACAGCGTCGGCGTGAAAGTGATGCTCTTCCTGCTCGTCTTTGCCGCTGCGGCCTACCTCTGGAAAAAAGAGATCTGGAAAGAGCTGCACTAACGGCACCTTGGGGGCGTGCCCCCATGCTTAACCCACCTCAACCCTTTCGAACCAACTTCCCGTTATAATTTCGTTCTTTTAATGGATAGGATACATTTCCACAACAAAATCCGTGCCGATAAGCCTAGCCGCGGCGCAATAGAGAGTACTGTTTGCTGGTAGACAAATTTGACAGAACCGTTGATTATCTCCGCGTATCCGTAACCGAGCGGTGTAATTTCCGCTGTCAGTACTGTATGCCGGAAAAGCCCTTCTCCTGGGTGCCCAAAGAGAACCTGCTTAGTTTCGAGGAGCTCTTCGCCTTTATCAAGGTGGCCATTGACGAGGGTGTGAGGAAGATCCGCATCACCGGGGGCGAACCGCTGCTGCGTGAAGACCTCGATCTCTTTATCAAGATGATCCATGACTACAAACCCGACGTCGACCTGGCAATGACGACCAACGCCTTTCTGCTCAAAGGCGCGGCGCAGAAGCTCTATGATGCCGGACTGCGCCGTCTCAACGTTTCCGTCGACTCGCTCAAGCCCGACGTGGCTGAAAAGATCGCCCAGAAGGATGTGCTCACCCAGGTGCTTGCCGGCATCGATGAGGCGCTGAAAGTCGGTCTGAAAGTCAAGGTGAACATGGTCCCGATGAAGGGGGTCAACGACGGTGAGATCCTCGACATCCTCGAATACTGCAAAGATCGCGGTATGGTCGTGCGCTTCATCGAGTACATGGAAAACGTCCATGCGCACTCCGACGTCAGGGGGCTCGACAGCGAGGAGCTGCTCAGCATTATCGGCAGCCGCTACGCATACGAGGAGGAGGGTTTCGACGGCCACTCCCCGTCGCACTACTACAAACTCGGGGACGGCTACGAGTTCGGCATCATCGAACCGCATAAGGATGACTTCTGCAAAAAGTGCAACCGCATCCGCCTGACCGCCGAAGGGCAGCTGATCCCCTGCCTCTATTTCGACGAGGCGATGAGCATCAAGGATGCGGTGAAGCGGGGTGACATCAAAACCGCGGCCCTGATCCTCAAAGAGGTCGTCAAGAACAAACCGGAGAAGAACCGCTGGAGCGATCCGGACGGCGAGCACTCCAAGCGCGCCTTTTACGAAACGGGGGGGTGATGCTCTACCTCGTCGAACACTTCTACTCCATCCAGGGCGAGGGGCGCTACACGGGCGTGCCGTCGCTCTTTTTCCGTTTCGGCGGCTGCAATATGCGCTGCGAGGGTTTCGGCTGTACGGAAACGGCTTTCACGGGTGTAACCGTCACGGGCTGCGATACCGTCTACGCGGTCAACAAACAGCATTTCGGTGCGCAGTGGCTCTGTATCGAGCATGCCGACGAACTCATTACGATCATGAACGGCTATACCCTGCCGCCGAAAGTCGATGTCGTTATGACGGGCGGCGAACCGCTGATCTACGCGGAAAATGACGTTTTCACGGCCTTTGTCCGCCACCTTGTCGACCGGGGCCATCGTGTCACCTTCGAGACCAACGGTGCGATGCCTGTCGATTTTGACCGTTTCCCGCTCTACCGTGACTGTGTCTTTGCTCTCTCCGTCAAACTCTCCAACAGCGGCGAGCCGTTTGAGAAACGGGTACGCCCGAACGCCTTCGTCCCCATTGCACAGCAGGCGAAAGAGGCCTACTTCAAGTTTACGATCGACCGGGACTCCATCGGAGAGAACATGGAGCACGAGATCGACGAAATCATCGCCCATGCGCCGCAGATTCAGGTCTACTGCATGCCGATGGGCGGCAGCCGCGCCGAGATCGAAGCCAACACCCAGGCCGTCATCGATTTCTGCAAGGCGCGCGGCTACACTTACAGCGACCGGCTCCATATCCGCATCTGGGACGCGAACAAAGGGGTGTAGCGCCCTTATCCTCGCATGCGGAGTTTGCCCAGGATCAGCTCGAAATGCTGGATGAGGTCGTAATACTCCCGACGGTAGGAGAGCGGTACGTCGACTTTCTGGATCTTCTGCAGCGCCTGTTCGAACTTGCTGACCGCCTCCCGCCGCTGCACCTCGTCATAGGTCCCCATCTCATCTTCGATATCATTGAGCGTTCTGTACCAGTGATAGATTTTGGAGCGGCTGCGCCAGCTCACGAGCGGCAGAAAGAGTTTGACCAGCGTGATGGCCAGGGCTTTCGTCCCGCTCCCCTCGGCACCGACGGCGATGCGTTTCCCCTTCAACTCGCTCAGGTTGTGAAGCTCCATCCCTTCGGCCGAGTAGTAAACCCAGATCGGTTCGTTGCAGAGGCTGGCAAGGGAAGTAAAGGGTTCGTTTTTGAACGTATCCGTACTGCCGCTCTACACAAACGCGATGTCGACCTTATGCGCCTTGAGCAGTACGAGCGCTTCCACCGAACCGTGCGTGGGGATGATCTCGACCGTGACATGCTGTTTGGCGAGCAGGGCCTTGTAGCGCAGCGCGCTCTGATAATAGATGCCATTCTTCTCGCCGGTGGCGATGGTGACGCGGTCGGGGGCTAGCGGCGGGAGGAAGCGGCTGTCGATATAGAGCAGCCCCAGGAAGAGGGCGAGGATGGGAAGGATGATCTTGCAGGCATGGCACTTCATGACGCTATAATAACGAAAAAAGCGCAGCGGAACGATGACGCGAATTGCAGTGGCCCCCCTTTTGATGTGTCAGATCCTGTCGGCGATGGATGCGGCCGAAGAGGCGGCGAAAAAAGCGTACCTCGCCAACATCAATGCGCTGATGGTCTTTACGACCAAGGATGGGTTTAACTCTGGGACCTACGAGTTTACGCGGGCCAATACGAGCATGTACATCATTCACCTGCCGCTGCGCTTCCAGTTCGACCCGTTCACCCCGGATCTGAATGCCTTTGTGATCGGCGGGGTGGGCTACAGCGAAACCAGGCTGACCAACGACGTCAATACATCGACGCCGCTTTCCGGCGACATCGCGCTGAGCGCGACGAACATGCTGCGCACCTACACGGGTGGGATAGGCGGGGGCCTGCGCTACCGGCCGGGGCTCGGGTTTGAACTGCTCGGCGGGCTCGAGGCGATCTATTCAAGGGTCGGCATCGCCGCGCGGGACAACAACGGTGCCGGGGAGACCGTCGGCGATTTTTTCGAAGAGAGCTACAACACGAACATCTCCTACCGCGTTTTTCTGGCGCTGGGGTACCGGCAGACCTGGCATCGCTACAAACCGTATGCGACACTGACCTATGACCTCTATGAGACGAAAAGCGCCATCAGCACCACGCAGCTGAGTAAATTCACGACACAGACAAGCGTCACCTCCTTTTCCATCGGCGGAGAGACGGCGCCGATGGCCGACTACCACGGGATGTACCTGACGCTAGAGGGGTACCTGCGCGGCAGTTACCTGGGCGGCGACATTACAAGCGTGACCCATTTCGACGAGTATGGTACGCTCGGGGGTGTCGCCTACTGGTACGTCAGCGAAGCGATGAACTATATCGAGCGCTTCTTCCTCGAAGTAAGCACGATCCAGGCCGACGGGCTGCGCGGCTATAACATCGGGCTGGGATTTACGCTGGATTATTAGGTCAGTAGGCGATGCCCGGGCCGAAGCGGATCGTGTGGCGGTCCGAGGCCAGCGGGGAGTCGCTGTAGTAGTAGTCTACAGTGACGGGAAGCGGGAGTTTGTTGAACCAGAAAGTGCCGCCGACATAGAGCTGCGGCTGGTCGAAGGAGGCGGGAACGTCGAAGTAGATGGGGGTGCCGTCACGCAGGTACCCTTCGATGACGCGCCCTGCCGTGCCGTCTATTATGTGGGCGCCTTCCGTATAGAGACCTGCTTCGATGTGCAGCGGCGAGGTGTAGCCGCTGCCCTGGGTTGCAAGCGTCCGTCAACGCTTTTGACGACCTTGCCCGGAAACTGCCGCGTCTCCTGGAGATAGTGCCGGTTTTTTTGTCATAGACGACCAGCTCGGGGAGGCTTCTTCCGGTCGCATTGACGATGAAGTAGACGGCATCGTCGTCGCTGTCGATCGGCGTGTAGAACTGCGTTTCGGCCAGGGGGGTGCCTTCGACGTCTTTCATTCACGTGCTTCTGCCGCCATCTTGTCCGCCCAGGCGCGAAGGGCCGTTTCGAAATCGTAGCCGATGGTGCGCCTGGTCGTGAAGTTGGTGAAGAAGAACCAGAACCAGTCATAGGAGTGCTCTCTCCAGTAGGCATTGACATCGGCCATTCCGTATGTACGGGTCAGGTCGTACTGGTAAAAGCCCCCTAGGGTGTAGAAGTGCGAGCCGTAGAGGAGTTGTAATGGGCATTATAGACCCGCTCGGGGATGAGGAGGCCTGCTTTCGCCTGATGCAGGGTCGCGGCTTTGAAGCGGCCGCTGTAGAGGCGCCCCGCCGCCGTAGTTGATCTGCCGGTTGTTGGGATAGGGGGTCGAGAAACCGTTGGCGATCTGGTTGTGGCTGGAGAGCAGGCCGACGTAGAGCGTCTCGTCCATGCTATAGCCGTAGGGCTTGTCATACTGCGGCGGCATCGCGTTTTCGACCGCGGCCGCTTCACGGGCGACGGGAAGGTTTGCTTTCGTATAGATCAGCTCGCAGTCGCCGAGTTCGGCCGTGAAATAGGGCGCGTCGCAGGCAGCGGTACTGCTTTGCAGGAGCGCCGCGTGCAGGCCAAGGGTGGGGAGTAGCAGGAGGGATGCCAATCGGGTCATACGAAAAAACTTCGGGGGAGTTACAACATTATAGTGCCTGACGTGTTACAAATCAACCGGGTTCAGTCCCGGTGGGTATAATATCGGCTATGAAAGATTCCGCAACCTACCAAAAAAAGAAGCGTTTTTTCGAAAGCATGATCACCCTGTACGGGCGCAATGCCGTCGAAGAGGTCCTGGACGACCCGACGGTCGAGATCCATGCCCTCCACCTGGCCGAGTCGAACAAGCAAGAGGGGGTGATCGAGCGCATCACCGCCAAGGCCCGGGCACGGGGCGTGGAGATCAAGTACCATGCCAAAGCGGCGCTGTCGCGCATCTCCCGGAACGCCAAGCAGGACCAGGGGGTCGCGCTCGATATCATCACACCCACCTACCGCAGCGCGCAGACGCTGCTGGAGACGCCGATGGCCGGTGGCCGGCTGCTGGCGCTTGACGGCATCCACAACCCGCAGAACCTCGGGATGATCATCCGTTCGGCGGCGGCGGGGAACATCGACGGTATCCTCCTGCCCAAACAAGGCAGCGCCAAGCTCTCCCCTTTGGTGATGAAGGCGAGCGCGGGGACGCTCTTCAAGCTGCCGGTCTACTACTGCGAGACGCTTCCGGAGATCCTGGAGGCGTTGCAAACGCAGGGGTGGAGCATCTTCGGCCTCTCCTCCCATGCCGATGCAACGCTGCACACCTTTACAGTGCCGGAGAAGACGGTGTTCGTGCTGGGCAATGAGAGTGAAGGGGTGAGCGAAGCGGTGGCGGCGCGCTGCAACGCGCTGGTGTCCATTCCGATGCAGCGGGGGGTCGAGTCGCTCAACGTTGCCGTCACGGCGGCGCTGCTAGCCTTTCTGCCGGCCGGGGGGCGCTAGGATGAAGCGGCTGTGGCTGCTCCTGCTCTATCTTGGGGCGATGGCGGAGAGCCGGTTCGAGGCGGGGATGGAGCATTACCGCCAGGGGGACTACCCCGCGGCGTTTGCGATCTTTATGGCCGCGTACGAGGCGACGGAGGATGAGGATGCCGCCTATATGCTCGCCAGGATGTACGAAAAAGGGGAGGGGGTCGACGCCGACCGGACCGAGGCTGCCAGGTGGTACCGCCGTTCGGCGCGGCGCTACTTCGAGGCGGCGGCGGACTCCTCCCTGCACCGGGAGAACAAGCGGCTGCTCTCGACCTACCGCGAACTCGACCAGGTCGAGGACAACGAGACCGCCGAGACGATCCGCAAAAGCATCGTTTCCGATTTCGGCCTGAAGACCTTTCACGAGAACTACCTGCTCCCCTTCGGCTACCGTGAAGGCGTGTATGACAGCTATGTGCCCTCGGACCATTACAAGAACATTGAATCAGAACTGCAGCTGAGTTTCCGTCTCGATTTCCTCCCCAATCTCTTCGGACTGAACGAGACCTATTCGGCGGCCTATACCCAGCGCTCTTTCTGGCAGGTCTACGCGGGCTCTTCGCCCTTCCGGGAGACGAACTACCAGCCCGAAGTCTTCGTTACTTTCCCGACGGCGTCGCATAAAGTGCCGATCAAATCGGTGGCCGTCGGTTTTGCCCACCAGTCCAACGGCCAGGGGAATATCACCGAGCAGGATTTCGGTGATATCAATGTCAGCGATCCCGCAGCCATCGCGCCTTATCTGCGCAACCGGTCGCGCTCGTGGAACTACGCCTGGACGGAGGCGGTCTTTCAGACGGGAAGCCTCTTTACGGAGCTGAAGCTCTGGTACCGTTTCAAAGAGAGCAAAGAGGATGACAACCCGGATCTGATCGACTACCTTGGATACGGGTCGCTGCGGTTTATTCTGCCGTACGGCAAAAGTATGATGAGCCTGCTGCTGCGGCAGAACTTTGTGACGGGCAGGGGGGCGCAGCAGTTGATCTGGACCTATCCGTTCTCACACCGCGAGAACATCTTCTGGTGCCTGAAGGCCTTCACCGGTTACGGCGAGAGCCTTATCGACTACAACAACTACGTGACGAAGTTTTCGATCGGGTTCAGTTTTTCGCGCTAGCGGCGCTCAGGAAAACATGATCTCGTAGGGGCGACGGATCGCTTCGACGACCTCGCCGACGCTCATGTGGCGGCTTTTGCGGAGGAACTCCCGGCCGTCGAGGAAGACGAGCAGGGTCGGAATGGTGAAGACGCTGTAGTGCGAAGCGATCTCCGGGGATTCGGAGATATCGATACTGACGATCTCGACAGCATCAAAATTACTGGTGACGGCGTCGACGAGTTTCGGTTTCAGGGCGTGGCAGACGTTGCAGGTCGGGGCGCTGAAGTAAAGCATGACCGCCGGCTTCTCGCGGAGGGTGTTTTCGATCTCAGTAAGTGTTTGCATGACAGAATTTTACCCCACAATCACGCAATAATGTCGAAGACGGCTTCGCGCTTCCCTTTTTTCTCGAGAATCTCCCGGCAGGCGAGCCCCGGGATCTGCGAAGCGAGCAGATCGTCAACGGTTTCGAAACGGTGCAGCGCGAGGTGGCGCAGCACGATACCGCGGTACGCCTTTGCCCAGTGGCTGACAACCTTCCCCTCCTTGATGAACTTCATCGTCGTGACCGGCCGGGAGGGTTTGAAGAATTTGTCGTAGTAGCCTGCGCGAAGATCGAGGATCTCGTCCTCGCCGATCAGGGCGTCGAGCTCGGCGTTAAACACATCCTTATAATAACGTTCGGGCGCGAAGTCGCCGACACTGTTGCCCTGTTTGACCTTGTAGGCGGGGATCAGGTCGCCGCCGCGCAGCGGGCCGAAGAGGTTGGAGAAGATGATGAGCCTCGCCTGCAGATAGGCGCTCGCCTCCGCATCGAGGGAGGGGTGGTCGAGGTACTCGTAGGCCACACCGTCGTAGCGCTCGACGGCGGGCATGGTCGGAGCGCTGTAGAGGTCGGCGATGAAGGGCTGGGCGTCCCCTGCTTTTTTCAGGCCGAAGAGGGCAAGTGTACGGTCAAGGTTGTCACCGCCGACAATGGCATTATAGGCATCAAGAATTGCTTTGCGGGGTGCAAGTCCGAAGAGCAGGGCGTCCGTATCGAGTCCGCCGAAAGCGCCGCCGGCGCGTTTGCCTTCGGAGGGGGAGAAGAGGGTGAAAATCATGCTGAAATCTCTTTTTTGCATATTGTACAAAATTTTTTCGATTTAGTCTTGACATCGCCGATGGAATCGACTATAATTCTGGCTCAATTTCAAAATGCCGGCATAGCTCAGCTGGTAGAGCAACTGATTTGTAATCAGTAGGCCCGGGATTCGACTTCTCGTGCCGGCACCATTTTCGAAATTGAATTTTCATATAGAAACAGTGTTAGACCAGATTTAATAGGCCGTGGTGAGATACTCAAGTGGCCAACGAGGGCAGACTGTAAATCTGCTGGTTTTTACCTTCGGAGGTTCGAATCCTCCTCTCACCACCATTGCGGGAATAGCTCAGTTGGCTAGAGCGTCAGCCTTCCAAGCTGAGGGTCGCGAGTTCGAGTCTCGTTTCCCGCTCCACTGGGAGC
>JACXUG010000059.1 GCA_014764065.1 Campylobacterales bacterium
ACTGCGCAGCGTGGAGTACGCACGCTAAAACACGGTAACTGTGTCCGTTTCTTAAACGGAAAATGTTATTAAACAGTGCTAGAGTGCCCGCTGCATTTTAAGATCGGTTTTTAGTGAACCGAACGACGCCAAGGAGCGTATCGATGGATAAAGCACAGACGCTTGAAGAGCTCGGCACGGCTAAAACAGCGCACATCAAATGGGTCAACCGTGCGAAGGCCCTTGTCGGGTGGCTTCCGGTGGAAAAGGACGCCATCCCCGTCGACAGTACCGACTGCCAGTTTGGCTAGTGGTTTTACGGCGAGGGACAGAAGCTGCATGCGATTCCCGGCATGGACCGCCTCAGTACGATCGAAACCCTGCATTTTACGCTGCACGACACCTATCTGAAGATTTTCGGACTCTATTTCGGGGAGATGAACCGCTCGTTTTTCAGCAAACTCTTCAATTTGAAACCCAAGATCTCCGACAGTGACAAAGCGTTGGCAAAGGAGTATTTCCAGCAGCTCGAAGGGGTCTCGATGCAACTGCTCGACGAGATCGGTCGGCTGGCGCGGCGGCTCAACGCGATGAGCGCGGAGAGCTTCGAGGAGAAGTAGGCGGAGCCTAGTGCTTGACGGTGACGACGACCGCGCCGCGCAGGTCGTTCATGCGGTAGCCCGTCGCTTTGTCTTCGGGGTAACGTTCACGGATCGCTTTGGCGAGCTCCGGCAGCTTGTCGATGTCACCGTGGCATTTGAGGCAGGCCTCTTTGTTGATCAGCAGCGGCTTGTAGTATTTGTAGACGCCGTCCCCGATGACTTCGACGACCTCGTCGGGCAGAACGACCCCGTTGGCCTGAAGGGTTTCGAGGGACTCGAGGATCGCTTTTTCACTCCCCTGGGGTGCATTGACCGGGTTGCGGTACTTGAGACTGATGCGCTTGACGCTGACATCGGAGCCCATGGACTGGTCGACAGCCTCCGTCATCGTATAGGCGTGGTCGCTGCAGAACCCGAAGGCCTCCATCGGGCCGCCGGATTGAAGGTGCTTCTGAAGGTTGCCGCCGAGGCTTTTGAGCAGGGCGGCCGAGGCTTTCTGACCGGTGGCTTTGACGGCGGCGATCTCCTCGGGTTTGCTCTCATAGGGGTTGGCCAGCAGGGCCGCCGCAACAAAAGTGGTCGTCAATAGTAATCTTTTCATTTTTATCCTCCAAAAGTAGTGTAATTCTAACGCTTTTTTCAGTAACACCGAACGGCAGGGGCTGTCCGGCTGTTTAGGTGGCGTAGAGCTATTCGACTTTCATCTCGTTGATGTCCGAATCGTCATAGGGATCGGTGTGAATGAAGGGGTGTACCCGGTCGTTGGGAAAGAGCATCCGGATCATGCTCTCGACCTGGTCGCTGACCTTGTGGGCGTCGAGCAGGGAGGTCGCGTCGTCAAAGACGAGGTGGACAGAGACGAAGATGTCGCTGCCCGCCCGGCGTGTCTGCAGATGGTGGTGGCCGTTGATCCTCTGCAGCCGGTTGAGCATCGTCGTGATGCGGGCGATCTCCTCCTTGCTCAGAGAGACATCCAGCAGCATCATCAGCCCCTCTTTGAGAATAGGGAAAGCGGAGTAGATCATGTAGATCGCGATCCCAATCCCCAGCAGCGGGTCGATCAGCTCGAAGCCGCTGAAGTGGATGATCCCCAGAGAAAGGAGGATAGCCCCATTGGTGAAGAGGTCGGTCTTGTAGTGCAGCGCGTCGGCACGGATGATGAGGTTGTTGTTCTTTTTCGCGACGTGGTTCAGAAAGAGGAGCAGCGCGCCGGTGAGGATGATGGAAAAGAGCATGACCCCCATCAAGGCCTCCATGTACTCGATCGCCCGCGGCGTGATGATCTTGTCGATCGCGCTGTAAAGGATGAAGAGTCCGGAGATGGAGATGATGGTCCCCTCGACAACGGAGGCGACCGCTTCGAGTTTGCCCAGGCCGAAGTTGAAGTTTTCGTCCGGTTTGCGCTCGGACTGGTGGAGGGCAAAAAAGTTGAAGAAGGAGACCGAAAGGTCCAGCAGGGAGTCGATCGCGGACGCCAAAACAGCAACCGAACCGCTGACGATCCCGATGGCCAGCTTGAAGAGGACGAGGAGACCCGCCGTTGCACTGGAGATTAAAGTCGCTTTTTTCACGATACGCATGAGGCTGATTTTAGCGAAAGATGGCTAAAATACGTCTCATAAGGACCTAGGTCAGCAAGGAGTTTTCATGCAGTTGCCCCAGATTTCCATCCCCCTAACACTGCCGTTCGAGGTGCCGGCGATGCTGCACCCGGTCATCATCCATTTCGCACTTGTAGTGCCGATTATCGTCCTGCTCCTGGAGCTGGCGAACCTCGGTTTCAAGCGCCGTGCGCTCAGCCTCTCGTCGCTCGGGCTGCTGCTGCTGTCGGTACTTTTCTATGTGGCGGCCTATTTCACCGGCAAGGCGGACGGCGGCGAAGCCTTCGAACTGCTCGGCGATGAGGCGCGCGAAGCGCTGGGCGCGCACAAGATGCTCGGTACCTACCTCGTCTACGCGCTGCTCATTCCATTGGCGTTCAAACTGGTGGCGATGCTGCTGGCGCAGAAATGGGCCCGTGGGGCGCTGATAGTGACGCTTATCATGTTTATCAGCTTTATGGTCAAACAGGGCTATGGTGGCGGCGAGCTTGTCTACCGTTACGGTGTCAACGTGGCGGCGGTAGCGGAGGCACAAGCAGCCGCCTCCGACGCGCGCGACGAGCTGGCGGATATGAACGAGACGGTCACGGAGCAGGCCGCGGAGATCGAAACCCTCAAGGCGCAGATCGCGGCGATGCAGCAGCAGGCCGGCGAGAGCTTCGGGGATAAGATGGGCAAGGCGGTGACCGATGCCATCTTCAAGGTGAAGAAGATCTTCAGCGACGACAACGCTACCAAAGCGGCGCCGCAGGAGGAGAAGGCCCCTTCAGCCGAGACAAACGAGACGATTTGAACGTGACGGTTTCTCCTCTCGATGCCGTCCGCCGCGAACGCGAAGCGTGGATGGGATGGAAAAACATCGCCCCGCTGCGGGAGGCACTCGCGGCACTCCCGGAGATCGAAACGGCCTGCAGCTACGGCGATACGGTCCGCCTGAGCACGCAAGAAGCGGTCGATCATACGCAGATCGAAGCGGTCGCACGGATGATGATGCCGTGGCGCAAAGGGCCGTTTGAACTCTTCGGACTCTTCATCGATACCGAGTGGCAGAGCTTTATGAAATACAACCTGCTCCGTCCCCACTTCAACCTGCAGGGGAAGCGGGTGGCGGACATCGGCTGCAACAACGGCTACTACCTTTTCCGAATGCAGGAGGATGCCCCGGCGAAGCTGGTCGGGTTCGACCCCTCGGCGCTCTACAAGACCCAGTTCGATTTTATCAACCATTTCGCGAAGACGGAGATCGTCTATGAACTGCTGGGCGTCGAACACCTGCCGCAGTACGAAGAGAAGTTCGACACGATCTTCTGCCTGGGGGTGCTCTATCACCGCAGCGATCCCGTGGCGATGCTTAAGCAGCTTTACAAGGGGCTTGAGAGTAGCGGGGAGGTCTACCTCGATACCTTTATGATTGACGGGGAAGAGGAGATCTGCCTCAGCCCAGCGGGGGCGTACTCAAAGATCCCCAACATCTACTTCGTTCCCACCATACCCGCGCTGCGTAACTGGTGTCTGCGGGCGGGATTCTCCGGCTTTGAAGTGCTGGAGACCTCCGTGACGACCCCAGAAGAGCAGCGCAAAACGGAGTGGATCGAGGGAGAGAGCCTGGAAGATTTCCTCGATCCCGAAGACCCCTCCAAAACCGTCGAGGGGTATCCCGCCCCCAAACGGGTCTACGTCCGACTGACAAAGGAGTCCAAAGCATGATGCTCAACACCCACCTTAAAATAGACAAGGGCCTCTGCGGGACTCTCATTACCCTGAACGAAGGGTATGCGGCGGTCGAACTGGAGACGACGCCGGTCATGGCGGCGGATGAAGAGGGGCTTGTGCACGGCGGCTTCGTTTTCGGCGCAGCCGACTACGCGGCTATGGCGGCCGTCAATGAACCGACCGTTGTTCTGGCGGGGAGCAGCTGCCGCTTTCTTGCCCCGACACGCGTGGGGGAAACCCTGCTGTTCAAAGCGCGGTGTATGGAAAGCGACGGCAGAAAATATAAGATCACGGTAAATGCATTTTGTGGCGAAACGGAAGTGTTTTCGGGGGATTTCAAAGCCGTGGTCCTGCCCAAACATGTGTTGGGTTGAGCGGTTTCTACACAGTTTTTGTATAAAAAAATCAAAAAAGTTCGATTTCCTCTAAGTTATTTAATTTTTTGATAGTACAATTTTATCACATTGTTTACAAGGAGTAGTAAGATGAAAAACGTAATGACAGCAGTAGCTGCAATTATGATGACCTTCATGATCAGTGGTTGTTCGACAATACACATGGGATGGACCGCGGTAACGCAACAGTACAAACTGGACGACAAGGCAATGGAGGCCTACGACAACATGTTCACGAAAGTCACTGAGTACGGTGACCCGGCAAGAGCTATGATGAAGGAGTGGCTGGTCAAAGATGGTATCGCGAACGACGATGTCGCCGAGACGATCAAATCACTGGCAGAAGAGTACAACATGCGCGTCACGGGCGACGTCAAGATGTTCACGAAAGACGATGCGGCACCGACCGAAGTCAAGCACGCGCGTATTTTCTCCCTGTGTAGCCTTCCGATCGCGAAAGACTTCCTGAACTTTTCACGCTACTACGGCGGTTTCATGCCGTGCCGTATCATGCTGGTTGAATACGGTAACGGTGAGCGCTGGCTCGTCAGCATGGACATGACACTGGCGATCCACGGCGGTTACGAGCTCCCGGCTAATATGCTCAAAATGGCACTCAGCGTCAAAAAAGCAATGGATGAGATCCCGGCGCGTGCAGCGAACGGCGACTTCTAAGACCTCTCGCTTCCGACGGTGGCGTGCTGCGGCACGCCGCCACCCTCTAGAACCAACTCTCCCTAAGCCGTTTTAGCTATAATCTTTCCTTACAAAAAACAACGTCATCGCAAGGGTTTTATGTCGTGCTACACAGCGAGATTGATGGGATTCTCAACAGCAAGGAGCGCCTGCTGACAGAGGTCTATTTCGACCTGCAGCACCGTTTCGAAGAGAAGTACGGCAGCGATACGGTCGTCTTTATGGAGATCGGCACCTTTTACGAAGTCTACGAGGTCAACAATGATGACATGCAGGTGGGTAAGGCCAAGGAGATGGCCGAACTGCTCAATATCCAGCTGACCAAGAAAAACAAGAACATTGCCGAAAACAGCGTCAAGAATCCCTTTCTTGCCGGGGTGCCTTCCGTCTCGTTCGAGCGCTACCTGGGCCGCCTGATCCAGGAGCAGCGTTATACGATCATCGTCATCCGCCAGAAGGGGGTGCCGCCGAAGCTCAGGCGCTTCATCGGGCAGATCATCTCCCCGGGCACGAACTTTGACCATACCGTCGACAACGACGACAACTACATCGTCTCCCTGCTGATCGACCGCCACAAAGATATCTACAGCGTCGGCTATGCGGCCATCGACGTGACGACGGGGAAAACTTGGCTCTATGAGACCTACGGCACGAGCGAAGACCCCACTTACGCCCTGGATGAGATCTTCAACCTGCTCAACATCTACCGCACCACGGAGGTGGTGCTGACCTTCTTGGAGGGGGTAGAGAACCAGCAAGAGGTGATCCGCTACCTGGAGATCAGCGAGCACTACGCCTACAGCGTCAACCACGAACGCCCGAAGATCGATTACCAGAACGAACTCTTTGAAAACGTCTACCAGATCCAGTCTCTGCTGTCGCCGATCGAACACCTCGACCTGGAGCGCCACCCCTTCGTCTCTGAGGCGCTGGCGACGCTGGTGCACTTCATCATCGAACACGACTACCACATCATCCAGAAGCTTGCCCGGCCGAAGATGATCGACAATACGCGCTACATGTACCTTGGTAACAATGCATTGGAACAGCTGGGCGTCATCTCCAAAGACCGCAGCGACATGACACTGCTTAAACTCGTCGACAAGAGCGTGACGGCGATCGGCAAGCGCCTGCTCAAGGAGCGCCTGCTCAACCCCATCCAGGAGCGCAGCGAGCTGGAGCGCCGCTACGGGCTGATCGACCGGGTGATGCCGCACGTGCGGATGCTCGGCGATGCCCTTCGGGGGGTCTATGACCTCGAGCGGCTCCACCGCCGGATCGCCCTGGCACGCCTGCACCCCTTCGAGGTGAACTATGTCCACGCCTCGCTCGTCAGCATCCGGGAACTGATGGAGTTCGTCAAACGACACAAGCTCATCAAGACCCCCTTCAGCGAGCAGGAGGTCGACACTTTTATCCGCGACATCGAGCAGAGCATCGACCTGGAGGTGTCGCGCCGTTTTACCGTCAGCACCATTGATGACAACTTCCTGCGCCGGGGTGTCGACGTGCAGGTGGACGCACTGGTGGACGAAAACGCCCGGATGCTGCAGCACTTCGCGATCATCATGGACGCGATGGAACGGATGCTCGGCGAACAGGGGGCGGCTGCGGGGAGCGGCGGCTATGTCTCCCTGGGGGTCCTGGACAAGGAGGGACACTACATCTCCATGAGCCGGACCCACTGGGCGATGATCGAAAAGGAGTTCGCCTCCGGCAGCGTCGACCTGGGAAACGAGACGGTCTGTTTCAGCGACTTCAGCGTCAAGCGGCTCACCAACAGTGTCAAGATCACCTCGGAACTGACCGAACAGCTCTCCGACAAGATCATGCGCAACCAGGCGAAGATCGTCGCCCTGGTCAAAGAGCGTTTCATCGCCCTACAGCGCACCTTCGAGCGGCGCTATACGCTCCTGTTTGAGCGCATCATCGGCTACGTGGCCGACCTCGACGTCGCCGTCGCCTCCGCACGCGCGGCGCAGCAGTACAACTTTGCCTGCCCGACCATCGTCGATGTCCATGAGGACGAGAATTTCCTGCAGCTCATGGCGCTGCGCCATCCCCTGATCGAGATCCAGGAGCGGCAGGGGATCTACGTGCCCAACGACATCGTCATGGGCAACCGCGCCTACATGGATCTTCCCTATCCCGAAACGGTCATGCTTGATCCCGCCGTGCACGACGGCCATGATGTCAACGGCGTCCTGCTCTACGGTATCAACTCCAGCGGGAAATCCTCGCTGATGAAGAGCGTCGGGCTGGCGGTGCTGATGGCGCAGGCCGGTTTTTACGTACCGGCGTCGTCGATGAAATTCTCGCTCTTCGAGTCGCTCTTTACCTGGATCGTCTCCCGCGACAACCTGCAAAAGGGGCTCTCCACCTTCGCCGTCGAGATGATGGAACTCAAAAACATCTTCAACCGCGCCGGGACACGGTCGCTGATCCTCGGCGACGAAATCTCGCACGGGACGGAGACGCTCTCCGGCGTCGCCATCGTCGCGAGCGCGATCATGAAACTGGCGAAACTGCGCTCCCTTTTCCTCTTCGCCACCCACCTGCACCAGCTGGCCAACATGGAGGAGATGCGGCGGCTGGAGAATGTCGTCGACCTGCACCTGAGCGTGGAGTATGATGCACTCAAAGACAAGCTTGTCTTTAACCGCGTGCTGCAGTCGGGCAGCGGTTCGAGCGTCTACGGTCTGGAGTTCGCCCGCTCTCTGCACATGGACTCGGAGTTCCTGGAGGTGGCGAACCGGATCCGCAAGCGCCTCTCCAACGACTTTGACGAACTGGAGCTGCTGGTGAAAAAGCGCACCAGCAAGTGCAGCAAGGATCTCTACGTCACCACCTGTGTCATCTGCGGGGCGAAGGCGGAAGGTGCGCACCACATCGCGCACCAGTCCAGTGCCGACGCCTGCGGGTTCATCGGCCACGTGCCCGTCAACCACCGCCACAATCTCGTCCCCCTCTGCCGTGACCACCACCGGGAGATCCATGAGGGCAAGCTCGTTGTCAAAGGCTTCGTGATGACCTCCAGCGGGCTGGAGCTTGACGTCGAGGAGCAGCTGGCCAGAGTGCAGGTCGTCAAAGAGGAGGTCCCGGAGATCAACACGGTCGACCTGCCAGGGTACGAGCCCGAAGCGCCGCGGAAAGCCTCCATCGACATGGACGATTTCTAGCAGGAGGACGACCGATGTTCAAACCCCATTCGCAAGAGCAGCTCAAAGCCCTCAGAGTGACGGCGGGGGAGCGCTATACGATCGCGTACCGCAACAAAGACTACTTCAACGGCGAAGAGACCGTTGAACGGGGCAC
The DNA here is from genome assembly GCA_014764065.1 of Campylobacterales bacterium. Classification (GTDB taxonomy): domain Bacteria; phylum Campylobacterota; class Campylobacteria; order Campylobacterales; family Sulfurimonadaceae; genus Thiomicrolovo. The sequence goes on from JACXUG010000059.1 coordinate 8,302, forward strand.
GGGGACGGCCGTGGTCACGGAACAGGGGATCTTTTTCAACGTCGAGGACCCATACGGGATGGAGAAGCTTATAATGCAGGCACGGGTGATCGCCCGCGGCTGAATCGTAAGGGGCGCTTGAAACGAAGATGTTATAATCCGGTGATTGATTTGCCGGAGAAGGAGACCAGGATGAAAAAAGTATGGATTGTTTTGACCGTCACGTTGCTGATGCTCGGCGGCTGTACCCAGGAGACGCAGAACAAGCTCGGCCACGGGCTGCAGAACTGGACGGGGACGAACGGGGTACTCGATATCTACAGCGGCGGCAAGCTCGTGATGCGCTTCATCAAGATCGGCAAGATGAGTACGGCAAAGGGGACCGACGACAGTTCCCCGAGACCCTACCGCTACAGCTACGGCGTACTTGACAGCAACTTCAACTACAAGGTGGACAGCGGCGAGAAGAAGCTCTATTTCGAGATCAGCGACTATTCGACCGAATATGTCTTCTATGAGAACCCGAAAGGCTGAGTTTGGACGTCGTTGAACTCTTCAAACACCTGATCGAGCGCAAAAGCGAGACGCCGGACGACGGCGGCATCCTTGACTTCGTCGAAGGCTACCTGGACGACTATACCGCCGTGCGCATCGACGTGGACGAGGTGAAGAACCTTTTCATCTACAAACGTTTTGGCAGCGGGAACCATCTCTGTTTTGCCGGGCATGTTGACGTCGTCCCGGCCGGGGAGGGGTGGGAGACCGACCCCTACACGGCCGTCGAAAAAGAGGGGAAGATCTACGGCCGCGGTGCGCAGGATATGAAAGCCGGCGTCTCGGCGTTCCTGCAGGCGGTCAAAGAGACGGAGACCTTCGGGGGCACCCTTTCACTGCTGCTCACATCCGACGAGGAGGGGCCGGCGAAACACGGTACGGTGGAGCTTCTGAAATGGCTCAAAGCGAAGGAGATGCTTCCCGATGCATGTATCGTCGCCGAACCGACCTGCGAAGAGCGCTTCGGCGATGCCATCAAGGTCGGCCGCCGCGGTTCCATCAATGGGGTGATCGAAAAGCGGGGCAAACAGGGGCATGCCGCCTACCCGGAAAAGGCGAAGAACCCCATCCATAAAGTCGCCCAGGTGCTGCACCATATGGCAGGGGTCAACCTGGACGAGGGGGACGAATATTTCAGCCCCAGCCAGTTCGTCGTGACAGACATCCGTGCGGGGATGGAGGTGACCAACGTGACGCCGGGCAAATTGAAGATGATGTTCAATGTCCGCAACTCGACGAAAACCTCGAAGGAGGACATCGCCGAATTCGTCCACCACTATTTTAAGGAGATGGACTACACCCTGACCCTCGACCAGAGTGCCAAGCCCTTTGTCACCGACGCGAACACCCACATCGTCCGGACGATCGATGCGGCGATCGAGTCGGTAACGGGGATGCGGCCCAAACACTCCACGGCGGGCGGCACTTCCGATGCCCGTTTCATCGCCGAATACGGCATCGACGTCATCGAGTTCGGGGTGCGAAACGACACCATCCATGCGCCGAACGAATGCACGACGCTGGAGCAGGTCCGCGGGCTCTGCGACGTCTTCAA
>JACXUG010000060.1 GCA_014764065.1 Campylobacterales bacterium
CTGTAGGGGGAGGGCGTGGCAACACTAAATTCCCCCCCGGTGTCTATGTGGAAGAGACGGCGACGGGGGGAGGCAAGGCCCATCGCAGGGGTGTCGACCGCCACGGCTGGCTTGCACCGGCCGTACAGGGTTTTTTTGCCAACGGCGGGCAGCGCTGCTATGTCGTCAATGTCGAAGATCATAACAGTCTGTGCGCTGGGCTGACCGCGCTGGAACAGGTCGATGACGTGGGTATTGTCTGTATCCCGGGTGCAACCACCTACGAGGTGCAGTCGGCGATGATCGCCCACTGCGAAGCAGTAGGAGAGCGGTTCTGCATCCTTGACAGCATTGCAGGGGCTGACGCGGGGATCTACACCAGAATCGATGGAGAGCGCGGCGTCTTCAAGGCGCCGGCGAATGCGCTCGTTAACGGGGCTCCCTTTTCAGCGGACGCACTGGGAGGCGCTGAAGCGCATCCCGAAAGGGAAAGTGACGACTTACGGGGACCTCGCGGCTTACCTTGGCACAAAGGCGGTGCGCGCCGTCGGTACGGCCGTCGGCCGAAATCCTCATGCGCTGGAGGTCCCATTCCACCGCGTCGTCCGCAGTGACGGCCGTGTCGGCAGTTATTCGGGCGAGGGCGGTGTCCGGGGCAAGATCGCCCTGCTGGCTTCGGAGGGGGTTCAGGTACGCAGGGGAAGGGTTGTCGATTTTCCCGAAAAACGCCACCGTTTCGTTTAGGGCGCCTCTAACCCCCGCTTCGCTATAATTGCGAAAAATTTTTTCAAAGCGAAGATGATGCAGTTTATCGAGACACGTGGAAATGACGGAACCCATCCTTTAAAAGTAACCTTCTCCCAGGCGATTTTGAGCCCGATCGCCTCTTTCGGCGGGCTGTACGTCCCTGAAGCGCTTCCGGAGCTGGGCGAGACCTTCTTGCAAAAGCACCTTGGCGGCAGTTACAAGACGATGGCAAAGGATATGCTCATGCGTTTCGGTATCGACATTGACGAAGCGGTCATCGACGAGGCGCTCGCGCTCTACGACGCTTTTGACGACCCTTCCAACCCCGTCCCGGTCGTCAAGGTCAAAGAGGACCTCTATGTCAGCGAACTCTACCACGGCCCGACCCGTGCCTTCAAAGATATGGCGCTTCAGCCCTTCGGCGTCGTGCTCTCTTCCATTGCGCAGGCCAGAAACGAGAATTACCTGATCCTTGCGGCGACGAGCGGCGACACGGGTCCGGCGGCGCTGGAAACCTTCAAGAACCGCGCTAACATCAAGGTCGCGTGTATGTACCCCGACGGCGGTACGAGCGATGTCCAGCGCCTGCAGATGGTCACCGAGGATGCGGAAAACCTCAAAGTGATCGGCATCAAGGGAAGTTTCGACGACGCCCAGGGTGCGCTCAAATACCTGCTCGGCTCCGACACCTTCAAGGCGGCGCTGAAGGAGAAGAACACCTCCCTCTCCGCGGCGAACTCCGTCAACTTCGGCCGGATCATTTTCCAGATCATCTACCACATCCACAGCTACCTCGAACTGGTGCGCCAGGGTGCCATCACGATGGGCGAGAAGGTCTACCTGGATGTGCCGAGCGGCAACTTCGGCAACGCCCTGGGCGGTTACTATGCCATGAAGATGGGGCTGCCGGTCGAGAAGATTATCATCGCCTCCAACGAGAACAACGTTCTGACACGCCTCATTACGACGGGGAAATACGACCTGCGCGACGCCCACGTCGTTGCCACGACGTCGCCGGCGATGGATATCCTCAAATCCTCAAACGTCGAGCGCATCCTGTACGACCTCTTCGGCGAAGCGCGCACGAAGGCGCTGATGGAGCAGCTCGACAACGAGCACTACTACGAGCTCTGTACGATGGAACTCTCCAAACTGCAAGAGTTCTTTGCGGCGGATTTCGCGACGGGCGACGAAGGCAAGCAGTTCATCAAGATTGCGCTGGAGAACGGCTACCTCATGGACCCGCACACGGCGACCTGTTTCAAAGCCTACGAGAGCTGCGCGACGAAGGAGCTCAAAACCATCGCCTACTCCACGGCGGAGTGGACGAAGTTCTCCCCGACGATCGCCAACGCGCTCACCGGCGAGATCGACACGCACGACATCGACGCGCTTAACGCGATCGCTGCCGAAGCGAATATCAGTATCCCCGACATGATCAAGGCCCTCTTCGACAAGCCGGTCGTCCAGGAGACCATCATCGAAAAAGAGCAGATCGAAGCGGAGATCCTGAACTTTATCTAAGCCCCTTTTTCACCCTTTTCGGGCTGCAGGGCGACGCTGCTGTCGAACGTGGCGATCATCCTGTCTGCCGAATAGAGCGTTTCGCTGTCCGTCTTCAGTTTTTTTCTCCACCCTGTCATGATAATCGAGCTGTTTCAGAATGTATTTGATGCAGTTGAGCCGCGCTTTTTTCTTCTTGTCCGCATGAATGACCGTCCAGGGGGCGTGTTCGGTGTGCGAGGCCATGAACATGGAGTATTCGGCGATGGTGTATTTGTCCCACAGCTCCTGCGAACGCAGGTCGATGGGGGAGAGCTTGTAGTGTTTTAGTGGGTTGTGTACGCGCTCCTTGAAGCGCTTTGCCTGCTCTTTTTTCGAGACGGAGAAGTAGAACTTGACGAGGATGATGCCGGCATTGACGAGCAACTTCTCGAACTGGGGGACTTCGTGCAGGAACTCCTGGTGCTCGTCCTAGGTACAAAACCCCATGACGGGTTCGACCCCGGCGCGGTTGTACCAGCTGCGGTCGAATAGGACGATCTCGCCCGCACTGGGGAGGTGCTCGACGTAGTGCTGGAATTACCACTGCGTCTTCTCAACGTCCGAGGGTTTGTTGAGCGCCACGACGCGCGTGCCGCGGGGTTGAGATGCTCGGTGATGCGCTTGATTGTCCCGCCATTGCCGGCGGCGTCGCGCCCTTCGAAGATAAGCAGCAGTTTCACTCCCTGCTCCTTGACATGTTTTTGCAGTTTCAGTAGTTCGATCTGCAGCTACTTGAGCTCATCCTCGTAGTCGATCACGCTCTTGCGGATCCAGACGGCTACCCGCTTCTTGCCGTTCTTGTTGTGCTCACGCCGTTCCCGCTCGAACGCCTCGGCGCTTTCGATCCTGCGGTCGTCATGGACGATCTCCTTGAGGATCTCGCCCGTTTCCAGTTCCGTGCCCAGCATATCGTGCTTTGTGCCCATACATGCTCTTTTGGCTGATTATAGCACGTATAGGGCGGCTACAGGGTGTTCTACTGCTTATCAAGAACGTAGAGATCGGGGCTTTTATGCTTTCATATTCCAATGCTTTGACAAAAAAACGACACCGATAACGATGGTTGAACCTAAACTCGCACTCTTTAAGGTGAAGATAGAAAGCGGATTTGTTCATACCTCTGAATTTAACCGGCACATGTATATGCCAGGCGACGCGCTCTACCCCGATTATCCCGGCGGTTTCTACTACCGCTTCGGCGACCATGTCTATCATGACGGCTCCCGCTGCGAGGGGCTGATGGCGGCCTACCGTCTGGCCTGTTAGCGCGGCGAGCGGGCGGAGATGACGCGGATACTCGGCCCCATGCTGCTGGCGGCGCGGGGACTGCTCGCCACTTTCAATACAGCCGAATCGACGTACGCCCACCGTGATCCCGCACGTACCGTCGGCAGTTTCCGCTTCAAGCTGACACGGCAGTGGGTGTCTGTGTCGACGCCGTACAGCATGCCGCCTGTTTCTATGCCCAGCTGCTGCCGTTCCTGAAGTAGAACCTCTCCCCTGGCCCCGCGGCAGCAGGGGTATGTTACTGATACGTTTTTGCTTCTTGCGCTAAAATGTGGCGCAACTTTGTCACAAAGGTTTTCTGTGAAACGGTTTATTGCGTTTTTTACCCTGCTTTCGGCGACACTCCTCTTCGCCTTTCAAAGCAGTTTCCTGATGCCCGAAGAGGCGTTTAAGCCCAAGGCATCACTGCTGGACAACCAGCACATCGCCATCGACATCGAACTGGGTGAGGGCATCTATGTCTATGCGGACAAGCTCGATGCCAAGGTTAAGGCGCCCTCCGGGGTCTCCATCTCCGAAGTGAAGGTCAACAGCGATGCGGAAGAGCATGACGGTGACATGGTCCACCTGCACAAGGTGCCGGTCGAGATCATCCTGACATCATCGCAGAAAACGGGCATTGTCCCTGTCACGGTGGCATTTGCGTTCCAGGGCTGTTCGGAGCGCGGGCTCTGCTATGAGCCGCAGAACAAAGAGTACACCTTCGACGTCGATCTCTCCAGGCTGGGAGAGGGGGCCGCCGCGGCACCCGAAAAACAGAAAGCTCCGGCTGGCACGCATGGCGAGAGCGAAACGGATATCATCGTCGATACGCTCAAGGGCGGAAGTCTCTGGGCGATTCTCGCACTTTTCTTCGGCTTCGGTCTGGCGCTTTCGCTTACGCCCTGCATCTTCCCGATGATCCCGATCCTCTCCTCCATCATCGTTTCGCAGGGGGAGAAGCTGACGGCCAGACGCGGGTTTACCCTCTCGCTGGCGTACGTCCTGGCGATGGCGTTTGCCTACACGATTGCCGGAATCATGGCCGGCCTGTTCGGCGAGAACCTGCAGGTGATCCTGCAGAACCCGTGGGCGATCGGCGCCTTCGCACTGGTCTTTGTCGCGCTGGCATTTTCCATGTTCGGGTTTTACGAGATCGGGCTCCCGGCGACGCTGCAGACACGGCTGTCGCGCTATTCCGACAAGGCGGGTGAGAAGGGCGGCTTTATCGGTGTCGCGGTGATGGGCTTTCTGAGCGCACTCATCGTCGGCCCCTGCGTGGCCCCCGGCCTGGCGGCGGCACTGATCTACATCGGCCAGACGGGCAATGCGGCGCTCGGCGGCGTGGCCCTCTTCGTCATGGGCATCGGGATGGGGGCCCCCCTCCTGCTCATCGGTATTGGTGCGGGAAGGTTCATGCCGAAACCGGGCGGCTGGATGAACATTGTCACGGAGGTATTCGGCGCGGTCATGATCGGGATCGCCATCTGGATGGTTTCCCGGGTTATCCCGGACTGGATCACGATGATGCTCTGGTCGATCTACTTCATCGTCGCCGCCGTCTACCTCGGCGCTTTCGAACCGGTCCATGGCGGTGTCCGCCGCTCAATACACTCCTTTATCAAGGCGATCGGGATCGTCTTTATGCTCTACGGAACAATCCTGCTCGTCGGGGCCCTGTCAGGCGGTACGTCGTTGACGCAGCCGCTCAAAGGGTTTGAGGTGAAGATGTGCACGGACGCTACCCCGACTGCGGCATCGACGAAGGAGGTAGCCTTTCAGGTGATCCACTCCGCGGCGGAACTGGAGCAGATCCTCGCGGCGAACAGGGGAAAAAAAGTGATGCTGGATTTCTCGGCCGCATGGTGTACGGCCTGCGCGGAGTATGCGGAGATCACCTTTGCCGACCCGCGGGTCGTATCCGCATTGGAGGATTTTATCCTGGTGCAGGCGGACGTGACGGAGAACAGTGACCCCGAAAAGGCGCTCACAAAACAGTTCGGTCTCTTCGGACCTCCGGGCATCCTCTTTTTCGATGAAGAGGGGAGACTGATCGAGAACAAGACGCTGATCGGCTACAAGCCGCCCGAGGCGTTCCTCGAACACCTGCGTTCCCTCTAGCCGTTCTGCACTCTAGAACTGCTCCCACAGCCATTCGGCAACGGCTTCTTTCTGCGCGTTCGTCAACCCTTTGACGGGCGTCATCACCCCGAACTTTTCCACCATCTCAGGCGGGCACGGGACATAATCCTCATTGGGGTCGTCAATATACTCCTTGATAAAGGCCTTGACGACTTTGCGCTGGATATCCTCGTCTTCGTTGTGAATATGGATCATCATCTTCAGGCGCATCGAGACCATGCGCATCGTCGGCGCTTTCATCTTCGCCTTCTGCTAGCCGCGTTCGAGTTTGTTCAGCGGCAGCATGACCATGTGGCAGGAGGCGCAGATGCAGAGCGGTTCGCCGGTGACGGGGTGGGGAGTTTCAGCTTCGTCGAGGCCAGCAGCAGGCGGTGGCTGGGGTAGATGTACTGCCCGATCTGGTCCCGCACAAGCTGCAGCGCGAAGCGGGTCTCGTCCTTGTCGATCCAGGAGCGATGCACGAGCAGCCCGCTGGGCTTGTTTACGGCTACAAGTCACTCGTCGCGGTAGAGGATTTCGAGGGGTTCGTCCATGCTGCGTCGCCTTTTTTGGATGCGATTATAGCGTCAAATGGGCGCGCACTTCCCGAACGGCTTCCACCATGTTGGCCAGGCTCGGCTTGACCTCTTCCCATTTGCGGGTTTTGAGGCCGCAGTCGGGGTTGATCCAGAGCTGCTCTTTGGGCAGTACCTCCAGCAGGGCATGGATCTGCGCGACCATCTCCTCCACCGGCGGGACACGGGGGGAGTGGATGTCGTAGACGCCGGGACCCACCTCCTGCTTGTAGCCGACCTCCTTGAAGATACGCAGCAGGGCGTTGCCGCTGCGGGCGGTCTCGATGGAGATGACGTCCGCGTCCATCGCCTCGATGGTATGGATGATGTCGTTGAACTGGCTGTAGCACATGTGCGTATGGATCTGCGTCTCGCTACGCGCACAGGCAACGCTGCGGCGGAAAGCATCGACGGCCCAGGTCTCGTAGGCGGAGATGTTCTCGCGGCGAAGCGGGTACCCCTCCTTGAAGGCCGCTTCGTCCACCTGGATAATGCGGATACCGGCGTTTTGGAGGTCGTCGACTTCGTCACCGATGGCCAGGGCGATCTGCGCGGCGACGTCGGCACGGGGAAGGTCGTCGCGGACGAAGGACCAGTTGAGGATCGTGACGGGACCGGTGAGCATCCCTTTGACAATCTTGGAAGTTCTGCTCTGCGCGTAGGTCGTCCAGCCTACGGTCATCGGCAGGGGACGGCTGACGTCGCCGTAGATGAGCGGCGGCTTGACGCAGCGGCTGCCGTAGCTCTGGACCCACCCATTGGTACTGAAGGCAAAGCCGGCGAGCTGTTCGCCGAAGTACTCGACCATGTCGTTGCGTTCGGGCTCGCCGTGTACGAGCACGTCAAGGCCGATCGACTCCTGAAAGGCGATGCAGTCGTCGATGTAGGCTTTGATGCCCGCTTCGTATGACTGGGCATCGATGTCGCCGCGCTTGAAGTCGCGGCGAAGCGTACGCAGTTCCGGGGTCTGGGGGAAGGAGCCTATCGTCGTCGTCGGCAGCAGGGGGTAGCGCAGCGCCTCGCGCTGGGACTTAATCCTTGTTTCATAGGGCTCGGCACGTTCCGTCCCTGTCTGAGCTGCGACGCGCTGCTGTACAGCGGCGTCGTGGATGCGCGGGGAGCGTTGCCGTGTATGGACGGCTTCCCGGCTGAGCTGCATAAGGCTCAGCTCCGCATCGTTCAACGTCTCCCCGGCAAAGCGTTTGGCGGCGACGTTCAGTTCGGCCAGCTTCTCTTTTGCGAAGGAGAGCCACTGCTTTATCTCCGCATCGAGTTTCGTTTCCGCTGAAAGCGAGTAGGGGACGTGCAGGAGCGAACAGGAGGTGGCGGGAATGATAAGGGCTTTCGGCACCGTCTGCGCGATCGTCTCGAGCCTATCGCCGACGGCATCGAGGTCGCTGCGCCAGACATTCCGCCCGTCGATGACCCCTGCAATGAGTTTCTTGCCGCTTTGGGCGATAGTGGCGAGGGCATCCATGTTGCGCGGACCGTGGACGAAGTCGAGGGCGATCCCGCTGATCGGCGTATGGGCAAGGACTTCGACGGCCTCGCAGGCGTGTTCGAAGTAGGTCGCGACGATCACCTCCACATGTGGGACGGTGTTCCCGAGGCGGTCGTAGGCGCGTTTGAGCAGGCTCAGGGCTTTGGCATCCGGCCCCGTCACCAGGATCGGCTCGTCGATCTGGACGGTGATCTGCTCGTCGAGGGTACTGATCGCCGTCAGCACCGCTTCGTAGCATTTGACAACGGCATCGAAATGGGAAAAGCGGTCAAAGTTTCTGTCGACGCTTTTGCCGAGAGTCAAGAAGGTGAGGGGGCCGATCAGGTTGATTTTCGGGGTGATCCCAGCGGCCTTTGCTTCACGGTATTCGGAGATGATCTTCGCGGTGTTCGGCGCGAAGGTGTCGTCTACAGCGAACTCGGGGACGATGTAGTGGTAGTTGGTATTGAACCACTTGGTCATCTGCATCGCGGTACGCTGACTGTCGCCGCGGGCCATCGTGAAGTAGCGGAGCGTTTCGTCCTTGATGTTGCGGAAGCGGGCCGGGACCGCGCCGAGCATGATACAGGTATCGAGCATCGTGTCGTAGTAACTGAAGTCGTTGCAGCTGATGGCAGCGATGCCGGCGTCATGCTGCTCCAGCCAGTGGCGGCGGCGCAGTTCTGCCGCGCTCGCTTCCAGGGTCGCGAGGTCGCTTTTGCCGCTCCAGTAGTTCTCCAGCGCGAATTTCAGTTCGCGGTTCTCCCCGATGCGCGGGTAGCCGATAACGTAGTTTTTTGACATGGGTATATCCTTTGATATTTTTCTTTTTTGTTTGTTGGAATGAACAGATGGAAAAAAATCAGAGGTGAGGCGGGTGCACCCCGGTACGGCGGAAGCTGTAGAATCGGCAGTTGCAGTTACAGGCGGATTTTTTGCGACACGCGCGCAGGGTCAGGGAGGTTCGGCGTCTAAAGTAACAGTCGCAGTGGCAGGGTTTGTCGTTGGCGAAGCAGGCGAGGGCTTCGAGGGGCTCTTCCGGCGGCTCCTCGTCACTTTCGCGGTCGCGCTGCAGGGCGGTGGTATAGGTCTCGAGGCAGACGCGCAGGGCGTTCTGCGCGGGTGCTACGCTGTGCGCCTGGATGGAAGCGAGGGTAAAGTAGCGCTTGCCGAAACCTCTGGGTGCTCTCACAAACCTGTCCTGTTCTCAAAATGTTGCCGCATTATACAGCGATCAACCTTTGCGTACGGCGATGGCCTGTTTCTTCATACGGTATTTTTCGTGCGGTTCGTTCCAGAACTCTTTATACTCGAGCACGGTGAAGCCCTCGCCGAAGAGCGATTTGAGCTCCTCTTTTTGGAGTAGGAAGTCGGGATTAGAATCGGGCTTCTCGTTGCCTTCGTCGGCCATATAGGTCTCGACGACCATGATGCCGCCGGGTTTCAGCGCCACTTTGGCACGCCCGATCAGGTCGCGGTCGAGGAAGTTTGTCTTCACGATCATGTCGTAGGCCTCCCTCTCGGGGACGAAGGTGTCGAGGTCCGCTTCGACCAGGTTGATGTGCTCTAGGTCCGCTTTTTCACGCAGCGCCGCGAGGGCGACGGTCGAGATATCCACGGCATCGACCGTAAAACCCCTTTCGGCCAGATAGAGGCTGTGGCGCCCGCCGCCGCAGGCGAGGTCGAGCGCCTTTGTTCCAGGGGCTTCGGCGGTATGCGCGCTGACCAGTTCGCTCGGCGGCCTGCGTTCGAGCAGCCCCTCCATCTCGGTGTACTTCTTATCCCATTTCTCTTTGTCTTTTTGTGCCACTGTCTCTCCTTGTCGTAAGTCTCTGTTGTCCGGGGAATGCAGAAACGATGCGACCGATTATAGTCTCAAACGGCTGATGAAACGATGGCGGGCGTTTTTGCGGAAAAAAACGCGGGAGTGGCAGCTTAATCAGCCCCTCATGCCGCTTTGTCTATACTGGGTACCAATAAAGGAACAGTATGGAACGGGTGAGAATCGGGGTGAATCATAAAACGAAGAGCGTAGGTGTCGGGATCCTCAATGTTGCCTGCGATGGTAAAAACGTCGATGCTCTCCTGTAGCTGCTGCAGTGCAGAGGGCCTCTGGTCGATAATCG
>JACXUG010000128.1 GCA_014764065.1 Campylobacterales bacterium
CGGTTATTCTGTGTACTACCTTGACCTTTCTTGTGTGCCATATCGAACTCCTCCTGTGATTACGCCGCGATCTTCGTGATGCGAACGCGGGTGAAGCTGCGGCGGAAACCGCGCTTGAGTTTGCTGTCCTTACGACGGCGCTTTTTGTAGATCGTAACTTTCTTGTCGCGGCCTTCGTTGATGACTTCTGCAGTAACAACCGCACCGTCAACAAAAGGAGCACCGACTTTCAGCTCACCGGCATTGACTGCGAGTACTTCTTTGATCTCGAGCGTTGCTTTCGGATCGAGGCTCATTTTGTCAAGCAGGAGGATATCGCCCTCTTCTACTTTATACTGCTTGCCACCGTTTTTGATGATTGCGTACATAGCATTTCCTTGTAATGTATAGAAAAGAATCTCGACTTAAAGACTCAGAGTGTATCCGCCTCATCAAAACGTGACAATCAGTTCGATCAGGCCTTTTAGCGCCTGGATGGAGGAGAGCCAAGAGCAACACGCAGCCGCTGTTTCAGCGCAATCCTCTGGTTACACTCTCAGTCTTCAAGAGAGGTCCCTGTTCTTTTAGTGGGCGAATTATAGCCAAAAAGGCTTTAATCCGCAAGGGCGATCGCGTCGATCTCCACCAGGGCGTTTTTAGGCAGGGTTTTGACCGTCACCGTCGAACGTGCCGGCTTATGCTTGCCGAAGGCTTCGGCATAGAGGGCGTTCACGGTCGCGAAATCGTCCATGTTATCGAGGAAGATCGTTGTCTTGATCACTTTATCCAGCCCGCTTCCCGCCGCTTCAAGGACTGCCGTCAGGTTTGCAAGCACCTGCTTCGTCTGGACCGTAATGTCGTTCTCACACATCTCGCCCGCCGGGGTCAGCGCGATCTGTCCGGAGGTGTAGACCATCCCGTTTACCTTGACCGCCTGAGAGTAGGGTCCGATCGCCGCCGGGGCTTTGTCTGTCTGAACATACTGCATCACTTTCGTTTCCTTTCTACCTCATCGACTATGGACATAAAATCCTCTATGTTCCAGTAGCCCAGCATTTTAACCAAAATCCACTCATCGGCACTTAAAAAATAGTGTATGGGGATCATCGGCGCCTTGAATTTGGCGGGATAAGTGCCGCTGTCACGCTCGACCTCCACGCCGACAGCCAACGCCGCCAGACGCTTCCGGACCGCTTTGTCTTTGAGCGTAGTGCGTATGAAGCGTTTGCACCAGCGGCAGCCTGGCGCGGTGACAAGGAGGTAGACGATCTTCCCCTCCTGTGCCGCGATCTGCCTGGCCTTGTCGTAACGCTCGGCCCACTCGCCGGTGCCGCCGTCAACAGTGCCGTGAAAAGAATAAGTATCAGCCCGTACCGCATAAGTCCCCTCGTGTCGGTTCATTTTAGCATAAGCGAGGGCTGCCGCATCAAAGATTGCTTTCAATCGGAGTGCACTAGAATCAAATCACACAGGTGAGGTGATGCATGGAAACAGATCAGAGCACGCTGTTCGAAACGATCGACACCATCCAGGAGTAGATCGTGACCCTGCGGCATGAACTGCATACCCATCCCGAGCTCTCCGGGGCGGAAGCGCAGACGACCCAAATGCTCAAGGGCATTCTTGAAGCGGAGGGGGGAAACTCCCAGATGATCGAACACGGGGCACTTGAGGGGGTCAAGGCCATCTTCGGACTGCACGCCTACCCCTACCTTCCGACGGGCAGATCGGCTACAAGTACGGGGTGATGCTCGCCTCCGCCGATACCTTCGAGATCGAGATCTTCGGCAAAAGCGCGCACGGAGCACGCCCCCACGAGGGGGTTGCCCAGCTCATCTACAAGAGCTACCACTGCACCTACTACAAGAGCCAGTTCTACGACCCCGTCAAGATCCGCCAGCTCAACGAGGACCGCGAAGTCGTCTCCATCGTCGCCGTCTACGGGGAGGCGCTGATGCTGCACCCCTTCAGCCAGAAGGCAAACCTTTCCCACGGGATGTGCGAGACGGCGATCGTGCTCGGCGAGCTCCCTTCCCAGACGGAGATCGAACGCCAGATCAGAGCATCCCTGCGCAGCGGGGCGATGATCAACTTCCTCGTCTTTGACACCCATAAGCGCTACCGCTTCCTGTCCGGCCGCTATGCGGAGCAGATCGAGGCCACCTACCGCTGTGCCAGGGTCGAAGCCTCCGTCAGCCACCCGGCCAATTCCAACCGGCAGCTCCTCACCCACCACTTCAACCCCCACATCAATGTCGGCTTCATCATCATCGAAGGGCTGCCCGACCCCGAAGCGCTGGATGAGCCGATCGACCTGATGCACACCGACCACTGCGAAATGGTCTACGCCGACCTCAACCTGCACCACATCGAGGAGATCGACGAGGTCGTCGCCATGCTGAACCGCCGCCACTTCTTCTAC
>JACXUG010000061.1 GCA_014764065.1 Campylobacterales bacterium
TGATAGTAATAGTATTTTTAGAAGAGTCTAAATAAAAAATAGCCAATTAAATCCTATCACTATCACCTGACCCCTATGACTTATGACTGAGGTCCCCGGTGGCGCGCAGTTTCTTCGCCTTTTTCAGATCGACCCTGATGGTGATTTTGGGGATCGTGTCGGCGCGGCAGTGCCCTACCTAGGTCTCTTTGGTCCCAAGCGGCATCATGGCCGGGTAGAGCGCGGTGACGGAGTGGCCCGCCTGCTCGGAGAGGGCGTGGCCGTCCCCTTCGGCGCCGAGCTGGGGGTAGCCTAGCCCCCCGTGGCAAGGACGACATGGGGGCGGCGTTGTCCTCGAGCAGTCTGCTGTTGGTGTCGGCGATCTTGACGGCGACGAAGGGGTTGCCCTGCTGGGTCCCCAGCGGTACGGCCTATACATAGGAGAGGTTGGCGATAAGGTCCTGCAGATTCTGCGGGAGAATCGTGTTGGCTTCGGTCATAAAAGGATCTCGTGCAGTTTTTTGCCCGTCTCGAGGCGGTCATGCACTTCGTCCCACGCCTCCTCTTTGATCGCCTTTTTCATGGCGCTGAGCTCATCTTCGAAGAGGTTGATCGCCTCGAGGAGGTGCTCTTTGTTCTGGCGGAAGATATCCTCCCACATATTGGGCGAGCTCTTCGCCAGGCGGCTCATGGAGCGGAAACCCCCGGCGGCAAGGGCGAGGATGTTGTACTTGTCCTCCTGGTTCAGTACCGTGTTGGCCAGGGAGTAGGAGATGGCGTGGGGCATGTGGCTGATAAAAGCGGCGTGACGGTCGTGGTCGTGGGCGCGCATGTAGTGCAGCCGCATGTGCAGTCCCGAGAAGAGGCGCACAGCCGTCTCCTGCTGGCGCTTGCCGGACTCGTCCATGTCGCAGAGGACGACGACCTTCTCCTTGTAGAGTCCCGTGATAGCTGCCTTGGGGCCGAAGTTCTCGGTCCCGGTCATCGGGTGGGCGGCGACGACGTTGCGGCGGATGCTCTCCGGGATGCTTTCGACGATACGGGCTTTCGTACTGCCGAGATCGATGACGGTCGCGTCCGCTTTGATACGGCCAGGCATCTGCTGCAGAATAGATATAATGCCGTCGACGGGAACGGAGAGGACGATCGTATCGCACTGCAAGACGGTGTCGAAATCGACGACCTTGTCAACGAGCCCCAGCTCCAGCGCCGTGTCGCAGTGGGAGGCGTTGTGGTCGTGTCCGATCACCTCATTGACGAAAGGCAGCCGCCGCAGGTCCATCCCCAGTGAGCCACCCATCAGTCCCAGTCCGATAATTCCCAGTGTCATTGCGCCTCCTTAATGTCGCGCTAATTGTAGCGGCCGCAGGATTAGAGGTGGCTTTTTACGTCCTATTAACCTGCGGGCTGGTAGAATCCTTCTTTTTAAAAACAAAAAATAGATGCAAATAGGGTTCTGATGAAACACTGGTCGGCACTGATAGCGGTGTTTTTGACGGTTTCGACGCTTGCGTTCGCCGCCGAAACCGTTGAAAAAGTACAATTCGAAGGGCTGGTCCACATCTCCGAAGGGGTGGCCGAACAGCTGTTGATGCAAAAAGCGCAAGCGCCGCTGGAGACGGAGAAGGTCGACCAGACCATCGAACGCTTCTTCGCACAGGGCTACTTTACGGACATCTACGCGACGTTCGAGGCGGGCACGCTGACGTTCCATTTCACAGAAAAACCGGTCATTTCACGTATCGAGCTCAAGGGGTGGAAAGAGAAGGACGAGGACACCCTGCGTGATGTCGTCCAGCTGAAAAAAGGGACCCTCTACGATCCCAAGAAACTCGAGGCGGCTAAGAAACGCATTGTCGACAACCTCTCGCAGGAGGGGAAGATCGACTCCGTCGTCGAGATCGAAACCGAGCACCTTGACAACGGTTCCGTCGGCGTCACCTTCGTCGTCAATGAAGGGGAGACGATCCTGATCGAAAAACTGAGCTTCAGCGGTGTGGAGGGGCTAGACCCCGATATCTTCGACGACAACATCGCCAACAAAGAGCATCAGTTCATGGGGTGGTTCTGGGGCCGCAACGACGGGAAGATGATGCTCGACCAGCTGCAGTACGACCCGATGCGGATTCGCGATACCTATATGCAGCACGGCTATATGGACGCGAAGGTCGATGCCCCGTTCACCCGGATCGATTTCGACGACTATACGGCCGAGATGAGCTACCAGGTCACCGAGGGGCAGGTCTATATCACCAAGGAGATCGAGCTGCACCAGCAGACCCACGTTATCGATGACGCCGAACTGCGCGATGTCATCACCCTGGAAACGGAGAAGCCTTTCAACATCAAAACGTTCCGTGAGGATTCCGAGCGCATCAAAACGAAGATCGCGGACCTGGGGTATGCCTATGTCCGCGTCCTCCCCGACCTGCGCAAAAACAAAGAAGCGGGGACCCTCGAGGTGATCTACCGTATCATCCCGGGTGAGAAAGTGTGGATCCGCAACGTCGTGATCGCGGGGAACAACCGGACCCTCGACCGTATCGTCCGTCGGGAGCTCTACCTGGGGCCGGGCGACCTCTATTCACTGACGGACCTGCAGGATTCGCGCAATGCCCTGGGGCGTACCGGCTATTTTGACGCCAACACGATCGAGGAGAAACGGGTCGACGACCACTCCATGGACCTGGTTGTCAAGGTCAAAGAGGCACCGACGGGCAATATCCAGCTCGGGGGCGGGTACGGCAGCTACGGCGGTTTCATGCTCAGCGTGGGTGTCAGCGACCGCAACATTTTTGGATCGGGGATCAACGTCGGGTTGCGCCTTGAGCGTTCGCAGCGTTCGAACAACTACTCGTTCAATATCTCCAACCCGCGTCTGAACGACAGCGATTTCAGCGGCAACTTCTCGGTCTTCTACAGTGATTTCCAGTACAACGACTATACGACCCATTCCGACGGGGTGTCGCTGGGGACCGGTCACCGTTTCAGCCGCTACATCTCGGGCTTCCTCAACTACACCTACTCCAACATCAACTACAAAGACGCGAACCTGTCGCGCTATACCCAGGATCAGCAGCGCTTCTTCGAGAGCTATGCGAAGAGCGCCGTCTCGGTGGCTATGAGCTTCGACAACACCGATGACTACTACGTTGCGCGGAGCGGCTGGGCGGTCTTGGAGAGCATCGAGCGCGCCGGGCTTGGAGCCCAGGCGGACTATGTCAAAAGCCGGACGGAACTGAGCAAGTACAACGGGCTGGACGAGTGGCTCGGGTTTGACCTGATCTTCCGCTATAAAGCGCGCTACTACCTCGCCCGCGATACAGGCTATCTGCCGCTGGCGGAGCGCCTCTACATGGGCGGGCTCGGTTCCGTCCGCGGGTATGAGTCGTACTCGATGCCGTACTACTACAATGCCACTTCCGGCGACAATGTCCGGATCGGCGGGAAGCAGACCTTCTCGAACAACGTGGAGCTGAGCTTCCCGCTGGCCCCGAAGGCGAAGATGCGCCTGACGACCTTCCTGGACTGGGGTTGGATCGGTACCTCTGCACTGTCGGAATTCTCCCGCGGCGGCTACGGAGTGTCGCTGGAGTGGTTCTCGCCGATGGGACCGCTGCAGCTGCTCTTCGCCAACCCGATCAACCCGGAAACGGACGACCGGATCTCCCACTTCGAATTTACCATCGGTCAGCGCTTCTAAACTCCCGCGTCCTGACCGTCAACGCGGCCAGGCGGTTGTGCCTAAACGATATAAACCGTCAGTTCTTTCTCGATCCCGAGGCGCATGATCTGCTCTTTTGCCAGGTAGAGGGGTGCGCCTTCTGCGGCGCGTACATGCAGTGCGCCTGCCTCATCGAGCGTCAGTTCAAAGTCGATGTTGCGCGGGCGGTGGGCCAGCAGGGCGTCGGCCAGGGCCAGCACGAGGTTGAGGCGGTTGAGAATCTTCGCCTTGGGCAGGAGCCGCTGGTAGTCGCTCTGGAACGCCTTGGCGATCCTGCGGTTCTTGTGGTAGCGGACCAGGGCCGCGACGGTCATGATTTCCTCATGGCTGTAGCCGTACTCCAGGGCGCTTTCGACGAGGTACTGGCTGTTCTTGTGGTAGGAGTAAAAGTGGACCGAAGCGCCGACTTTGGCCAGCTGCGCCGCGATCTTGAGGAGGCGGCGGGTCTCCTCGGGGAGTTCCATGGAGGATTGCAGCAGATCAAAGAGGCGCATGGCCACGGTCGAAAGCTGGTTGGAGAAGGTCGTTTCGATCGTATGGCAATCAAGCAGGTAGCGCAGGGATGGGTTGTACCCCTCCGGGAAGCGGTGGCGGTTGTGGCGCAGGAGGTCGGTGAGGTAGAGCCCTTCGCGTACCCCCGCCCCGCTGGTGACCAGGGTTTCGCAGCCGACATGCTGCAAAAAGCGCATGAGGATCAGGGTTCCGGGACGGATAACATCGTAGCGCTCTTTTTTGACGCCGAGCTGCTTGAGGGCTGCGTCGTCCGGGGCGGCGAGGATCTTCTTTCCCAGGGCCATAACCGCATCTGCGCCGAAGGTAAAGGCATGCAGCTTCTTCATCGGATGGGCCTGGTTCTTCTGGATAATCTGCGCGAGGGCACGGAAGGTCCCGCCGATCCCGACGACTATAGGAGAACTCACCGGCGGCATCGCGGCGAACTGGGTATCGATGAAGGCTCTGGCCCCATCGATATCGCCCCGGTCGAAGAAAAGCTCCTTGAGCCGGACGGTCCCGAGGTCGAGCGAAGCGTTCTGTATGACGCTCCCCGACGCGATGCAGGCGTACTCCGTAGAGCCGCCGCCGATGTCGATGGTCCGGGCCGTCATGGAGGGCAGCAGGTTGGCGGCCGCAACCCCGCCTAGGTAGGCCTCTTTCTCGCCGTCGATCACTTTGATCTGCAGGCCGAGCTCCTTTTTGGCGCGGGAGAGGAAGTCGGCGCGGTTGGGAGCATCGCGGACGGCGGAGGTCGCGATGCAGAGCAGTTTGCGGCTGCCGTAGGAGCGGGCGATGCTCAAAAACTCCCCGAGGGCCTTCATGGCGCGTTCAATGGCTTCGGGCTGAAGGGTTCCGCCGGCCGCATAGGCTCCTTCGCTGATCCGGACGCGGCTTTTGGACTCATGCAACAAGGAGAAGGCAAAGCGGCTGCTTTTTTCGAAGACCACCATTCGTACGGAGTTGGACCCGATATCGATGATCGTGGTGCGCTTCGCCATAAGTGAGCCTTTTTGAGCGGATTATACTAAAATCCGCCTCATAGTCCGCCAAGGGGCAGGGGAAGGTCGAAATTGCTTCAAGCCCCAGGCGCCCGGTTGACACGCTATAATGGCGAAAAACAGGAAGCTCCATGCACTCTTTTGCCCTCGAAATCATGCTGATTACCCTCTTGGCCGTGGTCGTCATCTCCGATACGCTGGCCGACCGTCTGAAGGTCCCCGCCCTCTTTTTGCCGCTGATCGGCTCCTACCTTGTCTACCACCTGCTGCCTGCTGCCCGTTCCGCTCGATCTGCGTGCCCACTTCGACACCGTGATCCTGATCTGTATCCCGCTCATCTTTATGGGGGATGCGCTGCACCTGCATTTTGCGGATGTGCGGCGTTTCGGCTTTGAGATCTTCTACCTGGCGCTCTTCGCCGTGGCGCTCTCCATCGCGGCGGGGGCCAGCCTGTACCAACTGGAACTCTTCGCCCCGCTGAGCCTGGGTGGGTATGTGGTGCTGTTCGCGATCAACATGGCGACCGATGCGGTGAGCGTGCAGTCCGTGCTGTCGCGCTTTGGTGGGATCGGCCATCATCGCCACGAAAGCCTGAATCGATGCCGATCTGTGGCGCAGCGAAGCCCGCGAAGCGCGCATAACGAAAAGCTACCGGCTTAAGCAGCTCTATCATCAGCTCCGTTTCGGCGGCTATCAGGCGACGACGGAACAGCGCCTGGAGTATATTTTCAAGATGGCAAAGGAGTTCGGCTACCTGGCGACGGTCATGATCTTCTTTACCCTGGTGGAAATGGTCGATTATGAACAGCTCTGGTATTACCGGTACGAGATCCTTGTCATGTTCGCCGCGACGACGCTGATCCGGGCACTCTCTATGGCGAAGTTCGCCCTCTTCGGCCACCGGTTCAACCTGATCAAACCGGTGGGGTTTGAGGGGTGGTTCATCCTCACCTTCAGCGGGATGAAGGGGGCACTCTCGATTATCCTCGTGCAGATGATCCCCGACAGTTTTGCCCATAAGGCGCTCTTAGAATTGGTGACAATAGGCGTCGTTATGCTGAGTATCTTCGGTTACGGTGTGACGTTGTGGGGGGGTACTTTGTCCTGAAAAGCAGAGGGGCGGCAGCTGCGGTACAGGCACATAGGGGGTAAGATTCCCGACCTGGAGGGATCGGGAAGGGGAGTGTTTACTCCTCGTATTCGGCCATGATCTGGTCGTGTTTGAACTTCAGCTCGGCGACGGTCTCGACGTTGTCTTTGTCCGGGACGATACAGTCGACCGGACAGACGGCAATACACGCCGGTTCGTCATAAGTACCGACGCATTCGGTACAGCGGTCGGGGTCGATGATGTAGATCGGGTCCCCCTCTTCAATCGCTTCGGTCGGGCACTCTTCTCTACAGGCATCGCAGGCGATACATTCATCGTTGATCAGCAGGGACATACATACCTCATTTGTCTTTGACGCGCTAGCGTCAGTAATTTGATTGCGAGTTATAGCAGAAGAAACCTTCGGTGAATTTGAAGCGGAAAGTATTCGCCCGAAAGGTGTTGTAGAGATTAGATTTCGTGATAAATAGGGCGGAAAGTACGCCCTATTTTTTCTTTGGCAGGGGAAGCGGGCAGCAGAGCTTCGCACGGAGGATGAGCATCGCTTCCGTGCCGTCGACACCGTCAGTCCGGTTGCGAAGCGAGATCTCCGCCCCCATGGCATCAGCGGCGCTTTTGGCCAGGAAGAGTCCTAGCCCGACGCCGGATTTGTTGCCCAGGCGCTTGAACGGGGCAAAGAGGTCGACGCTGTCATCGATCCCGCACCCTTCGTCGATCACCCTGATCACGAGGTCTTCACCCTCGGCGCGGCTGGTCAAGGTGACTTTACGCCCTTCGGGGGTGAACTTGACGGCATTTTGCAGGAAGTTCTGCAGGATCTGGTTAAGCAGTCCCTCCTGGATCGTCGCTTCGTAGGTTGCGGGCTGGAGGTCGTATTCGAGTATTTTCTGTTCGGCACGGGCCAGCAGGGCAAAATCCTCCCCTTTGCGCCGGAGCATGTCTATGATGTCCCGGCGTACCGGTGCTTCGAGCTGCGCCCCCTCCTGGCGCCCGATATTCAGAATGTCGGCAACGATCTTGTTCATTTCGTCGACGGTCTCATTGGTCTTTTTGATCGCCTCGATATACTCTTCGGGGGTCCGTTTTTTGATCAGGGTGACCTGGTTTTTGAGCTTGATGACCGCCAGGGGGGTTTTGAGTTCATGCGCGGCGCCGATGAAGAGCTCTTTTTGGTACTTGACGAAATTCTGGATCCGTCCCAGCAGGCGGTTGATCGTGATGCCGAGAGGCTCAAACTCCTCGGGCAGGTGCTCCACGCGGATTGGCCGGACGAGGTGCTCGTTCATGTTGGACAGATGGTGGCTGAGCTGCCGGATGGGGATGATTAGCATCTTGGAGAGGGCGATGGCATACAAGACGATGATGAAAAAGCCGATGGCGTTGATGATGAAAATCGAACGCAGGATCTTTTTGAGCAGCTTTTTCATCGTACTGATATCTTTGGAGACCTTGAGATAGGTCTGCTGTGCCTGCTCGAAGGGGTAGAGAAGGATCAGGTAGTCGCGCCCCTCGCTGCTGTCGTCAAAGAAATGCGGTTGGGTATCGGATGAATCGTAGCGGATCAGTTCGACACTGACGCCCAGGAGGGAGTCGGTGTCGTTGCTCATCGTGTCGGAGAGGGACTGAAACGCAGTGATATTCTTTGCGAACTGCAGCATTTCAAGCTGTTTTTCGTCGTAAATATTCTGCCAGATGTAAAAATAGAGGATGGAGGAGAAGATGATCAGCAGCGCCGCCGAAGCGACGATTAGCTGGATGAGAAACCGGTTTCTTATGCTTCTTTCGGAAAACAAAAACGGTATCCGCGGCGGCGTACGGTTTCAATCGTTGTGATGTTGAGGGGTTTGTCCATTTTCTGGCGGATCTGGTTGATAGCGACCTCGATGACGTTCGGCGTAACGAGTTCCGGCTCTTCCCAGATGGCGTCGAGCAGCTGCTCTTTGGAGACGATCTGGTCACGGTGGCGCGCCAGGTGCGTCAGGACCTCGAACGGCTTGCCCTTGAGCTCGATCTCTTTCTCTTTGTAGATGATCTTCTCTTCTTCGGGGTTGATGATCAGCTCTTCAATCTCGATGATGTTGCTGCCGCCGAAGCGCAGGCGCGCCTCCAGGCGGGCGACGAGGACGTCGAAGTCGAAGGGCTTGCGGATAAAGTCGTCTGCACCGGCGCGAAGCGCGGCGATTTCGCTCTCGTTGTCGTCACGGGCGGAGAGGACGACGATGGCTGTTTTCGGTGTATTGGCTTTGATGTTGGGAATAATGTCGATGCTGTTTCCATCTGGAAGCATCCAGTCCATCAGAATCAGGTCATAGTTGCGGATATCCAGGTAGTATTCACCATCTTTGAGGGTTTCGACGACGTCGCTTTGGTATCCAAACTCTTTGAGCCCTTCGGCAAGAGTTTTGTTGAGTGTGATCTCATCTTCAATGATCAAAATGCGCATGCATTAATCCTCTAACTGTTGAAAATTTTCGCGAAGTATAGCACAGTTTTAGAAAATTTTAAACTTTTTTTCAATTTTCTTTAAAAATTGGATTTTTTTGTGACAGAGACCCTGCAGTCGGGGAGAATGTCGGGTTTGGCGATGGTGATAGCGAGGCTTTTTATGGCGGGGAATGCTGTTTTGAGGGTATCGGTAAGTACCTGGAGCGCCGTTTCGACAAGGGCGAACTCTCCCTCGCGCATCCGCGTTCTGATATGCTCCGCAACGGCGGCGTAGTCGAGGAACTGCTCCCCGTCGTAGTCGTAGTCGATGAGAGTGTCCACGATAATCCGCTGCGGGGTGACCCGCTCGAAATCGAGGATGCCGATGATGCAGTCGAAGGTGAGGGCGCGGATCTCGATGGTCATCAGACGAGGCGTTTCTCCTCGCCTTTGACGAGACGGACGATGTTGGGGATGTGTTTGTAAAAGAGCAGCACGCCGATCAGGATGACCGGAGCGTGCGCCATCTCCGGGTGGAGAATGTAGCTGGAGACGAGCAGCGCAAGCACGCCGGTCAGCGACGAGACAGAGGAGATACGGACCGTTTTGGCCATGATCCCCCAGACCGCCAGGGCGATCAGCGTTTCCAGCGGCAGCATGACGAGCATGACGCCCATGCCCGTCGCGATCCCTTTACCCCCTTCAAACCAGAGGTAGGGGCTGAAACAGTGGCCGGCGACGGCCAGGACAGCCACGCCCCATTGGGCCGCTTCGCTCATCCCGAACGCTTTCGCGATGAACAAGACGACGACCCCTTTGAGGGCATCAAGCACCAGCGTCGCGATCCCCAGCTTCTTGGCCAGCGCGAGGTTGGTCTCTTTGACGACGCGCAGCACGTTCGTCGCGCCGATGCTTTTCGAGCCGCTCGCTTTGATATTGACGCCGGCGAAAAGCTTGGCCAGAATCATCCCGAATGGGATACCGCCTACGAAATAAGCCAGTAGGTAGAACTGTACGTTGGAATTGAAGAGGAAGTCCATAAAAACGGGCCCTTGAGAG
>JACXUG010000008.1 GCA_014764065.1 Campylobacterales bacterium
GTCGACGGCGACGATCCCGCTCTTAGCCCCGGCCTCGATCGCCATGTTGCACATGCTGAAACGGTCATCCATGCTGAGGTGGCCGATGGTATCGCCCGTGAATTCGAGGGTGCGGTAAAGTGCGCCGTCGACCCCGATCATGCGGATCACTTCGAGGATGATGTCCTTGCCGGTCGTGAAAGGGCCCGGTTTTCCGGAAAGTACGACCTTGATGCTCTCGGGGACTTTGAACCAGTTGCCGCCGGTGACCATGGCGAAGGCGAGGTCGGTGGAACCCATCCCCGTAGAGAAGGCGCCCAGGGCACCGTGGGTACAGGTGTGGCTGTCGGCGCCGATGATGACGTCGCCCGGGACGACGAGCCCCTTTTCCGGCAGCAGCGCGTGCTCGATCCCCATCTCCTTTTCGTCGAAGAAGTGTTTCATCTTATGCTTCTTGGCGAAGTCGCGGCTGATGCGCGCCTGGTTGGCCGAAGCGATGTCTTTGGCGGGGATGAAGTGGTCCAGGACGATGGAGAAGCCGTCCGGGTTTGCCAGTTCGGTCGCGCCCGCGTCCTCGAACGCCTTGATCGAGATCGGCGTCGTGATGTCGTTACCGATGACCATATCGATCGGCACCCGGACGATCTCGCCCGCATAGACGGTTTTGCCGGCATGTTCGGAGAAGATTTTTTCGGTAATAGTCTGACCCATAATTGTTTGCCTTGTCCGGCGGAAAAACGGTTTCCGCGCAAAAATAGTGCCGCGATTATACCATTTTTCGCCCGTCGGGCCTTGACGCCGATTATTAGGCAGCAGAGCGTTTACGCTGTTGTTTGCTGTGGTATACTGGCTAAACTCTATAACAGGAGGCTCCAAATGGAAGCTTATCTGGATCCGGAAACGTACGGTCCCTATCTTGACCTGGCACTCGGCTATGCGCTGCAGCTCCTCGGTGCGCTGCTCATTTTCCTGATCGGGAAAAGGGTTGCGAAGGGGCTGGTCAACGTCACGAACAAGGCGATGGCAAAGTACGGCGTCGACGAGACGCTGACGAAGTTTGTCTCGAGCAGCGCCTACTTCGCGCTACTCGTGGTCGTCATTATGGCGGCGCTCGGGCAGCTGGGGATCGAGACGACCTCATTCATAGCAATCATCGGTGCCGCCGGCCTTGCGGTCGGCCTGGCACTGAAAGACACCCTGGCCAATGTCGGCGCCGCGATTATCATCCTCATCTTCCGACCCTTCAAGGTCGGCGATTTTGTCGAGGCCGGCGGTGCGACGGGTACGGTGGAGAGCATCAGCCTCTTTACGACGACAATCAGCCCGGCGGACAACCGTACCATCATCGTCCCGAATGCCGCCATCACGGCCGGGAACATCGTCAACTTCTCCCACAAGATGAATCGGCGTGTGGATCATGTGATCGGTATCGGGTACAACGATGACCTCAAAAGGGCCAAGGAGGTGCTCTACGGGGTGATCCGTGACGATCCGCGTACGCTCGCCGAACCCGCGCCGCTCGTCGCCGTGAGCGAACTCGGCGACAGCAGCGTCAATTTTACCGTCCGCGCCTGGGTCAAATCCGAGGAGTATTGGGATGCCTATTTCGGCATGCTCGAGGAGATCAAGCTCGCCCTTGACGCCAACGGCATCAGCATTCCCTATCCGCAGATGGACGTGCACATGGACCAGATGAAAGAGGAGAAAGAAGATTGAAAAAGTCACTGCTTGCGATGATGGCCGTTACGGCGCTTCTGATGGGCGCGGAAGAGGCGCCGAAACCGAATCCCCTTGTCACCCACACGGAGCTCAGTTACGTGCAGACCCAGGGGAATACTGATACGACCGCCTTCTCGCTCGATTTCAACGGGGAAAAAAGGTGGGGTGCGCACAGCCTCAATCTCCATGCGGATGCGCTTTATGGCACGGAAAACAGCCAGGAGAACAAGAACAAGATTTTCGGCGAACTCAACTACGACTGGCAGTTCGCAAGACATGTTGCCTTGAACTACCTGGCCGGCTACAAGGATGACAAGTTCTCCGGTTTCGCCTATCAGTTCTACACCGGTCCCGGTGCCAAGGTGATCATCCTGGATGAAAAGCCCTACGGCCTGGAGTTCCAGGGGAGCGTGCTCTACAGCATCGACCAGGGGATGAACAAGTACTACGACGTCAACGGAACGGAGGCGCCCTACCCCTACCCGGACGGTACGGCCGGCCTGACCAAAGTCGACGGCACCTTTAACGACTACTGGGGCTATATGCTCAAAGGGGCGTTCAGCTGGATCATCGTCGAGGGGTTCAAGTTCATCGAGGAAGCGAGCTACCGGAGCGATTTCGATAACGACCAGAACTATTTCGTCGCCTCCAAAACGGCGCTCGAGAGCAAGATCAACGGCAACTTCTCCATGGGGGTCAGCTACAAGGTCGACTATACGAACAGGCCGCCTTCGGGCAACGAACGCACGGATACGACCTTCATGACTTCATTGATTGTCGACTACTAGTCCACTATAATGCCGTCTGATTTTTTCAGACGGAGCCCTTCGTGATACGCACCCTTTTTCTCCTGCTTCTTTCAGTACAACTCTTTGCCATTGTCGCCATCAAGCCGCGCGAAGTCGGCGAGAAGCCGGGTCTTTGCGGCGAACTGACCGGCGCCTTCGAGACCAAGCGTGGCAACACGGAGAAGGACAACTACGCCGGGAGCCTTCAGCTGCAGTTCGACAGCAATACCTCCTACGTCGTCTGGGGTGTCCTGCGCGGTGAGTACGGCGAGGCGAGCGGGGTGAGGGATACGAACAACCTTTTTGCCCACCTGCGCTATATCCGCAATATTGCCGGTCCTGACATCGCGGTGGAGGGGTTTGCGCAGATGGAGAGGGATGAGTTCAAATCAATCGAGGAGCGGGCCCTTGTCGGCGGGGGCGTGCGCTGGAAGGTGCTGAACAAGAAACGCGGCCAGTGGGGCGGCCTCTTCATCGGTGCGGGGGGCTATGCCGAACATATCGGCTATTCGACGGCCGTCGACCCGCTGGAGCGCAACCTCCGGTTCAACGGCTACCTCGCCTACAGCCTGCCTCTGCCCGACAAAGGGTTGTTCACGGCCGTCGGCTATTACCAGCCAAAGTGCGATGACTTCGATGATTACTACGTGACGGCCTCGGCCCTGGTAGAGCTGCAGATCTACCGGCAGCTCTACCTCGGCTTCTCGGTGGAGTACGCGCACGATTCGAAGCCCGCCGTCGCCATCAAGCAGGACGATTTTTCCCAGCGGACCCTGTTCACCTTCAAATTCTAGCCGCGCCGCAGCGCGACGACAGCGAGCGCCGATGCGGCCGCCGCGGTGAGAAAGAGCGCACCGGGGAGGTACTCATAGATATACCCGGACCCGACGGCCCCGATAAATCCCCCCAGACCGTAGCTGATCCCGAAGAAGAACTGCTGCGCCAGTTTCTTCTGCGTAAAGAGGGTGTAGAGGTAGCTGATGGCCGCGGTATGAAAGAGCGCGAAGCTGATGGCGTGCATGCTCTGCGCGGCGAACAGCAGCGGCAGGTTTTCGGGGAACTGCCAGACGATCAGCCAGCGCAATACGGTCACGCCGGCGGCGAACTCCAGCAGGGCATACAGGTTGCGGCGCAGCAGGGGCCCCTGGAAATAGAATAGGACGATCTCGGCGATGACGCCGAAACTCCAGAGGTAGATGGTCATGTCGAGGCTGACGCCGTGGGCGGTCTCGTAGATGGTAAAGAAGTTGTAGAAGGGACCGAAGCTGATCTGCATCAGCAGAAAACCAAGCCAGAGTCCGGGGTGCGTCAGCAAAGAGAAGCTTTCCGCGCCGGACGTGGCCGGCGCTTCGCGCCGCTGTTTGGCGTCGTTCCCGGCGATGAGGTAGCCGAAAAGGGCCGTCAGCAGCGTGGTGCCCATCAGGAAAAAGAGCGCCGTCTGCGGCGCGTCGAGCACCTTGACCAGCGCCAGGGCGACAAGGATAAAGCCGACCGAACCGAAGAGTCTCACTTTCCCGTACCGCTCCTTGCCGATCAGCTCCAGGACGATCACTTCGATGTAGGGGAGGATCAGGCTCAGCCCGATGCCGAGCGTAATGTTGGCGGCCAGCAGCGCCCAGAAGTGGGGCAGGGCGGGAAAAAACGCGGCGGCCGCCCCGAGCATCAGCAGCAGGGCGCCGTTGAAGACCGTCCGGTCGAGCCGCAGGCCGCACATAAAGGCGAAAGGGACGGCGAAGCGCACCAGCGGCGCGCTGGCGAAGATGATGCCGATCTCGGAAGGGGCGTAGCCGACCATCTCGAGCACCTTGGGCATGAAGATGACGTAGACGCCGATGATGGCAAAGTAGAAAAAGTAAAAGGCGGAGACGAGCAGGGACATTATGACTCCGTCATTAAGTGTTCGGATGTTTGGGCGATGGGGTCATGAGGCGTTGATGACGGCGGTGCCGCTGATCAGGTCGTGCAGCGCCCTGCGGTCGCGGCGGTAGAGTCCGGTAAAGAAACCGACCAGGGTGAGCGCAGAAAGAAAATAGGCGGCAAAGCGCAGGATCAGGCGTCCCCATGAGGCCGTTTGGAAGGTGGCCGCGTCGACGACACGGATCCGCATCATCTTTTTGCCTGGCGTCTGGCCGCTTTTATGCCAGAAGAGCACGAACGTGACGGCATAGAGCAGCATCTGCGTCATCGATGCGTAGGGGTTGGGGGCGTGTTTCCGCGCCTCGGCCGGGTTCATCAGCACGTCCATTCCCCCGGCGCTGTTCATCATCTGGTCATGCCCGAAGACGATCATGATGAGCAGGGTGATGGGAATGCCGATCATGAAGATGTCCGTGACAAAGGCCAGCGCGCGCGACTGGAAGTCGGCATGGGTCACTGTCGGGCCGTTTTTTGGCTTCGGTTTCGGTTTGGTGTGTTTGATCTCTCGCCATCGCATGGCGCTATTATAGCGAAAGGGGTGGCGGGCAGAGGGGAAATAAAACTATTTGTTATACTTAAACATAACATAAAAGATTTGTATTATAGTCGCATATTTACGACCAGTTTACCTCTTCTGCCCTATACTTCCGCTGTCTCAACGACAACAGTAGCAGTCATTGAGTTTCATTTATACACTCCTTATATACCTATGAAGCGCATCCCGGTTTCCCCACCCTCCTTTTACCGGGATGTTCTAAGTCACACTTTACATTTCACATTGCATGGCCTGGGAAACCAGGACCTTTGCAACTTCATGCTTGCCGTCGACGATATGGCCGACATGCAGCGCTTCAAGCCTTTTTTTCTCTTCGAGCGTCACGATTTTCACGACGAGGTTGGCCTGCGGGTTGATGGCGAGGACCGTTTCGCAGATCAGGCTTTTCTTTTCGGGGTTGTCGAGCGTTACGATGACGGCGGAGGCGTTCTCCGTGTGCAGCGCTTCCGCAATGGCCGGCTTGGAGAGGTCGCCGAGGTAGATGGCCTCATTGCACGCGAGCCCCTCCTTGACATGTTTGAGGGAGTTGTCGATAATGACATAGTCCATGCCCAGGGCCTTGAGCTCGGCCGCGACGAACTTCCCGACGGTACTGAAACCGCAGACGATGATGTGGTCACGGTGCTCCGCGATGGGGGCCAGGTTGTCGTGGAGCCCTTTTTGCTGGAACCGCTTGAGCACGAAGGGGTGGACCTTCGGCAGATAAAAGGGGGTCAGGACGAGGGAGACGACGACCATCATGATGAGGTACTGCTCCAGGGCCGGGTCGAGCAGCCCGTCCGAGGCCGCGAGGGCGAAGAGGGCGAAGGAGAACTCGCCGAGCTGGGAGAGCGACAGCGCCGTCTTCAGGGCGACGGGCGTCGGGCTGCTCAGGCGGATCAATGCAAAGATGATCAGGCTTTTGAGCAGCATCACGGCCGCGAGGATGCCGAGGATGTTGACCAGGTGATCGGCGAAAAAAGCGAGGTCGATCTTCATGCCGACGGTGACGAAGAAGAGACCCAGAAGGAGGTCTTTAAAAGAGGCGATATCCGCCTCGACTTTGTGGTGGTACCTGGTTTCGGCAATGATGACCCCGGCAAGGAAGGCCCCCAGCGAGTAGGTAAAGCCCATCGCATCGGCCAGCAGGGAAGCCCCGACGGCGATGACGAGAACCGAGCCTAGAAAGAGCTCCTCGATCCCGCTGTCGGCGGCAAAGTGCAGCAGCCAGGTCATCATCGGCCTGCCGACGCTAAAGAGGATGAAGAGAATCAGCACGGCGCTCTCGGCGGTGTGCAGCAAGGTGCTCCGCCAGTCTCCCCCCTCGCTGGCGAGGAAGCCGATGAGCAGCAGGATCGGGATGACAGCGATGTCCTGGAAGATCAGGATCCCCATGGCGCGCTGCCCGTAGGGGAGGTGGATCTCCTTGGAGCTTTTGAGGTAGCTGAGCACGACGGCGGTGGAGGAGAGCGCAAAGGCGCTCGCGATGATGATGGAGGAGGTGAGGCCGATGCCGAAGAGGCCGTAGGAAAAAGCAAAAACCGTCACCGCCGTGACCAGGACCTGCAGCAGGCCGTTGACGAAGACGATCTGTTTCAGCGCCCCCAGCCGCGGCAGGGAGAGCTCCAGCCCGATCGTGAACATCAAGAAGACGATCCCGAATTCCGCCATCTGCTCCAGGGTATGCGAATCGCTGAAGTGGCGCAGGTCGAAAGCGTAGACGATGATCGCGCCCGTCAGGATGTAGCCGATCACCTGGGAGACGCCGATCTTCTTGAGAAGGATGTTGAGGATGACGGAGATGGCGAGGGCCGTAACGGCGTAGATCAGGGGCTGGTCCATTGACGTTTCTTTTTTTCCGGTAAGTATAGCAGGTCTTTCTCATACAGCGATAAGCCGCCGCCCGTTATAATTGTGAAAAAATAAAGCTTCAAACGGGGTCTGCGATGACGAAATATATCTTTGTAACGGGCGGGGTACTGAGTTCCCTCGGAAAAGGGATCACGGCCGCTTCCATCGGTGCGTTGCTGAAGCATGCCGGCAAAAAGGTCGGGATGCTCAAGATCGACCCCTATATCAACGTCGACCCGGGGACGATGAGCCCCCTAGAACACGGCGAGGTCTTCGTGACCAAAGACGGTGCGGAAACCGACCTCGATATCGGGAACTACGAACGCTTCCTCGATACGGCGTTCCTGAAAACGAGCAACTTTACGACCGGCCAGGTCTACAGCTCGGTCATCGAGCGCGAGCGTGCCGGGGGCTACCTGGGGCAGACCATCCAGGTTGTCCCGCACATCGTCGGCGAGATCGTCGACCGTATCAAAATGGCGGGCGAGGGGCATGATATCCTCGTCGTCGAGCTCGGCGGCACCGTCGGCGACATCGAGGGGCAGCCGTTCATGGAGGCCGTACGCCAGATGAAACACGACGAGGAGGTTGCTGGCACCTTCTTCATCCATGTCACCCTGGTTCCCTACATCAAAGCCGCCGGCGAGCACAAAAGCAAGCCGACGCAGCACTCGGTCCAGGAGCTGCGCCGTATCGGTATCACGCCGCAGATGATCATCGCGCGCAGCGAGCACGCCCTGCCGAAGACCTTCAAGAAGAAGCTCGCGTTCTCCTGTGACGTCCCCCAGGACAGCGTCATCGAAGCCCTGGACGCACCGAGCATCTACGCGGTGCCCATCAGCTTTATGCACCAAAACATCCTGCCTCCGATCGCCAAGGCGCTGGAGCTGGGCGACCTGAACCCGGATATGGAGCAGTGGGATGCGCTGGTGAAGAAGATTGTCTCCCCGCAGGAGCGCATCAGCATCGGTTTCGTCGGCAAGTACCTGAAGCTCAAGGAGTCCTACAAGTCCCTGATCGAGGCGCTGATCCATTCAGGTGCCCACCTGGATACGAAAGTCGACTTCTGCTGGGTCGACAGCGAGGAGATTGAGGCGCGCGGCGCGGAGGCGCTGCTGCAGGATTGCGACGCGGTACTCGTTGCCGGCGGTTTCGGTTCGCGCGGGGTCGAAGGAAAGATCCAGGCGATCCACTATGCCCGTACGAACAAGGTCCCCTACCTCGGGATCTGTCTGGGGATGCAGCTCACCCTCGTCGAATACGCCCGCAACGTACTGGGCTACGAGGGTGCCAACTCCGTCGAGTTCGATGAAGAGACGCCGTACCCGATGATCTACCTGATCGACAACTTCATCAACCAGAGCGGCGAGACCGAACTGCGCACCCATAAGTCCCCGATGGGCGGGACCCTGCGCCTGGGTGAATACCCCTGTGACACGAAAGAGGGCTCTTTGCTGCGCGAAGCCTACCGCGGTGAAAAGACGATCTTCGAACGCCACCGCCACCGCTATGAGGCAAACCCGACCTACCGCAAAGCGCTTGAAGATGCCGGCATGATTGTGACCGGTGAATCCAACGGCCTGATCGAAGCTGTCGAGATCCCGGCACACCCGTGGTTCCTCGGTGTCCAGTTCCACCCGGAATTCACGTCGCGCTTGCAGACGCCGAACCCTTCCATCCTCGCCTTCGTCAAGGCGGCACTGGCCCATGCCAAAGGCGCCTGACGCCCCGCTGCTGGACAAGCGCTCGCTTGACGCTCTGCTGCGTTCGCGCTTCGGCTCGGGCTTTTCCAAACTCTCCGATATCCCGGACCCCGCCGGTCTGACCGATGCCGCGAAGGCCGCCAAACGGATCGCCGATGCCATCCGAGGCGGCGAACGCATCGCCCTCGTGGGGGATTACGATGTCGACGGGGTGACCGCGACGGCGATCACGACCCTCTTTTTCCGGCAGATTCCCTACCCGCTCGACGTGACGATCCCCAACCGTTTTACGGATGGCTACGGCGTTTCCGAGCGCGTGCTTGAACGTATCGATGCCGACGTCGTTTTTACCGTCGACAACGGCATCAACGCTTTCGCCGCGGCCGAGGTGTGCAAAGCGCGCGGTATCGACCTGATCATCACCGACCACCATACCCCTTCTGATACGCTGCCCGACGCCTACGCCGTCGTGGACCCCAAGCGCGAGGATGACCACTACGCCTTTCCGGAGATCTGCGGGGCACAGGTGGCGTGGCTGCTGATGGCGCTGATCAAGAAGGAGCTGGGGCTCACTATCGATATGGGGCAGTTCCTCGAGCTTCTTGCCGTGGCGATCATCGCCGACGTCATGCCACTCGTAGGGATCAACCGTGCGATCGTGCAGGCGGGGCTTGCGCAGATGGAACACTCTTCCCGCCCGGTATCCGTCATCGTCCGTGAGGCGCTGGGGAAAACGAAGCTGGGCGCGGAAGATATCGGCTTCCAGGTCGCGCCGCGCATCAATGCCGCCGGCCGCCTGGAAGACGCCTCTTTGGCCCTGGAGCTGCTGATCGCGCCGGATGAAAAGACGGCCTTCAGGCAGTATGAGCTGCTGACACAGCTCAACGCGATGCGCAAGGCCATCGAGGCGGAAGCGACGGAGGAGGCCATTGCCCTGGTCCGGCCGGAAGACCGGGTGATTGTCGTCGCCCACGAGGGGTGGCACGAAGGGGTCGTGGGCATCGTCGCCGCGCGGCTGGTCCAGCGCTTCGAGCGGCCGGCCATCGTGCTGAGCATCGAAGAGGGGCGGGCCAAGGGGAGTGCGCGTTCACTCGGCAATGTCAGTATCTACGACCTGATCGCCACCCAGGAGGCACTGCTCGAGAAGTTCGGCGGCCACAAGATGGCGGCGGGGCTCTCCCTGCGCGCCGGGGATGTTGACGCCTTCCGCGAAGGGGTCAATGCCGAAGCGGCTGCGCTCGATCCGGAGGATTTCCTGCCAGTCGAAGAGATCGTCGGGCAGCTCGATACGGGCAGCGTGGATTTCGAACTGCTGGAGATCCTGGAGCGCTACGAGCCCTACGGCGAGGGCAATCCCCGCCCGCGCTTCCTGGCACGGGACGCCGAAGTGGTCGGGATCCGCTACCTCGGCAGCGACGGGGACCACTCCAAGGTGAGCCTACGGCTTTTTGGGCATGAACGCCAGACCTTCGACCTCATGGCCTTCCGGCGGAAGCTCGAGCGCCCCGAGAGCGGACGCCTCACCTGCAGCTACACCCTGGCCCGCAACGAATGGGGCGGCCGGGTCTCCATCCAGATGGTGCTCGAACGCCTCTACGGCTAGGCATCTGCCGTTTGAGCGGCGCTTTTTTCTTACACGTTTTTCAGAAGATTTTTACAGGAGTGCAGTGAAGAGCCCGTGCGGCGTTAGGCCGCTTTGAGCATGAGGGTTTTAAGTCCCTCTTCGGTGAGGATCTTGGCATCGTATTTGATGATAATGAGGCTTTCGGTCTCGTTGATGTAGAAGTCGGAGATCCCCTCCATCCCTTTGAGTGAGGGCACCTTGGCCTTGTCATAGGCGTCGAAGTCGAGGAAAACGGTTGCGCGCAGCCCCGGGTTGCGCATGCCGAGGATCCAGAGGAACCAGAGCACCGAGGCGCCCATGACGAAGAGCGCGACCCCCTCTTTGGAGTAGTGCTGGTAGAGCGCTCCGCCCAGGGCGCCGCCGACGAAGATGCCGATGTAGGCGAAGGTGTTGGCGACCCCCAGCGCCGCCCCTTTCTGGTGCACCTTGGCGAACTTGCTGACGAAACTCTGCAGCAGCGGTTCGAACATGTTGAAACCGATGAAGAAGAAGACGGCGCCGACCGCGAAGGCCCAGAAGGAGGTCGTGAAGCCCATCAGTGCGAACGCGGCGATAATGAAGCCGATGGAGATGAGGAAAATCTGCTTGCCTTTGGCGTACTTTTCGCCGAAGACGGCCGCCGGACCCATCGCGAGGATTCCGAAGACGACGGCGGGGAGGTAGACCTTCCAGAACTCCATCGTGCTCATTTCGAACTGCTGTTTCATGATGATTGGAATGAGGAGGAAGGCGATCGCCATCGTCGAGCTGTGGAAGAGGAAGGTGATGTACATGCGCACCAGCTCCTTGTCCTTGAAGACGTGCTTGATCTGCGCCTCCTCTTCACTGTAGTGGTGGACGATCTGCGGCGGTTCCGGTACGGCGGTGAAGAGGATAACCAGGGCGGTGACGGAGAGGATCGCCGTCAGCCAGAAGAGGGTGGAGACGGACCAGACCCCGGCGACGAGCGGCCCGATGATCATGGAGGCGGCGAAGCTCATCGCGATGACCATTCCCATGACGGCCATGGCGTGGGCGCGCTCATTTTCGCGGACCTGGTCGGCGATCATCGCGGTGACGACAGAGCCAATAGCGCCGGCACCCTGCAGGAAGCGGCCCAGAAGCAGCCAGTAGATGTTGTCCGCAAGGGCGGCGATCACGGAACCGGCGGCGAAGAGGAGCAGCCCGACGAGGATCGTCTTTTTGCGGCCGAATTTGTCGCTCATGGCCCCGAACGGGACCTGTAAAAACGCCTGAGTCAGGGCGTAGCCCCCCAGGGCGACCCCGGCGAGAAAAGGGGTGCCGCCCGGCAGCTCCAGGGCGTATTGCGACAGCACGGAGAGCACGATAAAGAGCCCGAAAAAGCGCAGGCCGATGATCATACTCAGTGGGAGGGTTTTCTTCATGATGGTTTTCATTAAGTATCCTTGGAGGGAAAAATCCCAGTATTATAAGAAGAAATACTTAGGGTGTATGTTTACTTTCGGTACAGAAGGTGACTTTATTGTTCGTTTAAGTTGGCTCTTCGTCCCCGCGTATTTTGCGCAGCCACTCCCCCATCTTCTGCTCAAAGCCGATCGGTTTGAAGTCGACGAAGTGCAGCGGTTCGGTAAGGTACTCCTGCGGTACCCAGCCGCCGAAATCGTGGGGATAGAGGTAGTGCTCGTTGAACTGTTTGATCGTCGGCGGCGGATCAAGCAGGAGACCGTTTCTGATCGCCTGCTGGGCGGCGTTGATCGCACCGTAGGCGCTGTTGGATTTGGGAGAGGCGCAGAGGTAGATGACGGCCTGGGCGAGGATGATCCGCGCCTCGGGGTAGCCGATCTGCTTGACGGAGGTCATCGCAGAGGTGCAGAGGGTCAGTGCCTGGGGATTGGCGTTGCCGACGTCCTCGCTTGCCAGGATCACGAGGCGGCGGGCGATGAATTCGGGCGGTTCGCCCCCCTCGATAAGGCGGGCAAGGTAGTAGACGGCGGCGTCGGGCTCGGAGCCGCGGATCGACTTGATCAGCGCCGAGGCGAGGTCGTAGTGTTCCGTCGCTTCGGCGCTGC
This sequence comes from Campylobacterales bacterium, assembly GCA_014764065.1. Lineage (GTDB taxonomy): Bacteria > Campylobacterota > Campylobacteria > Campylobacterales > Sulfurimonadaceae > Thiomicrolovo. Next base: position 12,147 of record JACXUG010000008.1, read on the forward strand.
CCCGGCTCTGCGCCGCCGGGCGCAGGCTCTGCAGCAGGTCGCGGTCCACGTTGCTGCGGATCGCCAGGGCGAATTCAAGCAGCTTCAGCATTGCCCGGGCGTCACCGCCGCTGGTGCGGATAAGGTAGTCGCGGGCATCCTCCTCAATTGTGCATCCCGACAGGGCTGCGGCTTTCTCCAGGATCGCTGCCATCGCCGTTTCGTCCACGGGCTTCAGCTCAAAGAGCATCGAGCGCGAGCGCATCGCCGCCGTCAGCGAAAAGTAGGGGTTTTCCGTGGACGCACCGATGACTAATACACTGTTATTCTCCATAACGGGCAGCAGTACCTCCTGCTGGTTCTTGGCCAGGCGGTGCACCTCGTCGATAAAGAGCAGCGGTCTTGTCAGCGCGTTTCTGTACTGGTCGAAGATCTTGCGCAGCTGTTCGATCTTCAGCGAGGTGGCGTTGCATTCGTAAAAGGGGAGGTCCATCACCTTCGCGATGATGCGGGCGACCGAGGTTTTCCCCGTACCCGGGGGACCGTAAAAGAAGGTGTGGCCCAGTGCGCCCTTTTCGCAGAGGGTCCGCAGCGGCGCGCCCGCGGCGCTCAGGTGCGGCTGCCCCAGCAGGGCGTCGAAGGAGTCGGGACGGAGCAGCGCGGTGAAGTCCATCCCTAGCCGGCGATAATCTTGATCATGACTTCGCGCGCTTCGCGCGGCCCGTCGAACTCGGCGAAGAACACGCCCTGCCATTCGCCCAGCAGTGGGCGGCCGCCGACGACGGGGACCGTGACACTGACCCCGGTCCGCGCCGACTTGATGTGGGCCGCGGCATTGCCGCCGCCGTGGGCGTAACGGACGTTGTCCGGCGCGATCCGCGCGAGCGATCCCAGCAGGTCGCGCTGCAGCCGCGGATCGACGTTCTCGGAGAGCAGGATGCCGGTCGTCGTATGCGGGGTGAAGATGACGCAGATCCCCTCTTTGACCCCCGAAGTAATCACGGCTTCCCTGACGTCGTCGGTGATGTCGGTGATCTCCGTTTTGCTTTTGGTTGTGAGTGTCAATGTTTTCATTTCTTCTTCTCCTCTTCTTTGATGAAGTCGCGCAGGCTGGCATACTCGCTGCGTGAAAGGAAGCGTGTTTTCCCCGTCGGCAGGTTGTTGAGCTCGATCCCGCCGTAGGAGAGGCGCTTCAGGTCGGCGACCTCGGCGCCGAAGTGGGCGAAGAAGCGGCGGATCTCGCGGTTTTTCCCCTCGCCGATGGCGATCTTGAGGATGGAGTAGTCATGGCGGTTCTTTTGCACCTGGAAGGCGTAAAATGGGGCGAAGCTCATCGCCTCGATATCGTTTTTGGCGTGCGCACCTGCCGACGCATCGTCAAGGTGCATCCCCTCCCGCATCGCCTCCTCCATCGCTTCAGTCACGGCCCCTTTGATCTTGACCTTGTAGACGCGCTCCAGGGCGGAGTGCATCAGCACGGAAGCGACGCGGGGGCTATCGGTGAGCAGCAGCAGCCCTTCGGTGGCGTAGTCAAGCCGTCCGACGGGAATGAAGTGTTTGTACGGTTTCTCCAGCGTGTCGTAGATGGTACGGCGTCCCTGCGGGTCTTTTTTGGTGACGAGTTCGCCGCGGGGTTTGTTGTAGACGATGACGGTCATCTTCTCGACGGTACTGACTTTTTTCCCGCTGATATAGACCTCGTCGTTCTTTTCGTCGACCTGGGTGGCCGGGTTCGTGACGACCTCGCCGTTGATACGGACATACCCCTCCTGGATGGCGCGGTCGGCCTCGCGGCGCGAATAGGTGGAGTGGTGCGAGATAAATTTGTTGAGACGCGTCATGCGACCCCCTTTTCAACGAGGTCGTGCAGGTGGAGCACGCCGTGGATATGGCCGGCCGCATCGGTGACGATAAGCAGCTGGATCTTCTTTTCTTCCATCAGCACCAGTGCATCGCTGGCGAGCATTTCGCTCTCTCTGACGGTCCGCGGTTCGGGGGTGGCATAGGTTTTCGCCGGGGCATGGATGTCAAAACCGGGCTGCATCAGGGCGCGGCGGAGGTCCCCGTCGGTCAGCAGGCCGTGCAGCGTGCCATCGCTGCTGGTCAGCAGCACGGCGCCCAGGCGCCCCTCGCTCATGGTGACGATGGCCTCTTTGAGCGGGGTATTCTCGTCGGTAACGGGCAGCTGCTCCTTGCGCATGACGTCCGCAACCTTCACAAAGAGTTTCCGGCCGAGACTGCCGCCGGGATGGAAGGAGGCGAAATCCTCCTTCCGGAAGTCCCTGGCTTTCATCAGGCAGACGGCCAGAGCGTCGCCGACGGCGAGGGTCAGGGTCGTCGAGCTTGTCGGGGCGACGCCGAGGGGGCAGGCTTCGCGTTCGACGCGGATGGGCACGAGCACGTCGCTGTAGCGCCCCAGCGTCGATTCGGCGCTGCGCGTCAGGCCGATCAGGGGGATATCGAACCGTTTGATGTGCGGCAGGATGGAGCTGAGCTCTTCGCTTTCGCCGCTGTAGCTGATGGCGAGGACGGCATCCTCCTTGCCGATCATGCCGAGGTCGCCGTGCAGCGCTTCGGTGGGGTGGAGGAAGAAGCTGGGGGTTCCCGTCGAGGCCATCGTGGCGGCGATCTTGGCGCCGATCAGGCCCGATTTCCCCACCCCCGTCACGATCAGTTTGCCGCGGGTTCCGAGGATAAGGTCGACGGCAAGGTTGATGCTCTCATCGAGGGCTTCTGATGCCGTTTTCAGGGCATCGGCCTCGATGGCAAGCACCTCGCGTGCTACGGGGATATAGTTTTGTTTCATAGTAGAGATTATAACTGAAATGTCGTTAAGGCTGGGATGATATGGCAAGCGCTAGTGGCGCGCCTTGCGGATAGTGGCCAGGATGACCTTGGCGAGGCCGAGGGCCTTGGAGCGGTGGGAGATGCGTTTCTTGATCTCGCCGTCCAGTTCGCCGAGGGTCTGCTCGTAACCCTGGGGAATGAACATCGGGTCGTAGCCGAAGCCGCCGTCGCCGCGGGGGGTGTCGATGACCTTCCCGTGCATCCAGCCGTGGACGGTGTATTCACCTTCGCGGCAGACGATGCTGATGGCGGCGGTGTAGAAGGCGGGGGACTCCGTAAGCCCCTTGGCCTTGAGGGCGTCGACGAGCTTGTTGAGGTTGTCCTTGTCCGTAGCGCCTTTGCCGGCATAGCGGGCACTGTAGATGCCCGGGGCGTTGTCCAGGGCCTCGACGCTGATGCCGCTGTCGTCGGAGAGGACGATGGCGTCGGGGTCGTTCAGCGCGTCATAGACGGTCCGTGCCTTGATCATCGCGTTCGCGGCGAAAGTGTCGCCGTCCTCGACGATCTCGCCGAGGTCGACGAGGTCGCTGAAGGCGACGACCTCGAAGCTGTCGCAGAGCTGGGCGATCTCCCGGATCTTGCCCTTGTTGGAGGTGGCGAGTACGAGTTGCATCTTCTCTCCCATCGTTACAGCCGGTCGAGGCGGATGACGCGTACGACGGTCCCGGCTTCCAGGGGGCCGTCGCTCTCGTCGGTGATCATCAGGGCGGCGTTGCCCAGCATGTTGGTCAGCACCGCGGAGGAAGCGCTCTTCTTCTCTTCGAAATCGACCAGGTAGCGCCCTTCGCTAAGTCTAAGGTTGCAGGTCGTGAATTCGCTCTTGTTCGAGCGCTTGTTGAAGGGTTCAGCCAGGGTCGCTTCGACGATGGCGTGGCCGGGGTCGCGCCCGAGCATTTTGCGGATAAGCGGCAGCGCGTAGAGGATGAAGGTGACCGTGGAAGAGTAGGCGAAGCCGGGCAGGGCCAGGATGAACTGGCTGCCGCGCTGGGCGACCATGACATGCTGTCCCGGTTTGATCCGTACCCCTTTGAAGATGACGGTCGCCCCCAGCGCGGGGACGACGTCCTTGACGAAATCGTAGTCGCCGACGCTGACGCCGCCGGTGCTGACGACGATATCGCTGCACGCGAGCGCATTCTCGAAGGCGGCCGTAATGCTGTCGCGGTCGTCTTCGGCGGTGCCGAACTGGACGACTTCCGCACCCGCGCTTTGCGCCAGGGCGGCGAGGGTATAGTTGTTGGAGCTGCGGATCTGCGAATCGGTGCGTTCGGGTTCGCCGAGGTCGAGAATCTCGCTGCCGGTCGAGAGAACGCCGACGCGTGGGCGGCGGGCGACGGGGATCATGACGCGGTTCAGTCCCGCCATCACCCCGATCTCGGCATAGCCGATAGTCGTGCCGGCGGGGATGAGGATCTCGCCTTTGAAGTAGCTCTCGCCGACGGGACGGACGCTGAACCCTTCGCGGACGGGGGTGTCGATACGGATGGCGCCGTTTTCGACCGTGACATTCTCGATGGGGATGAGGGTGTCGGCACCCTCGGGCATCCTGGCGCCCGTGAAGGTCTTGACGGCAATGCCGTTGCGGACGGCTTCGCGGCCGTCGCTGCCCGCGGGGTTGTCGCTGTGGGCCAGGGCGATCGTGCCTTGCGTCTGATCATTGGCCACGATGGCATAGCCGTCCATGGAGGCCGTCGGGTGGCGGGGGTAGTCCTCGTCGGCGACGATGTGCTCGGCGAGAATACGCCCCAGCGCGTCGGGCAGGGCGACCTTTTCGACACGGACGCGGCCGGTATCGAGGGAGAGCAGGCGGTCGACGGATTCGGTGTAGGAGAGGAAACTCACGCGTCACCCCCGGCCAGCAGCCCGCTGCCGATTATGGCGGTGGAACGGTCGTCGGCATAGACGCGTTCGCCGTTTATGAGGTCGTACTTCCAGATGGGGGCACTGGCTTTGAAATCCTCGACGAACTCCTCGATCATCTCCAGCGCGACGCGGCGTTTCGGGGAGAAGATGGCGGCGATATAGGAGGACTCATGCGTGAGCACGTCGCCGCGGCTGTGGGCCATCTTCAGGATGGCACCCCGCTCGGCGGCTCTCTCCTGCCAGGCGTCGAACCAGCTATTTAGGATCGGTTCGTAGATGTCGAAGCTCAGCCCTTCGATGCCGTTCTCGTCGCGGACGGTCCCGACGAAGGGGATGTAGGCGCCGTAGTTGCTCTGCGCCTCTTCTTCGTACCAGCGTTTCAGCAGTGCGGGCACGTCGAGTGCCCCGTCATAGAGCTCCAACACCCCTCAGCCTCCGCAGACCGGCGGAAGCAGGGAGACTTTGTCCCCGGATTTCAGCGGGGTCTCGAGGCCGGAGACGAGGGTGTCGTTGACGGCGACGGCGCTGTTCTCCAGCCAGGGAGCGAGTTCCGCGTCCTCGCGCAGGGCCTTGGCGACATCGGCCAGGGTGGCGGCTTCCATCTCGATGGCCGGTTTGCTGATCGGCCCCAGGAATTCGATACGAACCATATTGACAATCCTTATGAAAACAGGTCCGTGATTATAACAAAGCGGAGTTGAGGGCGGGTTATTTCAGAGGAGGCGCCGTATAATTGTTAGCTTTATTTCAGGAGGAAACATGCGTTTTGGCCGGATCGAATACCTGAATCTGCTGCCGTTTCACGTCTTTATGAAACGCTACGTACGTTCGTCGCAGTCGCAGATGATGCTGCGCCATGGCTCGAACGTGCCTTCCGCCATCAACCGCGCCTACAGGATGCGAAAGATCGATGCCGCGTTCATCTCCAGCATCCGCGCCAAGGGGCAGAAACATCTGAACCTTGGGATCATTGCCGACGGCCCCGTGCAGAGCGTGCTGCTGCTGCCTTCCGAGACCCCTCAGACGGACACGGCCTCGGAAACCTCCAACGCCCTGGTCCGGGTGCTGGGGCTTGAGGGGAGGGTCCTCATCGGCGATCCCGCCCTGCGGGCTTACCTGGAGGGCGTCGAAGCCCTGGACCTGGCCGAAGAGTGGCACAAGCGCTACGGCCTCCCTTTTGTCTTCGGACTGCTGTCGTACCAGGCGAACGAAAAACAGATGCGGCGGCTCGGCCGTGCTTTTGCCCGCCGACGCCAGAAGATCCCGCAGTACCTGCTCAAGCGGGCTTCTGCGCGTACCGGCGTCAAGCCCCGGGAGATCCTCGCCTATCTGGAGGGGATCCGCTACCGTTTGGATCACCGCGCGCGCCGCAGTCTTCACCTTTTCTGGCGTCTGACGGAAAAGGGGCGCTGAACCGCCCTTCCGTTTAAAAAGCGGGGGTCGCTTATGCGATACTCGATCTCATGAAATAGTGGTTCGCAGCGATCGTTTTATCGGCCTTTTCTTCGCTTGCGTTGGGGCAGGAACCCATCGAGCCGCTTCCCCCGGCATGTGGCGTATGATCCGGCCAAGGCGGCGCTGGGGAAGAAGCTCTTCAGCGAAACCCTCTTTCCAGTGACAAAACGGCGGCCTGTGCCACCTGCCACAGCTTCAACTACGGCGGCGCGGACCCCCGCCCGGTCTCCATCGGGGTCGGCGGAAAAACAGGCAACGTCCAGTCGCCGACCATCTACAATGCGCGCTACAACTTCAAGCAGTTCTGGAACGGGCGTGCGGAATCGCTCACGGAGCAGGCCAGCGGGCCGATCCACAACCCCGTAGAGATGGGAATGGAAAGTGCCACGGTGACCCAGCGCCTCAACGCGGATCCCGCCTATGGCAACGCCTTTGCCGCCATATAGCGTGCAGGTGGAGAACAGTGTCCTGTGGAGCTGCTACCGCCAGGTGCTGGCGATCTCCCGCGACGAACAGCTCAGCCGGATCTACCTGGAGGATTTCCACGAGGTGATCGACGTCATCGCCGAGGAGAACCCGGTCTTCAACCGCCGTGACTTCTTTATCCCGAAAAAAAAGAGAATATCTTCGAGGTGCTCTCCGCCGAGGGGGATCGTACGGCCGATCCTGGGCTCGCTGCTCTCCTACGTGAAGATCTTTATCAAGTAGCCGATCATTGATACGGAATTGATCGTCGAGCAGTTCGCCCATCGCTATCTGTACAAATATTTTCCCAAGGCCTTTGTAGGTGCCTACGAGGAGGAGATCCGCCACCACCCGCTTCGCGGTCGCGGTCATCATTACCAAAGAACAGAGCAGACACTCATTCAGCGATGTCGCGACGCTTTTCTACCTGGTCATCGAACGGTTTGCGATTCTGCGGATCAACACCATCCTCAATACCCTCGATCTCAAAGACGAACGGGACCTCAGTCTCCGGTGGCAGCTGCTGCAGTTCGTCGAGTATATCGCCGTGCACTACACGAACCGCATTCTCGCGTTCGAGCGCATCAACGAACCGCCGGTGGAAGCGTTCGAGAACTTCCTGGCCAACGACCGGGAAGCCTTTGCCGATATTCTGGAATCGATCGCGGCGCTGGAGGCGAACCAGAGGCCTCCCCTGTGGGACGTGACCCTTCTGGTCAACCTGCTGGTGACCTCGGTGATCTAGCGCCTATTCGGGCTGGCAGTCGACGCAGATACGCTCGGCGAGTGCTTTGCGGTAGGCATCGATATCGAAGTTACCGATACGGGCGACGCCCGTGTGGAGCGCCGCCGCGGCGACGGCGCTGGAGACCTCGACGATCAGGCGCCTGTCGAAGGGTTTGGGGATGAGGTAGTCACGGCCGAAGGTAAGTTCGGTACCGTAGAGTTCGTTCAGGTAGGCGGGGACTTCCGTCCGGGCCAGGCGCGCCAGCGCTTCGGCGGCGGCGATCTTCATCTCCGTATTGATCGCTTTGGCGCGTACGTCGACGGCCCCGCGGAAGATGAAGGGGAAGCCCAGGACATTGTTGACCTGGTTGGGGAAGTCGCTGCGCCCGGTGGCGACGATGGCGTCGGGACGGGCCTCGCGCACCAGTTCTGGCATAATCTCCGGGATGGGGTTGGCAAGGGTGAAGACCACGGGGTTTTCGGCCATGCGCTTGACATCGTCCGTGCTGAAGGCGCCCGGGCGCGAGAGGCCGACGACGACGTGGGCGCCTTCGAAGGCGTCACTCTGGCTGGCGGGCACCTTGATGGCAAACTCCGTTTTGTAGGCATTGAGGTCGCTGCGGCCCGTATGGACGACGCCCTTGGAGTCGATCAGGATGATGTTCTCCACCCCCAGGTAGCGGTAGAGGCGGGCGCAGCTGATGGCCGCAGCCCCGGCTCCGACGATCACGATGCGCAGGCTCTTGATGTCGCGCCCCGTCAGGCGGCAGGCGTTCATGATGCCCGCGGCACTGATGACGGCGGTGCCGTGCTGGTCGTCGTGCATCACGGGGATGTCGAGGCGGGCAGCAAGCCGTTTCTCGATCTCGAAGCACTCCGGTGCCATGATATCCTCGAGGTTGATGCCCCCGAACGTGGGGGCGATCGCCTCGACGACGCTGCAGAAGCGCTCGATGTCTTTTGTATCAACCTCGATGTCGAAGGCGTCCAGGTCGCTGAACTTTTTGAAGAGGACGGCTTTCCCTTCCATCACGGGTTTGGAAGCCTGTGCACCGATATCGCCGAGTCCCAGGACCGCGGTACCGTTGGAGATGACCCCGATCAGGTTCGCTTTGGCGGTGTAGCGGTAGGCGTCTTCGGGGTTCTGTTTGATGGCAAGGCAGGGTACGGCGACCCCGGGGGTATAGGCCAGGGAGAGGTCCCGCTGGCTTTTGAAGGATTTGGTGACGCTGATGCCGAGTTTGCCGGGAGTGGGCTCGGCGTGGTAGGCGAGGGCCTCGTCATTGGTAAGCGGGTTGAACATGGGAACCCCCTTTCAGTCGAGTTGTGCCGTCAGTCCGGCGATGCGTGCAAGCGTCTCCTCACGGCCGATAGCCGCCATGATGGTGTCGACGCCCGGGCCGGAGAGTTTGCCCATCAGGGCCAGGCGCAGCGGCATGCCGATCTTGCCGAAACCGATCTCCATCTCGGAAGCGACTGTTTCCATCAGGGCGTGGTAATCGGTCGGGAGGTGAAGCTCGGGTGTGCCTTCGATTTTGGCGGCGAAGGCTTCCAAGACGGCTTTCGAGTCGGGTTTGACCGCTTTTTTGAAAGCTTTTTCATCGTATGCGGCGGGTGCAGTCAGGACCTCTTTGACCATCTCGGCGAGTTCGACGAGTGTCTTGGCGCGCTCCTTGAGAGTGTCGAGCAGGATCTCTTTCTTGTCGTGGGTATTGAGGTCGACGCCGAAGGGGGTCAGTTCGCGGGCCAGCGCCTCGTTGGAAAGGTTCTTGATGTAGTGGGCGTTTAGCCAGTCGAGCTTCTCGGTATTGTAGATGGACGCCGACTTGTTGATATTCTTCGGGTTGAAGAGTCTTTTCATCTCGTCAATGGAGAAGATCTCCTGGTCGCCGTGGCTCCAGCCCAGACGGACGAGGAAATTGAGCAGCGCCTCGGGGCGGTACCCCTGGCGTTTGTACTCCATCACGTCCGTGGCACCGTCGCGTTTGGAGAGCTTTTTGCCTTCGCTGTTGTGGATCATCGGTACATGGTAGAAGGCGGGGGCTTTGAAGCCAAGCGCCTCGTAGACGACGAGCTGCTTGGGCGTATTGGAGAAGTGGTCGTCGCCGCGGATAACTTCGTTGATGCCCATCAGCGCATCGTCGACGGCAACGACGAAGTTGTAGGTGGGGCTGCCGTCGGCACGGGCGATGATGAAGTCGTCGAGGATATCCTCGACGTTGAAGGTGACTTCGCCCTTGATGCCGTCATAGACGGTGATGGTCCCCTCGGTCGGTGCCTTGATGCGGATAACGGGATTGACGCCTTCGGGCGGCGTGCCGGTGAAGTCGCGGTAGCGGCCGTCGTAGCGCGGGCGCTCTTTGCGCGCCGTCTGCGCTTCGCGCAGGGCATCAAGCTCCTCTTTGCTCATATAGCATTTGTACGCCTTGCCCTCCTGGAGGAGCTGTTCGATATACATCTGGTAGATACCCGTGCGCTTTGACTGGTAGAGGATCTCGCCGTCGTGTTCGAGGCCAATCCATTCGAAGGCATCGACGATCGCCTGGGCCGCGTCTTCGTTGTTGCGGCTCTGGTCGGTGTCTTCGATACGCAGAACGAATTTCCCGCCGTTGCGGCGGGCCCAGAGCCAGGAGAAGAGGGCGGTACGCAGCCCCCCGATGTGCAGGTATCCGGTTGGGCTGGGAGCGAAGCGGGTGACAACCATGGTATACAAACCTTTTTTTGGCCCCATTATAACTCATTACGGTTTGGAGGTAGGAAAAGTGCGGCGCGGCGGCAGTGTTTCCGGTTTTTTCAACAGCAAAGCGGGAGACGCGCCCGCGGATAGTGCCGGGCGGGGCGAAAAACGGCTGCCGGAGCGTCTATTCAACAAAAAACGGGTAAAATGGTGCCTTTCAATCAGGAGATCTCTTTGCAAAAAACAGCACTGCTTTTCATACTCTTTACCGTGGCCTTGTACGCCCGGATGGTCGACGGTGTCGCCATCCTTGTCAAAGAGGAGCCGATCACCCTCTATGCTATCACGCAGAAAATGCAGGAGAATGGCATGACGCAGGCGCAGGCCGTCGACATGCTGATCCGTGAAAAACTGGAGGCCCAGGAGGTCGCCCAGCGCGAGCTCAGCGTCACCGAGACCGAGTTGCAGGAGCGTATCAAGCAGATCGCCGGGCTGAACAACATGACGACGGCCCAGCTCTTCGATGCGGTGTGGCAGACCGAGCACCTGAGCCGTACGGAATTTGAAACCAAGCTCAAAAAGTCGATGTTGACCCAGAAGCTCTACGAGGCGATCGCGATGGCCAATATGGAGGAGCCCGGCGATGCGGAGATGCAGGAGTATTACCGCCTGCACTCGGACAAATTCTCCCACCCAGAGAGCTTTGACGTCACCGTTTACCACGCCACCGGCCAGGGCGTCTTGAAACGAAAGATGGACAACCCGATGTTGATGCTTCCGGAGGTAACGATGCAGGAGGCGTCGCTGCCGTATGAAAAGATCGAACCGCAGCTCGCCGCGCTGCTGATCAAAACGGAGATCGGTGCCTTCACGCCCATACTGACCGACCCAAAAGGGGGCTTCGCCTCTTTCTATGTCCGCAACAAAAGCCTCCCGGTCATGCAGCCGTTTGAGACGGTCAAGGCCCAGGTTCAGGAAGAGATGATGGACGAGGCGCGCGAACAGACTCTCAAGGACTATTTTGACCGTGCCCGTCTGAATGCGGAGATCACCATCGTCCGACTGCCGGACCGGCAATAGGGAACCAAAGCGTCAATACAGTGTAGCCGTTGTTTGCGGGTGAAAGCGGGCGGGGCCTGAGGCCTTACCCTTTGTACTTTTCGAGGTACTTCGTATCGAAGTTGTTGGAGATGAAGTCGTCGTTCTCCATCATTTTGATGTGGAACGGGATCGTCGTGCGGATACCGCCGATGGTGAATTCGCTCAGTGCGCGGTGCATGCGTTTGATCGCATGGTCACGGTCACGGCCGTAGACGATCAGTTTGCCGATCATGGAGTCGTAGGTCGGCGGAACGATGTAGCCCGCGTGCGCGTGGGTATCCATCCGTACACCGATACCGCCCGGGGCGATCCATTCGCTGATCTTGCCGGGGCAGGGCAGGAATTTGACCGGGTCTTCGGCCGTGATACGGCATTCGATGGCGTGACCTTTGAGTTCGATCTCCTCCTGTTTCGGGAGGGTTTCACCTTCTGCGACGCGGATCATCAGCTCGATGAGGTCGAGGCCGCTCACCTCTTCGGAGACGGTGTGTTCGACCTGCAGACGCGTGTTCATCTCCATGAAGTAGAAGTCGAGGTTTTTATCCAGAAGGAACTCGAAGGTCCCGGCCCCTTCGTACTTGATGAATTCCGCGGCGCGGATGGCGGCGGCATGGAGGCGTTCGCGTACTTCCGGGGTCAGGATGACCGCCGGGGACTCCTCGATGAGCTTCTGGTGGCGGCGCTGCATGGAGCAGTCGCGCTCGCCGACATGGATGACGTTGCCGTGGCTGTCGGCCATGATCTGCACCTCGATATGGCGCGGGTTCAGGATGAACTTCTCCATGTAGATCGTGCCGTCGCCAAACGCGGTGATCGCTTCGGACTCCGCGGCGAGGAAGGCGTTTTCAAGGTAGCTCTCGTCCTCGACGACACGCATCCCGCGTCCGCCGCCGCCCTGGGCGGCTTTGAGGATGACGGGGTAGCCGACTTCGCGGGCGCGTTTTTTCGCGTCCTCGATATCGGTAATGGCGCCGTCGCTGCCCGGGACGACCGGGACGCCTGCGGCGATCATGACATCCTTGGCTTTGGACTTGTCCGACATCAGTACCATGACTTCCGGCGTCGGCCCGATGAACTTGATGCCGTGGTGCTCACAGATCTCGACGAAGTGCTGGTTCTCGCTCAGGAAGCCGTAGCCCGGGAAGATGGCATCACAGCCGCTTATTTCCGCGGCGGAGATGATGGCGGGGATATTGAGGTAGCTGGCGCTGCTCGGTGCTTCGCCGATACAGATGGCGGCGTCGGCCAGCTCGAGGTAGGAGGCACCTTTGTCCCCTTTGGAGTAGACGGCAACGGCCTCCTTCCCCATCTCTTTAATGGTACGGATGGCACGCAGGGCGATCTCGCCGCGGTTCGCGACCAGGATACGCTTGATCTCTGCCATTAGAGCTTCTCTACCACGAAGAGCGGCATGTCGTACTCGACGGCCTGGCCGTCGGAGACGAGTATGTCAAGGATTTTACAGTCGAATTCCGCTTCGAGTTCGTTCATGATCTTCATCGCTTCGAGGATCGCGATGACCTGCCCTTTTTTGATCGTGTCGCCGACTTTGACAAACGGGGCGGAATCCGGTGACGGTGCCGCGTAGAAGGTTCCGACCATCGGGGAGAGGATCTCGTCACCGCTGACAGAAGGGGCCGGAGCCGCTGCCGGGGCCGGTGCTGCTGCTGCGACGGCGACCGGTGCTGCGACCGGTGCAGGGGCGGCGACCGGTGCAGGGGCGGCACCGATGATTTTTTCCAGTTCCATCTCGAACCCTTCTTTGGTGATCTTCAGTTTGGAAAGGCTGCTCTCGTCAAATTCCTGGATCAATGCCTTGATCTGTCTCATATCCATGTCAAAACGCTCCTGGGGACCCCGGAAACATCTGAAAACCGTCGGTTTCCTACGTCGGGGCCGCCTAAATTTTAATGCGTTATAATAGCACAACTTAATTTAAGCCGCCCGGGAAACACCCCGCGGCAGAGAAGGATTTTTATGGGACTGAAGGCGGACAGCTGGATCAGGGAGCAGGCGCTTGAACACGCCATGATTACGCCTTTTTGCGAGGACCAGGTGGGTAAGGGCGTGGTCAGTTACGGGCTGAGCTCCTACGGGTACGATATCCGCGTCAGCGACGAGTTCAAGATCTTTACGAACCTCAACTCCACCGTGGTCGACCCAAAACATTTTGATGACGCGAACGTCGTGGATTACAAAGGCGACATCTGTATCGTCCCGCCGAACTCGTTTGCGCTGGCACGGACCGTCGAGTATTTCAAGATCCCTCGCGACGTGCTGGCGATCTGTCTGGGCAAGTCCACCTACGCGCGCTGCGGTATCATCGTCAACGTCACCCCTTTCGAGCCGGAATTCGAAGGGCATATTACGATCGAAATCTCCAATACCACGCCGCTGCCGGCGAAGATCTATGCCAACGAGGGGATCGCACAGGTGCTCTTCCTGAAAGGGGACGAAATGTGCGAAACAAGCTACGGCGACAAGGGCGGAAAATACCAGGGGCAAGAGGGCATTACTTTACCGCGCATTTTACAGTAATACGCTATAGTGGCGTTATGGGACGTGGAAGCGGAGCCCAAAAAAGATGAGGACAAAACATGCTGCACGAATACCGTGAAATCATCACCAAGATGAAGGAAGATGGAAGCGCCAATGCGCATTTTCTGAAAATTTTCGAGCGTCACAATGAGCTGGACGATCTGATCACAAAGGGTGAAAGTGGCCAGATCCCGATGAGTGACGTCGAGATCGAAAAACTGAAAAAAGAGAAGCTGCTGCTCAAGGACGAGGCGTACGCCGAGATCATCAAGTACAAAAAAGAAAACAACCTCTAAACTGACTCCCGGCCGCCCCAAGGCGGCCTTTTCCCCCTACGCTTTTACCAGATCGACCACTTTTTCCGGCGGACGTCCGATGACGGCTTTCCCGTTTGTGATGACGACGGGGCGCTCAATCAGTTTCGGATGCTCCGCCATGGCTTTGATCAGGGCAGCTTCGTCAGTGACGTCTTTGAGACCGAGCTCCTTGTAAATGGCCTCTTTGGTGCGCATCAGGTCGCGCGCACCGATGCCGAGCATCTTTAAAACAGCACGAAGCTCGGCTTCGCCCGGCGCGTTGTCGAGATAGCGGACGACGTCGGGTGCTATCCCCTCCTTTTCAATCAGCTTCAGTGCTTCGCGGGATTTGCCGCAGCGGGGATTGTGCCAGATGGTCACTGTCGAATGCATACAGACTCCTTTTTTCCGAAATTGTAACGCTTTTCTGATTTGCCCCCCTTTTGCATGAGGCGTGCCATGACATCGATCACAAAAATGCGTAAAATATCGCAATGGAACAACTCAGACTCTTTCTGATCGTGCTCAAAGGCTCTTTCACTGACCTGGCTCCCATCATCGCCGTCATCGCCTTTTTCCAGATCTTCATCCTGCAGCAGATGCCCGATAATCTGCTCTCCGTCGCGACGGGACTTTTCATTGTCGCCGTAGGGCTCGCGCTGTTTATCCAGGGGCTGGAAGTCGGTATCTTTCCCGTCGGGGAGAATCTCGCGCAGGAGTTCGCGCGCAAGGGCTCCGCGTTCTGGCTGCTGCTGTTCGCCTTTCTCATCGGTTTTTCGACGACGATCGCGGAGCCGGCCCTGATCGCCATTGCCGATAAGGCGGCGGTCATCAGCAACGGCAAGATCGACGCCCTGGTGCTGCGGCTGACCGTTGCCTTTTCGGTCGGTTTTGCCATTGCCCTGGGGACGTTCCGCATCCTGACGGGCCACCCCATCCACTTTTACATCATCACCGGCTACATCATCGTCGTCGTACTGACCTTTTTCGTCCCGCCGGAGATCGTCGGGCTCGCCTACGACAGCGGCGGGGTGACGACCTCGACGGTGACCGTTCCCCTGGTCGCGGCGCTCGGCGTGGGGCTTGCGAGCAGTATCCGCGGGCGGAACCCGGTCATCGACGGTTTTGGGCTGATCGCGTTTGCCTCGCTGACGCCGATGATCTTCGTACAGCTCTACGGGATCGTCGTTTACGCCTCCGGCAACGGCGAGGCGATCGCCGCCGTGGCGCAGAGCGTATCGGAGCATGTGGAACACAGCCGCACCGTCGCTCAGGAGGCGCTGGCGTTGCTGCTGGAGCTCATCGATGTCATCAAGGACGTGCTGCCTATCCTGGGCGTCATTTTCTTTTTCCAGTACGCCATTATCAAGAAAAAGGTGCCCTACCTGCGCCGTATCGTTTTCGGTATCGTGCTGGTTATCCTGGGACTGTATGCTTTTATCGTGGGACTCGAGATGGGGCTCTTCCCTATCGGGGAGACGATGGCGCTGCAGCTCACCGGGCAGGATAACCGGCTGCTCATCTATCTGTTCGCCTTCCTGATCGGCTTTTCGACGACGATGGCCGAACCGGCGCTGCTGGCGATCGCGATCAAGGTCGAGGAGATCTCCGCCGGGAAGATCCGGCAGATGGTCCTGCGGATCGCCGTGGCCCTCGGGGTGGCGGTGGGCATCGCGCTGGGGGCGTACCGTATCGTGGCGGGGGATCCCATCCACTACTACATTATCGCGGGGTATATCGTCGTCATCATTTTGACCTATTTCGCCCCGCGCTACATCATCCCGATCGCCTACGACAGTGGCGGGGTGACGACGTCGACCGTCACCGTGCCGCTCGTTGCGGCACTGGGGCTGGGGCTGGCGACCAGCATCGAGGGGCGGAGCCCGCTCATTGATGGCTTCGGGTTGATCGCGTTTGCGTCACTTTTCCCGATGATCACCGTCATGGCGTACGGGGTGATCACGGAACGGAGTGCCAGGAGCACAAAAAACTCAACACAAGGAGGAGTTTGAATGAGGTTTGCACTATTGGTAGCGATCGTGGAACAGTCGCTGGAAGAGGAGGCGATCGATATCGCCAAGGCTAACGGTGCCGGCGGGGTGACAAGCCTGACCGGCAAAGGGACGGGGCTGAACGAGAAGAAAACGTTTTTCGGTCTGACGTATGAGCGCCCGGAGAGCGTGCTGCTCTTCGTGCTTGAGAAACGGACCTCCGTGAAAGTGATGAAAGCGCTCAAGAACGAACTGCACCTCGAAACCGAGAACAAGGGGATCGTCATGTCGCTGCCCATCGAACATCTCGCGGGGATTGCCAACAAGCAGATCGAAGCATTTGCCAACAGGCTCAAAGAGGAGAAAGAGGTATGAAACTGATTACAGTGCGGGATATTATGACGCCGGCGGACGAGATCGCGATGATCTCGCCCTATGCGACGGTACGTGAGCTGATCAACATGATGGATATGCGCGACGTACGTTCGGTCATCGTCGAGCGTACCAGCGATAACGACGCCTACGGGATTGTCACCTACTCGAATATCCTGGAGGCGATCTACAGCAACGACGGCGATATGGACCTGCTGAACGTCTACGACATCGCCAGCAAGCCGATGGTGCAGATCGTACCGGACCTCGACATCCGCTACGCGGCGCAGCTCATGATCAACCAGAAGATCAAGCACCTCTCCGTGACCTGGGAAGGGCGCCTGACGGGGGTGATCAGCATGACGGACATCGCCCGGGTCCTGATGGAGGAAGCGCG
>JACXUG010000062.1 GCA_014764065.1 Campylobacterales bacterium
CCGCCGAGAATGACAATGTGTTCTTGCTGCATTTATTATCCTTTTTTGACCAGCAGACCGGCGGAGACGATCATGGCGATGCCGAGCCAGACGGCAGGGCCGGGGAAGCCGTCGCCGAGCATGATGCCGAAGCCGACGGCGAAGGGGATGTTGGTATAGCTGACGGCACCGATAATACCCGCCTTGCTCACGCTGTAGGCCTTGGTAAGCAGCCACTGCGAGAGGGTGGAGATGAGGGCCATGAAGGCAATCAGCGCCCAGACTTTCGGCGCGGTCGGCCAGTAGAATGGGGGAAAGAGGAAGGCAAGGGCGTCCGGCGCGCTGACTAAGGGGGCGAGGGCGAAGAGCAGCAGCGGCACGAGGGTGCCTATCCCCATAAAGGAGAGGACGATGACGCGGGTGTCGTAGATGTGGCGGATCGTCTTGATGGTCGCGTACGCAGAGGCGGCGAAGAAACCGCCGAGCAGCCCGAGGAAGTGTTCGTATCCCATCAGCACCCCCGTCGGTTTGGAGATAAATAGGACCCCGGCAAAGCCGATGACGAGCGCCGCCACGGCGTAGCGGCTGAGATGCTCCTTCATCAGGAAAAAGGCAAGGATGGAGACGAAGAGCGGCGAGGTCATATTGAGCGTGATCGCCTCGCCCAGCGGGATGACGGTAATGGTGTAGAAGAAGAGGATCATCGCGCTGAAACCGAAAAAGCCGCGTAGCAGCAGCAGGTGGAGCTTGCCGCCGGGCAGTGCGGGCGGGGTGTGGCGCAGCATCACAAGGATGATGGCGACCCCGATGAGGTTCCGGAAAAAGACGATCTGCAGCGCGCTCAGGTCGTCGCCGAGGAGCTTAGCGACGGCGCCGTTGAGGGCAGAGATGAGGGCGCTGAGCAGCATGAAGAGCACGCCGCGGTCGGTCTGGGAGAGAAACTTTTTCACACAAGGAGACTTTTTTGGCGGAAGTATACTCTATTTGGCCGGGCAGCCGGGCGCCGCGGTGGCTATTCTGAAGGCAGGCTTAATCCTGCCGCTAACCCGAATTCCTTTTCATCCCTTTACCTGGATAAGTTATGATAATAACAGTGAGCTCAGAAAAAGGAGCATATCATGCCGTTTGAACTGATGAAACTGCCGTACGAAGCGACGGCGCTGGAACCCAACATCTCTGCCGAAACGGTCTCCTTCCATTACGGGAAACACCATGCCGGCTACGTCAACAAACTCAACAGCCTGATCGAAGGGACCCCCTTCGAAGAGGCGCCGCTGCTCAATATCATCCGCGACGCGGAGGGCGGTATCTTCAATAACGCCGCCCAGGTTTTCAACCACGACTTCTACTGGCTGGGGCTCTGCGCAGGTGCCACGGCGCCGTCGGCGGAGCTCGCCGAGATGATCGAGCGTGACTTCGGTTCGATGGAGGGCTTCAAGGGTGCCTTTCTCGCCACGGCGGCAGGGCTGTTTGGGTCGGGCTGGACCTGGCTGGTATTGAGTGCCGAGAACACCTTGGTGATCGAGACGACCTCCAACGCCGATACGCCCATACGCTACGGACGTCGGCCGCTGCTGGTCTGCGACGTCTGGGAGCACGCCTATTACATCGACCGCCGCAACGCCCGGCCTGAGTACCTGGAAAAGTGGTGGCAGCTGATCAACTGGCGCTTCGTTTCCGACAACCTCGCCGCGGAGGAGAACGACCCCATCGCCGGCTACAGCCAGCCGTGCAACGACAACACCGAGGTGTACGACTACGTCGATACGATGCAGGCAAACGAAACGACCGCCACGTAAACAGGCGTGATGGCCTCCAAAACAACGCTTTTGAGAAAGGAGGAGGCCATGACTTCACGTGAACTTGCGGCGTATGACGGCCGTGACGGCAAGCCCGCCTATATCGCCTACAAAGGGAAGGTTTACGACGTCTCCGAGAGCCCGATGTGGGCGGAGGGGAGCCACCAGGGGATGCACCAGGCGGGAAGGGACCTGACCCCGATGCTTGAGGGTGCCCCGCACGGCGAGGAGGTGTTTGAACGCTATAGCGTCGTCGCCACCCTGGAAGCGGAGCCGCAGCAGCAGCCCGATGACGACCCGCCCGCTCCCGCGGATCATCCTCGCTCCCGGTTCGCTGCATGAATGCGTCGAACTGGACGCCTCCCATGACACGGCCGACATCGGCGCGGCGATGGCGGGAGGGCCGTTCCCGCTGGAGATTTTCTACCGCCGGGAAACGGAGACGTTCGAGGAGTGCGTTCGCCACGGGCAGCGGCGGCCGCTCTACCTCACGACGCATGACGCCGCGCACATCCAGGCGCTCTTTGACGCCTACTGAGGCTATTCGAGCTCCGGGGCGCTTCCGCTCTTCCTGACGATGTAGATGAAGTAGGAGAAAACAAAGAAGAGCAGGGCGAGCGCCCCGATCAGCGAAGCGGCGTAGGGGAGGTCGTGGTAGTTGGAGATGGAGATCTTGAAAACGACGAGCAGCGCCTCGATCATCAGGGCGATGAGGATGGAGACGGAAAAGTTGAGCAGGGTCTTCACCTTGATCCCCTCGTGGACTTTCTGCGTTTTGGGCATGACCTCCTGGTCGACGATCGTTTTGCCCAGGTCGTAAACGGCCAGGCCCAGGGTCAGGGCGATGACGGGCTTGAAGAATATCTCCAGCGACAGCTCCTCCTCGACGATAAGGTAGTGCCCGAAGCTGAAAAGCCCGTAGAGGACGACAAAAATCCCCAGCAGCAACAGGCCTCCGCCGATGACGCCGTAGAGGGTACGGTGGGTGAGCTTGAGGGCGCCGTTGTTTTCGATTAGCATGAAACGTTCGAGAAGGTTGCGCAGCTGGAAATCCAGCAGGATGTACCCGCCCATGGCCGTCT
This sequence comes from Campylobacterales bacterium, assembly GCA_014764065.1. GTDB lineage: Bacteria > Campylobacterota > Campylobacteria > Campylobacterales > Sulfurimonadaceae > Thiomicrolovo. Next base: position 2,861 of record JACXUG010000062.1, read on the forward strand.
TGTAGACGACAGTGATGCACAGATGCCCCGTCGCGGTGGAGAGATAGGGCTCAAGAAAGTAGTAGTCGCCGGTGAGTCTGCTCTCGTCGATGAGATAGCTGCGGTCTGCGCCGACGGCCGTCGAATCTTTTTTGTGGCGACTGTAGTTGACGGAGGTCTGGGCGAACCCTTCGTCGGTTTCGTAGGCCAGTTCCAGGCTCGGGAAGACGGCAAAAATGTGTTTGACATTTTTTTCCGTCAGATGGACGAGTCCGATCCGCTGGATGGACGCGAGGATGAATTTCTGGATGAGGCCGGCATTTTCTTCGTAAATGGATACTAGGTTCTGCATGGAAACTCCTTCGTGAAATTGTCAAATTCTCTTCCCCAGCACGACCGCGCCGGGAAACTGGAAAAGGAGAAAAATAAAATGTCTGGTGTCAAATCGTATTCACGCCGGGCATTGTAGATGAGTTTTCATGCAAAGTCTATTCTTCTGTGATGAATATTTCATCATTCTTGTTGGATAAAAAGGCGTCAGTGCAGGGAGCGTGAGAGGTCGGTCAGGATGCGGCGCGCGTACCAGTAGGTGATGGCGGCAGCGGCAAAGCCTGCGGCCGTCAGCGCCTCGCTCATCCCTTAGGCGAGGGAGATGATGAAGAAGAAGATTGGGAAGGAGAGGGAGAGGGCCGCCAGGGCCTGGGTCGAGATCGTCCCCGCGAAGTAGGTATCGATGATGTTAAAGAGGGTGTGAAAGAAAGCCGATGCAGGTAGGCACGGCTAACGTCCTGATATGCGTTTTGATACTGCCGCGGGTGAGATCAAGCTGCATGCATTACCATCCGGGTTTTTGTCTATAGTATAGAGCCCCTTGCTTCGTCTTAGGATACCGTTACGGGGGCGTACACTTTTTAAGCAGTGGTTAAGGCAACTTCATCTAGTATTCCGTTATGTTCTTAAGGATATAACACTTTTGTCGCATTTTGTCGCAAATTTGCGTGGATATCCGCCATTTCTTGGCACTTTAAAAGGAATGGGCGTTGCAGATACCGTTATGTTTATGAAAATATAACGAATGAGTAAGCGCACCAGATAAGGAGATTCATTGAAAACAATCGGATGGATAAGTGCCGCAGCAGCGGGGATGTTGAGTGTATCGGTGTATGCCGCGGATGTGGCCCTGCCGAAACAGGCGCTCAACATGAACTATACGCTGGTATATAACGATGTGCCCGGGCAGGCGGAGCACTTTTCGGAAATGTTCAGCGGCGGGGTCTTCTACGGCCGGCTGCGTTCAAACACCTTTTACTACCAGTGGGAAGACGAGACGGCGAAGCGGGACAATCATATTATCTCGGCTCTCGGCGGATCGCTAGTCTATAACAGTGCGACCTTCGGCGGGTTTGATTTCGGGATGGGCCTCTACTACTCCCAGGCCTTTTTCGACAACAACGACGACCCGATCGGCCTGATTAAACCGGGCAAGGATGTTCTCAGCCGCTACGATTACGTCAATACGGAGAACAAGGGAATGGGTGTCGTAGGACAGGCCTATATCGCCTACAGCGGCATTCCCAAAATGCGCATCGCCGTCGGTCGTCAGCTGGTGGAGACTTTCTATACCAAATCCAACGACACGAAAATGATCCCGAACACTTTTGACGGGATCGTTATCGATACGACAGCGGTGCCGGCGACGGCGGTGAAAGTAGCGTACCTCGCCGAGCAGAAACTGCGCGACCATACGCAGGCGCACGCCGTTTTGATGTACGGGGATGCGAACAGCAGCAGTTTTGAGCATTCGGAGTGGAGTGAAAACGACGACTCCGCGATGCACAAGGGGCTTACCTACACGGCGCTCAAAGCTGTCGGCAAGCCAACCGATGCGCCGCTGATCACAGGGGACCTGCACAATACGGCCATCCCCAACCTGAAATTCGACGCCTCCTTCTACATCGTCCCGGAACTCGTCAGCGAGATCATGGCGGAAGCGAACTACAAGATCAGCCTCGGCAGCGTCTCGCTGACACCGGGGGTTCGCTATATCCAGCAGTTTGACAACGGGGCCGGGAAGGTCGGCGGCGCGGCGTTCAGTGGCACTCTCGCGGGACAGAGCGGCGCGGCCGGCGGCTATGATGAGGCCGACTCCCTCGACGCGCAGATGCTCGCCGCCCGGCTCGTGGCGCAGATGGGCAACTACAAGCTCAACGTCGGCTATACCCAGGTCTTCGACGAAGCGGACCTAATCACCCCGTGGCGCGGCTTCCCGACGGCGGGCTACACCCGTTCGATGGCCCGCTACAACTGGATGGCAAACACGAAGAGCTACCGCGTCGAGCTGCAGCGCGCCGCCAACAAAACCGGCGTCTTCACCGACATTTTCGTCCAGGCCTCCATCCTCCATACCGATGCGGACGAGTCGAAGGGGTACTATGACGAGAACTACTACTACCTCGGCTTTGTCCAGAACCTGCCGATGCTCTCCGACCTTCAGTGGCGGCTGCGCCTGGGCTACAACGACACCGAGAAAACGGATGCCGACAGCCTGGATGCCCGTTTCGAGATCAACTACCTCTTCTAAAGGAGCGGAGAATGATGATCAGTGCGCGTAACCAGATCGATGCGGAAATCCTCTCCGTCAACAAAGGGGCGGTCAACGCCAAAATTGCGCTGCTCGCCCCCAAGGGGACACTGCTCAATGCCATCGTGACGATCGAGAGCGTCGAGAGCCTCGGGCTGACCGAGGGGGATGCCGTCCGCGCCTTCTTCAAAGCGTCGCACGTGCTGATCGCCACGGGGGGAATTCCGAACATCAGCGCCCGCAACAAACTGCCCGGCCGTGTCGAAACCGTGATCCAGGGGGCGGTGAATACGGAGCTGATCATCCGACTGGAGAGCGGGGACATGCTCACCGCCACCATTACCAACGAATCGATGGCCGAGTTAGGCATCAATAAAGACAGTGACGTCATCGCCATCGTCAAAGCCAGCGACGTAATGATCGCGAAATAAAGGAACCATTCATGATGAAAAAAACACTTCTCAGTCTGCTCTTCAGCCTCTCCGCCTTTGCCGGCGAGATCAACATCGCCGTTGCGGCGAACGTCAGTTACGCCATCGATGAGCTCAAAGCCGTCTTTGCAAAACAGCACCCGGACACCAAAGTACGGGTTACGTTGGGCAGCAGCGGAAAGCTGACGGAACAGATCAAGAACGGCGCCCCTTTCGGCCTTTTCATGGCTGCAAATATGAACTCTCCCGCATTGCTCTATGCCGACGGCATCGCCACGACAAAACCGCTGATCTACGCCCAGGGCGCGCTGGCGTACCTCAGTGCGAAGCCGATGGATTTCTCCAAGGGAATCGCCCTGGTGGCGGACAAATCCGTGAGAAAGATTGCCATTGCCAATCCAAAGACGGCGCCCTACGGTGCCGCCGCGGTTGAAGCGATGCAAAAAGGGGGTGTCTATGATGCCGTCAAGTCGAAGTTCGTTTTTGCTGAGTCGATCTCCCAGACCGTGACCTACGCCCTGACAGCGGCGGATGTCGGTTTCATCGCGAAATCTTCCCTTTACAGCCCGAAAATGGCACAATACAAGGAAAACGTTAACTGGACGAGTGTCAACCCGGCACTCTACACGCCGATCAAACAGGGGATTGTTTTGCTCAAACATGCGGGAGAGAGTACGGAGTACAAAGCGTTCTACGACTTTATGCTCAGCGACGAAGCCAAGACGATTCTGCGAAACTACGGATACATCGTCAAATGAACCGGATCGAAGCCTACATCACCAGGATCGAACACTGCGACAACATCGCCGCTGTCTCGTTTAACGCCGATGGCCAGCCCATGCGGATGATGGCCCTGGGGCTGACCAGCCCGATTGCCGTCGGCACGCGGGTCATTCTCGGGGCCAAGGCCTCCCATGTTGCCCTGGCTAAGAAACTGGAAGGCAACCTCTCCATCTCCAACCGCCTCGAAGCGGTGATCGAAACGGTTGAGACGGGGGCGTTGCTGTGCAGCGTAACGCTCCGTGTCGGCCCGGCACGGGTGGAGAGCATCATTACCCGCGATTCCGCCGAGACGATGGCGCTGCATGAGGGCGACAGTGTCATGGCACTGATCAAGGAAAGCGATCTCTCCATCCTCGAGATCGTTGAAGAAGCAGACGCATGAACCGGCTGTCCGATCCGGAACTCTGGGAGTACATCAGGGGGGACGTCCCCTATTTCGACCTGACGACGCATCTGCTGGCGCTGCCGCCGCAGCAGGGCACGCTGAAGGTACTGACGCGCAATGAGGTCGTCGCGGCCTGTACCGAAGAGGCGGTACGCATCGGTGAGCTCCTGGGCTGCGAGGCGTACAGCGCCTTTGTGTCCGGGCGCGTTGCCGAGCCCGGCAGCGTGCTGCTGGAGCTGCACGGTGACCATGAGACGCTGCACGGCGCGTGGCGGCTCTGCCAAATCCTGCTCGAATACGCCTGCGGGATGGCGACCAGCGCACGGACAATGCTTACCAAAGCGCGCGCGGTCAATCCGCACTGCGAACTGCTCGTCACCCGCAAAAGTTTCCCCTTCGCCAAACGTTTTGCCATCCGCGCGCTGATGTGCGGCGGCGCGATCCCGCACCGCCTGGGACTCTCCGAGACGGTCCTCGTCTTCGAACAGCACCGTTCGCTCTACAAAGACAGCGCCGCGTTCGAGGATGCACTGCGGGAGCTCAAGCTGCGCTGCGTCGAGAAGAAGCTGACAGTGGAGTCCGAATCCCTCGACGATGCCAAACGGATGCTCTGCCTCGGTGCGGACGTGATCCAGATGGATAAGTGTGGCCCCGATACCCTGCGCGAACTTGTCGCATACAAGCGCGAGCACCATCCCGCCGCGACGATCCTGGCGGCCGGGGGGATCAACCCCTCCAATGTGGCCGATTACGCCGCATCAGGTGTGGAGGGGGTCGTCACGAGCAGCCCCTACCAGGCGGGCATGGCCGACCTGACGGCACGGTGGGAGACTGATGGAAGCAATTGATTTCGGACCCTTCTTGCTGTCGTTCAAACTGGCGGCATTGACGACACTGATACTGTTTATCGTCGCACTCCCGGTGTCATGGTGGCTGTCGCAGACGGCGTGCCGCTGCAAACCCTTTGTCGAGGCCGTCACCTCCCTGCCGATCGTCCTGCCGCCGTCGGTGCTCGGGTTTTATATTCTCTACGCACTCTCGTACAACTCGCCGCTGGGGGCCTTTTTCGAGCAGACCTTCGGCATCAAACTCGTGTTCAATTTTACGGGGCTTGTCATCGCCAGCGTCTTCTACTCTTTTCCCTTTATGGTGCAGCCGCTGCAAAGCGGTTTTGAAGCGCTGAACAAGAGCATGCTGGAGGCCTCCTACATCAGCGGGAAGGGAAGAGCGGAGACCCTGCTGCGCGTGGCGCTGCCCAACATCAAACCGGCCCTGATGACGGCGCTGATCGTCACCTTCGCGCACACCGTCGGCGAGTTCGGGGTTGTCCTGATGGTCGGGGGCTCCATCCCCGGCGAGACGAAAGTCGCATCGGTCGCTATTTACGAAATGGTCGAGGTGATGGATTATACGACGGCGCATATCTACAGCGCGATCATGGTGGCGCAGAGTTTCGTGGTGCTGCTGGGGGTTTACCTCTTCAACCAGCGCCAGAACCGCCGGATCGGGGTGGCGTGATGATTGAGCTGAACGTGCATAAAATGCTGCAGGGCAGCGGCGGCGAGATGCCGCTGGATATCACGCTCTCCATCCGCGAAAAAAGCTTCGTGGCGCTGGCGGGGCAGAGCGGCAGCGGAAAAACGACGCTGCTGCGGCTGTTGGCCGGGCTGGAGCGTGCCGACGGGGAGATCACCGTTGCGGGGGAGCGCTGGCTGGACAGGAAAGGAATGATGCCGCCGCAAAAGCGGGGGATCGGCTTTGTCTTCCAAGACTACGCGCTTTTTCCCAATATGAGCGTGGAGCAGAACCTGCTGTACGTGAACAAGGACCGGGCGCACGCCGCCATTTTGCTGGAGATGACCGGCCTGCTGGAGCTGAAAAACCGCCTGCCGGGCACGCTCAGCGGCGGGCAGCAGCAGCGTGTCGCGCTCTGCCGTGCCCTGATGAACCGCCCGAAACTGCTGCTGATGGACGAACCGCTCTCCGCGCTCGACCCGGCGATGCGTCTGAAGCTGCAGCATGACATCCTTACCCTGCACAAGGCATTCGGTATGACGACGGTGATGGTCAGCCACGACCCCAGCGAAATCTACCGACTGGCCGAGCGTGTCGTCGTACTCGAACACGGGCGCATCGTCCATGACGGCAGTCCAAGCGAGGTGCTGCTGCGTACCAGCGGCAGCCAGAAGTTCACCCTGGAAGGGGAGCTGCTCGACATCATCCGCGCCGACGTCATCTACATCGCCGTCGTCGCCATCGGGCAGCAGATCGTCGAAGTCGTCTGCGACAAAGAGGAGGCGGCACGCTTCGAGGTGGGACAGACCGTGCAGGTCAGTACCAAGGCCTTCGCCCCCTCCCTGCACCCCGCACGCGACGGCGGACGTCAGCTCTGATTCAGCAGTAGGGGCGGTCCAGAAAGTGTCCCCGCACCATCGCTCGTAGAGCAGCTCGAAGAGGACGGAAACGGCGATAAAGCCGGCAAAGATCATGACGGCAGCGCTGTTCTCTTCCTAGGTGTGGTATAGGAGCATAAGCAGCGCCCCCGCACTGAGAAGCAGGGCGAGCAAGTGCAGCAGTGTACTTTACGATCATTGAAGGGCACAGAACTTTAGATTTCTAAGCTGCCTGGGGAGTGTTAGAAGTTTCGTGTCAGTCCGATAGAATTTTAAATTCTAAAGGACAGACAGATGAACGAAGGGTTCCATTTTAACAAGGCAGTGAAAGAGCTGCTTGCAGGGAAAAAGATCAGCGGGAAAGA
>JACXUG010000063.1 GCA_014764065.1 Campylobacterales bacterium
CTGCTCCGGCGTCAGGTAGGGGTGGTCCGTACCGAGGGTGGCGAGAAAGGCACCCAGTTCGGCCTGCTTCTGCCGCGTTACATCTGCCTTGGCTGCCGTGATCTCCGCGATCAGCTCCGTTTCGTCGCTGTCGTTCAGGTAGGTGAAGGAGAAGGCCGGGGTTTTCAGGGGGTGGATCTTGCGGAACTGCTCCCCGAAGAGGTTGTAATCGAGCAGGGCATTGAATTCGAAACGGTCGTCAAGGTCGAAACGTCCTTCGCACCCCTTCTCGATACGGGCGCGCTTCTGCTCGAAGCGCAGGTGCGCGAGCTTCGCCTCCATTTTTTCGGGCGTGATCTTTTTCGTGCGCACTTCGATGAAGCTGTTGTGCAGGGCGCGAGCTTCGGAGGGGGTGACATCCATCGTCTCCAAAATGGCATCGATCTTTTCGCTGCGTTCGACGGAGGGCTCTTTGGTGTTGGGGGAGGGGTAGACCCGCCCTTCGGCGGTAAAAAACGACGTGATCGCCTGCCGCATCTCGACGTCGGCGTCGCTCCAGAGGCGGCGTAGCATCCGGACCAGCTCCTCGCGCTCCCAGCTCTCGGGCACCAACCCGAGTGTCTGGACGAGTTCACCCAGGGTCGCGGTCTCGACGCGTTCGATCCCTTCGTCAAATCCGTCGCCGTCGAAATAGCGGCGGATGGAGGCGTTAAGGCGTGTCAGCTTCTTTTTCTTTTTTGCCATAAGCCATTTTAGCGGTTTCGGGGTAAATCTTGCTGTGCGATGCTGATACAAAAGCGTAGACCGTCTGCGAGATGGCTGCCGCAAAGAAAAGGCGTTATAGTTTCGCATGCCATTTGCAAGGAGCACCCGGATGAACGAAGAGATCAAATTCGTCCTCGACAACGAGACGGTCGAAGCGCTTCAGACCTACAGCGCCCTCTTAAACAAAGCGCCCGCCGTCATCATCAAAGAGGCCCTGAAGGGCTACTTCGAAGCGGCCGAACAGAAGCTCGCCGCGCAGCAGACAGACCCGATGACGGACCTTGATTACGACGAGTTCTGGGACGGCGTCGATCTTTAGGCGATCGCCCTATTATGAAACGAACCGGATGGTGTCAGAATAACGTACGGCGCTAACGTTTCTTTCAACTCGCCCCTGCTAGAGTAACGCCCATGAGTGAATTTCCCCTGGAGTGGACGCAGGAAGAGTACCTGCGCGAAAAGAAACGGCTGGAGGCAGAGGGCGTCAAGGTCCTGCTGATCGATACGATCCTCAACTCCATCGACCATGCCGAGACGGTCACATACAATCCGCCGATGCTCGAGAAGGAGCCGGAAGGCTCCGTCTTCGTTTTTTACTGCGACTCCGGCAAAGCCTCCAAGGAGCGTCTGCCGGAGTTCCGCAAGCGTTTCCCCGGCAAACACTGCATCTCCCTGCGCGGGGGACGGGGCTACTGGCGCAAATACCTGCAGGTCAAAGACAATGCTGACACGTGAATACGCCGGCACGTTTCTCGCCTGCTTGAACGAGGGGCGCTATTACGATGCGCATGAGGCCCTCGAGGAGCTCTGGTTCCCGCGGCGGTCGCAGAAGACGCCGGAGGTCCTGCTGCTCAAGGGGCTGATCAACGCCAGTGTCAGTTTCGAACTGCACAAGCGCGGCCGGCCGCACAAAGCGCCCGGACCGTGGGGCGTCTACATGAAGTACCGCGAATACCTGCCGCAGATCGGCGGGCGGAATCCGCTCTATTTCGAGCTTGACGATGCCGTCCATGCGATCCAAAGGAGTCTTGGTGCCTGAATTTACCGATGCGATGGCCTTCCGCCACGCCTGCAAGCGCTTTACGGAGCAGAAGATCCCCGAGGCGGCGTTTGACCAGATCCTCGAATTCGGCCGGATGTCCCCCTCTTCGTTCGGGATGGAGCCGTGGCGCTTTCTCGTCGTCACCGACGCGGCCCTGCGCGAAGCGCTGCGTCCGCTCTGCTGGAACCAGCCGCAGATCACCGAGAGCAGTCACCTGGTCATTATCACCGCGGACAACGAGTGTATCAAACCGGGCACGGAGTACGTCCGGGCGATGTTCGCGCGCCGGGGGCTTCCGGAAGAGGCATACGAGCGTTACCTCGGCATCTACGCAAACCACATGGCTCCGCAGTTCCACAGCCGCGAAGCGATCGAGGCGTGGACCCACAAGCAGTGCTACCTGGCCGCGGCCAATATGATGACCGGCGCGGCGTCGCTCGGCATCGACAGCTGTCCGATCGAAGGCTTCGAAAAAGCGAAGGTCGAGGCGGCACTGGCACTTGAACCGGCCCGCTCCGTCGCTCTCATCATTGCCTTCGGCTACCGCCTGGATCCCCAGCCCGGGCACTATCGGCTCGATCTCGATACCATCGTCGAGCGGCGGTGACCCCGCGCCCCCGCCGATCCGCTTTTAGCCGAATCGGCTATAATATGGCAAAAACGGAATCCCCATGCAGAACCTATTCGATGATGTAGACTCCCTGGACAGACGCTGTTACAACAGCTACGGACTAAGCGAAGAGCTGCTGATGGAGCATGCCGCCGAGGCGATGGCAGTCGCGGTGCGGGGACGTTTTGCCGCCGGCAGCCGTGTTGTCATCGTCTGCGGCCCCGGCAACAACGGTGCCGACGGCCTCGCCCTCGCCCGACTGTTGCACGGCACCTACGGGGTGGAGGTTGTGCTGCCGCTGGAGGTGAAGTCGCCGATGGCCAGGGTGCAGTTCGAGCGCCTGGAGAAGCTGGGCGTGCCCGTGGTCAATGCGATCTCACCCTGCGATGTACTGGTCGACGCGCTCTTCGGCAGCGGTCTGGGGCGGCCGCTTGGGAGCAGGATCATCGGCATGATCAAACTGATGAACGCCATGAATGCGTTCAAACTCGCCTGCGACATGCCGACAGGCCTGCGCATGGGAGGCGGCTGTGATGCGGCGGTCTTCCGTGCCGATCTGACGGTGACGATGGGGGCGCTCAAGCGCGGCATGTTCAGCGATACGGCCAAAAATGCGGTGGGTGAGATCACCGTGGCCGAGCTGGGTATTTCGCGTGCGCTCTACGAGCGGGAGAGCAACTGGAAACTGCTGGACCGCAGCGACCTGCGCCTGCCGCTGCGCGACGAACCGGATGTGCACAAAGGGAGTTTCGGGCATCTCGGCATTGTCTGCGGCGAAAAGAGCGGGGCGGCCGTCATTGCCGGCAAAGCGGCGCTGCGTTTCGGTGCGGGACTGGTGACGCTGCTCTCCAATGAAGAGGTCGCCATCCCATACGAACTGATGCAGTCACACCTGCGTCCCGCAACGGTCAACGCCGTCGCCATCGGGATGGGACTGGGGCAGGAGTTCGCCGAACAGGAGCTGCGGGAGCGGATCGATGATGATATCCCACTGGTCTGCGATGCGGATATCTTCGCGCACCCGATGCTAGGGGAACTCCTGAAGCGCAAACGCATCGTCCTCACCCCGCACCCCAAAGAGTTTACGACCCTGCTGAGCCGTACGGGGATTGCCACTACCGATGTACGGGGTCTGCAGCTGGACCGTTTCGGCTTTGTCGAAGCCTTCTGCCGTGCCTACCCTGACGCGGTGCTGCTGCTCAAAGGGGCCAATGTGATCATCGGGCAGGGGGACCGGTTCTATGTCAACCCTCACGGTACAAATGCTCTGGCAAAAGGGGGCAGCGGCGACGTCCTTTCGGGCCTTATCGGTGCACTGCTGGCACAGGGCTATACGCCGCTGGAGGCTGCCATTCATGCTTCCCTGGCGCACACCGAAGCCGCCGCACGTTATGAAAAACAGCCCTACGCGATGACGCCGGACGATCTCATCGAAGGGGTCTGCCGCCTATGAAGCCGCGCGTTGTCATTCTGTTCAGCGGGGAGGGGACGAACCTCCAGAAACTGCTGGAAGTCCTGCCTTCCATGGGTATAGAGGTGGCTGCCGCTATCACGAACCGGCCCCAAGCCCCGGGGATCAAGCGGGCGGAATCTTTCGGGGTCCCGGTGGAGGTGATCGACCATACGCAGTATGAGAGCCGTGAAGCGTTCGACGCCGTGCTGGTCGAGCGGATTGAACAATACGGCCCCCACCTGACGGTGACGGCGGGCTTTATGCGTATCCTGACCCCCGTATTTACCGACCGTATCCGTGCCGTCAACATCCACCCATCGCTACTGCCGAAATACAAAGGGGCGAGAGCGATCGAACAGGCCTACGAGAGCGGAGACGCCGTCTGCGGCGTCAGCGTCCACTGGGTGACGGGGGAGCTCGATGGGGGTGCGGTCATTGCGCAGGCCTCGTTTGAACGCACGGAGGAGATGGATGCGGCTGCTTTCGAAGCGGCCGTCCACGACCTTGAGTACGAACTGCTTCCAAGGACCGTTGCCGAGCTGCTGGGCAGCGGGGATGGATTAGAGGCGGCTGTTAGGGCTTTAGCGTAAGATACGTCATAGATTAGCTGTGTTATAACCCGGCAGCATTTGGGCGATTTGCTCATGAGGAGAGAGAGTATGAGCGATACACTGAAAATCGGAAAATATGAGTTCAACAGCCGCCTGATCGTGGGCAGCGGGAAGTACAAAGATTTCGAAACGACGAAGGAGGCGACACTCGCCTCGGGTTCCGAGCTGATCACCGTTGCGGTGCGCCGTTTGAACATTACGGACCCGAACAAAGAGAATCTGCGCGACACATTCAAAGGAACGGGCGTGCAGTTCCTGCCCAACTCTGCGGGGTGTACGACGGCCGAGGAGGCGATCACGACCTTCCGGCTGACCCGCGAGGCGACGGGCATCGACCTGATCAAGCTCGAGGTCATTGGCGATACGCAAAAGACCCTCTATCCGGACGTGCTTGAGACGATCAAGGCGTGCGAAGTCCTGGCCAAGGACGGCTTTACGATTATGGCCTATACCTCCGACGATCCGATCATGGCCAAGCGCCTCGAGGATGCCGGTGCCCACGCCGTCATGCCGCTGGCCGCGCCCATCGGTTCGGGTCTGGGGATCCAGAACCGCTACAACGTCGTCTTTGTCCGCGAAGCGGTCAGCGTCCCGGTTATCGTTGACGCGGGCATCGGCTGCGCTTCCGATGCGGCGGCCGCGATGGAACTGGGCGCCGACGGCGTGCTGACCAACACGGCGATCGCCCAGGCGAATGACCCGATGACGATGGCCGTGGCGATGAAGCACGCCGTCATGGCAGGGCGTATGAGCTATCTTGCCGGGCGTATCCCGAAACGCCCTTACGCGACGGCGTCATCCCCGATCGACGGGATGATCCAGTTCTAAGGGGGCTATGGTCCCTCTTTACATCTCCGCGATTCCCTTGAGGCCGCATTCACGGTTGAGGAGCGCGTCGAATTCCTCCACATCCATACCGGTTTCGCGCGACAGGCAGGCGAGCAGGCCCGGGTCGTGTGCGTCGCCCCGCTGACCATCCCGTCGCACGCCCCCTCTGTCAACCATCATCGTCGCGAAGAGGGTTGTATTGCCCAGAGCGTCATAGGCAGCTTCGAGGCTGACCCCCTTGTGGGCGCGGAGCTGGTATAGGCTTTTGCCAGGTGAAGTTTCTGCTGTTTGTCATCTGGGTCGACAATGATCGCCCCGCGCAGGTCGAGTCCCAGGGCCGTGGCCCGGGCGAAGAGACGGTGCTCAAACATGGCCAGGGTAACGATCCCGGCCGACGCGGCGGCGAGCTTGGCTTCGATCATCCCCGCATCGACGTTCTGGTTGAAGACCCTAGCGCGGTGGCGATCTTCTTGGGGGCTGTGGCATCGATGCGCGCGGGGAAGTTTCCGGCGTAGTTGGCGGTCGTGGCGCCGAGGATGATGTCGGCGCGGTTCGAAGGGGTGATGATGAGGTCGTTGGGGCGGTCCAGGGTCGTCACTTCGGGCAGCATAACGACCGGTTCCGGGATGCCGGGGCTGATGTTCTCGTCGTGGCGGTGGGTTTTGTAGAGCACGGCGTCGCAGCGGTTCGCAAAGAGCATCATGAGCGAGACGACCTTTTTTTGATGGTGTGGCTCCAGAGCCGCAGCGCCTCTTTCAGCCCGGCCTCATCCATCCCGCGGGCCGGGATGGCGCCGATGACGGGTGCCGTGAGGTTCTTGGCGATCTCGATGTTGAGGTCGAAGTCGATCAGCTGCGAGAGTGATTCGTTCACCACGCCCTGGCAGAGGACAAAATCGTATGCCTCTAGCAGGGCGTCGTGCTGCTCGATGATTGTTTCCATCAGCTGGTCGATCTTTCCCTCGGAGAGTAGTGTTTCGGCTTCGGAGAGCCTCAGCCCCACCGCACGCTCGTAGGGCTGTTCCAGGGCAAAATGGCTGAGGATGGTCCGGCTATCGGGATCTTCACCGGGGGGGCATCGGCAATCAGCGGGCGGAAAAACGCGACTCTGCCGTGCAGACGCAGCAGCAGTTCCGTCATGCCGAGCGCGACAAGGATGCTGCCGGCATTGCGGGTTTTTGAGACAATGTAGAGTGAGCGTGCGGTTTCGGCATTTATAGCGGTAATTTACCATAAATCGGTTAGCGCTTCATTACCACCTGGGGTATAATGTGAGCAGAAACGACAAGGAGACGGTGATGAAACGGTGGATCCGGCGCATTCTGCTCGGCGTACTCTCGCTTTATCTTCTGGCAGCACTCTTCGCCGTTCCCTACCTGATACGCACGAAAGCGCCGGAGCTGGTCGGGGCGATAACCGGGGAGACGCTGGAGATCGACGGGGCCCAGTTCAACCCTTTCATCCTCGACTTGACGGTGGAGGGGATCTGTTTTGCCGACCCCGACGGAGCACCGCTGGCGAGCCGGCGGTCGACGCCGTGGCACGTGAACGGCTCGATATGCTGGCCAAGGTGCTGATCAAACGCCCCAAGCTCGCCATGAGGTACAGGGAACGTTTGATCCGAAAGCGGATGGTTTTGAGCTGAAGCAGCAGGCGCTGATCCGCGAAGTGTTGGCGCGCATCGGCCTTGACGCGGCAAAATAGATTATGGTAGAGTCGAAACATGATAAACGGAAGCAGTGACCCGGTTCTGATCCTGGAACATTTTTTGGACAAACTCGTCGAGAAAGAGGGAAGTGGCCTCTTTGTCAAAAGCGGTGCCGTCGTAACGGCGCGGATCGAGGGGGACCTGACCCCGCTGACGGCCGAGACGCTCAGCGACTCGAAAGTCGAGGCGATCGCCCGCCACATCCTCGGGGTGCAGTACGAGACCTTCGAGCGGCAGTTCGAGTATGACACGATGTACGTGCTCAACGCCGAGAGCCGCTTCCGGGTGAACCTCTTCTGGCACCTCGACGGGATCGCGATGGTTTTCCGGCTCATTCCGCCGGAGATCAAGACGATCGAGGCGCTCAACCTCCCCAAGCAGCTGCACCGGCTGACAAAACTGGAACGGGGCCTGGTGCTTGTCACGGGAACGACCGGCAGCGGTAAACCGACGACGCTGGCGTCGCTCATCGAGGAGATCAACCGTGAGCGCCGCAAGCATATCATTACGATCGAGGACCCCGTCGAATTCGTCCATGTCGACAAGAAGAGCGTGATCGAGCAGCGCAACGTCGGGCTGCATACCAAGGGCTTTAACCAGGCGCTGCGGGCGGCGATGCGGGAGAACCCCGACATCATCATGGTCGGCGAGATGCTGTTCCGATCCCCGATGGCCGCACACCTGATCCGCACGAAGCGGGATTTTGAACTCAACGATGTGATGGAGAACGAGCATTCGCATTTGGGTTCGACGACGTTCAACCAGGCGCTTTTCGAACTCTGTCTAAACGACGTCATCACCGAAGAGGTGGCCTACAGCCAGAGCGGCAGCCCGACCGACCTGCAGCTGATGTTCGCCCAGAGCAGCGCGTACCAGAAGAAGATCGGCAACACGCTCGAGAACATCAAAGAGGAAGTGGGCCTCAAACAGCCGCCGCCGCTCGTGGAACCGGAGTAGGCTTGGAACAGTTTCTGGCACTTTTTACGCTGCAGCCCGGCTACAAGATCCTCGACATCACCGCCCACACGGATGCCCTCACGGAGGCCCTGCTGCAGCGCCTGGGCCCGGTGAACGGCCGGCTGGCGCTGGCGGAGTACCCGGGGGAGCATCGTCTACTCCCAACCGTGGACGGCATGACGCTTCAGCGCCAGAGCGTCCCCGATTTCACCAAACCGTTCCGCGCCCTGCCGCGGGACAACGATATCGTTTTCATCCGGGACGTCCTGCACCGCCACAGCCAGCCCGAGCGCATCCTGCGCGCCATCTATACGACCCTGGCCAACGCCGCAGAGGTGATTATCGTCACGGAGGCCGGAGCGGCCGATACCGAGGCACAGCTTGCACTCCTGGAAAGGGCCGATTTCCGCGCCGGCAACGTTATCGAGGACGTCGCCGAAGGGGTGACGGTCGTCATGGGGAAGAAGATGCACATGTGGGGGAACGGGCTCTGATGTCGCGTTTTGACGATGCGCTGCACCAAAGCGTGCGCAGCGAAGACGGTACGAATACCGCCTATTCGGTCGAATACGGCGAGCATTACCACTCCACGAAGGACGGGGCGCTGACGGAGTCGCTGCGCAAGCACGTCATCCCCGCTTTCGCCTGCTTTGAGACGGCACCCTCGCTGCGTATCCTCGATATCTGTTTCGGGCTGGGGTTCAATACCCTCGCAACGCTCTACTATATGCGGGAGCAGGGGATAGGCAAGCGGATCGAGATCGTCTCCCCCGAGCTGGACGAGGCGCTGGTGCGCTCGCTGGACACCTTTGAGTACCCGGAGATCTTCCATCCTTTCCAGCCGATGATCGAAGCGATCAGCGAAACGGGAAGCTATGAAGACGAACGTGTAAAGATCACGGTGCTGTTCGGTGATGCCCGCGAAACGCTGCCGACCCTGACGGAGCCATTTGACATCGTCTACCAGGACGCCTTCAGCCCGGAGCACAACCCGATCCTCTGGACCTCCGAGTATTTTGCCGAGCTGGCGCGTTTGACGCATGCTAAAAGTCTCATTACGACCTATTCGACGGCCCTTCGGACCCGCCTGGCCCTCTATGAGAACGGTTTCAACGTCTATCTGAACAAGGGGGAGGGGTTTCGTGACGCGACGGTGGCGTGCAAAAGCGGAGTGCCGCGTTTCGAGAAGGTCGACATAGCGCACAAGATCGTCTGCAATCCAGATGTCAAAAGTTTGCGGGATTCCGATATTGAATAAGGTGTTTTTGTTTTAGAAGATTGTTTTGAGGAAGAAAGTTGATGATGGTGCGCTCGAGAGGACTTGAACCTCCACGGCCGTTAAGCCACTAGAACCTGAATCTAGCGTGTCTACCAATTCCACCACGAACGCACATTTGTAAAGAGAGTGTAATTGTACGCTAAAATCCTTAAAGAAAACAAAAATAGAGCCTTACTTGCCGCGGTATTGTTGCACTTTCTATGGCGCGCAAAAACATTCTGTGTAAAAATATTCAGAACCGTTTTGGTTCTGCCGTGCAATTGGTTTACAATCTGACTATGAAAACTTTCGTTTTTGCGTTACTGCTGATCGTCTCCATTGTCCACGCCGAGCAAATTTCTGCCAAAAAGATAGTAGGTGCCACTTTTGAAGATAAATCCTAGCATTGTTATTTCCTCGTTAATCGTTTTATTGAAAAGTATAAACAAATAAGGAATTGAAGGTCAGAACCCCTTTCGAAGCTCTGCAGTATTGGTATAATCTGGAACCTGATCTATTCAGTAAGCACCCTGAGATGTTCAAAGCC
>JACXUG010000129.1 GCA_014764065.1 Campylobacterales bacterium
GATGCGTCCCTTCGTCTTGGAGAAGACGCGGTCGAGCGCCGGGGCGACGGAGAGCTCGCTCGGCGTCACCTCGCTGTTATACGAGTTTGTCGAATCCGAGAGCAGTGCCAGAACACCCTGGCTGCCGTAGTGCGCCAGACGGTGCAGGTCCGCCGGGAAACCGTCAACAGGGGTGTGGTCGATCTTGAAGTCACCCGTATGGATGATCGTTCCCGCTTCCGTCGTCACCGCGATAGAAGAGGAGTCGATGATGGAGTGCGTCATGTGCATCCACTCGATCTGGAAATCGTTCCCGATCTGGTAGACGACGCGCTTTTCGATCGGGCGGAAGTAACGGCGGAACTCTTTGAGGTGATGCTCGTCGAATTTGTTGCCGATCATCGCCAGCGGAAACGCCGTACCGTAAAGCGGGAACTGCATCTCTTTGTAGAGATAGGGCACCGCGCCGATGTGGTCTTCGTGGGCGTGGGTGATAATGACACCGACGATCTTGTCTTTGATCTCGCGGACATAGGTGAAGTCCGGCACGAGAATATCGACGCCGTGCATCTCTTCGTCCGGGAAGCTCATCCCCACGTCGATCAAGATCGCTTCGTTGTCCGTTTCCATGACCATCATATTTCCGCCGATCTCGCCGAGACCGCCCAGCGGAGTGATGCGGACCTTCGCCTTCACTTCCGTGTCGATATTCATGTGCGGGTTGATGCGGACACGCTGAGACGCCTCGTTCTGGCGTGCATTTTCCAGCAGGCTCTGCTCCGTCGGTGCCGGCGCGTTGCGGCGGCGGTTGCGGCTGCCGCCGGAACGTCCGCCGCCGGTTTTGGCACGGTTGCCGCTACGGTTTTCTCCGCGGTTTTCCCCACGGCGCTCTCCGCGATTTTCACCCCGGTTCTCTCCGCGGTTGCCGCTGCGGCTGCCGCGGTTGCGGTTCTGGCTCTGGCCTTCGCCCTCTTTTTTTGCTTCACCCTCTTTGGGTTTCTGGCGGCTGCGGCTGCGGTTGGAAGAGCGGCGGCGCTGGGAGCCGTCGCGGTTCTGGGCCAGTTTGTTCTCTGTATTCTGCATCGCTTCTGCGACAGGGGCTTGTGTTTCTTCTGACATCCTAACTCCTTGCAGTACGCCCCTCGGGCGTCACTGTTAATGTAATTGTGTATAGAGTTGGTGATAGTCTGCTGTCGAGATCTGGTGAGGACGAACGGTAGAGGGGTAACCGCGAGAGGATAGTGCGGCCAGGACCTCATCTTTACCGTAGCGTGCGGAGAGATTTTTGAGCAACGTCTTGCGCGGCTGGGCAAATGCGGTTTTGAGCATCTGTTCAAACGCGTCTGACGCCCGATTCGCCGTTTTTTTCATGAGCAGGACGGCAGAATCGACTTTGGGCGGCGGGGTGAACGCTTCGGGCGGGACATGGACGAGGATACTGACCTCTGCCACGCTCTGGGCTATCACACTCAGTGCACCAAAGTTTTTCTCTCCAGGCGAAGCGGAGAACTTCTCCGCGACTTCACGCTGTACCATAACAAGCAGAAATTCGCACTTCGTATCGGCGAGGGCTTTGAGGATAATGTTCGTCGCGATGTAGTATGGCAAATTGGCAACCAACTCGTACGGAACATCAAGCAGCTCACTCTTCCAGTACTCAAGGACGTCGCCGCAGTGCAGCGTCAGTCGACCGGTAGTGATCTCATCCGTGAAAACTTCATTCAGGTGCTTGCATAGATCGGTATCGACCTCAAAAGCATCGACGCTTTTGACATCAACTAAAAACTTAGTTAAATCACCTAAGCCAGGCCCGATCTCTGTGACTCTCCTGTCGCTCTTGGGCATCGCTTCGATGATCTTGCGCAATACGCTCTGATCTTTCAGAAAATTCTGGCCGAACTGTTTTTTGGCCACAATCTTTGCGTTATTCATGGCATATTATACATCGATTTTCATTAACTTTGCATGGGTGCCGGGGGCAGCGGCTACATAAGCCCCCTCAGCATAAGGTACCAGTACATCGGTTTGAGCATGTACACGTCGAAATACCACCAGAGCATGCGCGGTTTTTCCGGCGCCAGGAACGGGATCGTCGGTACGAACCCTTCGTAATTGGACTCGGCCATAATGATATTTCGCCGTATTGGGTTTTAAGCGGACAGACCGTTACCTATTTGGGTTCTTGGACAGATTTATGTACGAGTAAACAGTGATCGAATGTCGCTTGATGGCCATGACTGCCGGGTTCAGACGTTAAACGAACAATGGAGTGACCCCGATTTCATAGACACTCGGCAAGCCGCCAACACCTAGTCATTTTTCAATTCCAGAAAATATCGTATCTCAAACTCGTTTGGAGAGA
>JACXUG010000064.1 GCA_014764065.1 Campylobacterales bacterium
ATGGGGCACCAGGGGAGTGCCGAACTGGCCGCGCTGGGACTGGTGAGTATGATCTTCGTCTTCCTCTACGGTTCGCTCAATTTTCTGCGGATGGGAACGACGGGCATGACCGCACAGGCTTTCGGGTCGCACGACGTGCGGGGCATCTCCCTGACGCTCTACCGCGCCCTGCTCGTGACGCTGCTGTTTGCGGGACTTCTGCTGCTGTTGCGGGGGCCTCTGGCCTCTACGGCTTTCGAGTTGATGAATGTCGGGCCGGGCTACACCGACGAGGCGAAGCGCTACTTCGAGCTGCGTATCTGGACGGCCCCGGCGGTCCTGATGCTCTATGCACTGACGGGGTGGTACTTCGGCATGCAGAATGCGGTGATCCCGCTCGCCGTCACCCTCGGCATCAACCTCGTCAATATCGTGTTCAGCTACTACTTCGTCATGGAGCTGGGCTGGGGAATCGAGGGGGCGGCGTACGGTACGCTCATCGCCCAGTACGCCGGGCTTTTCCTCGCGCTGGCGCTCCTGCTGAAATACAGAGGGCGTCTGCACCCCTATAATCTTTCGGCGATGCTGCAGCGCAGTGAACTGGGGCGTTTTCTGCACGTCAACAAGGATATCTTCATCCGCACGACGGCACTGACCTTCGTCTTTGCCTTTTTCTACTCCCAGGCGGCCAAAGAGAGCGAGCAGACCCTGACGGTGATGATCCTGCTGCTGCAGTTCGTCGTCTGGTTCTCCTACAGCCTTGACGGCTTTGCCAACGCGGCGGAGTCGCTCGTCGGCCGCTATTACGGGGCCGGATCATGGGATGATTTTCACAGGGTGATCCGCTATCTCTTCGCCTGGGGTGTCGGTTTCAGCCTGCTTTATATGCTCTTTTATGGCCTCTTCGGCGAGGCAATCCTGCATATCTACACGGATCAGCAGCCTATTATCGACGCGACACTGCCTTTCATGCCCTTCGTGGTCGCCATACCGCTGTTGAGCTTCGCCGCCTTTATCTGGGACGGGGTCTTCATCGGGATGACGGCGGCGCGCGCGCTGCGCAACGCGATTCTCTATTCGACCGCGCTCTTCCTCGCGCTTTTTTACCTATCGAAGGGGACGGATTTCACCTATGCGCTCTGGATCAATTTCATGTTTTTCTTCCTGTTCCGGGGTGCGGTTCAGAGCTGGATGTTTTTACGCAGAAGAGAGGAGTTGGTCTAGCGGTCCCCGTTGTGGGAACCGTCTGGGATCAGAGGTACTTGTGCAGGACCTGGGGGATCTCGATGGAGCCGTCTTCGTTTTGGAAGTTCTCCATAATGGCGACCATCGTACGGCCGACGGCGAGTGAGGAGCCGTTGAGGGTGTGGGCGAGGAGGTTCTTCTTGCCCTCTTTGTAGCGGATTTTCGCCCGGCGGGCCTGGAAGTCGCGGGTGTTGGAGACGGAGCTGATCTCGCGGTAGGTGTTCTGTCCCGGCAGCCACACTTCGAGGTCGATCGTTTTCGCCGCGCTGAAGCCCAGGTCGCCGGTACAGAGGGTGACGAGGCGGTGGGGGAGTTCGAGGGCCTTGAGGAGGTCGGAGGCGCACTGGACCATCTCGTCGAAGACGCGGTCGCTGTCATCGGCCCTGGTGATGCAGACCAGTTCGACTTTGCGGAACTGGTGCTGACGGATGATGCCGCGGGTGTCGCGCCCGGCGGAGCCCGCCTCTTTGCGGAAGCAGGCCGTGTGGCCCGTCATTTTGACGGGCAGGGCCTCTTCGGGGATGATTTCGTCCTGGAAGAGGTTCGTCAGCGGCACCTCCGCCGTCGGGACGAGGTAGAGGTCTTCGCCATCGGTTTTATAGAGGTCTTCCTCGAATTTCGGCAGCTGCCCTGTTCCCTCGAGGGCGCGGCTGTTGACGAGTTCGGGGACACTCATCTCCGTAAAACCGCGTTCGCGGTTGAAGTCGAGCATGAAGTTGATGAGCGCGCGTTCCAGGCGCGCGCCCATGTCGTTTAGGACGGCAAAACGGCTGTGGGCGACCTTGACGCCGCGTTCGAAATCGATCCATCCGTTGGTTTCGGCCAGCTCCCAGTGCTCTTTCGGGGTGAAGGCGAAACGGCGCGGTTCGAGGACTTTGGCGATCTCGACGTTGTCGTTTTCGTCCGCGCCGTCGGGCACGTCGGCGTCGGGCATGTTCGGAATCTTCATCGCGAGCGCATCCAGGGCCGCCTCCGCTTCGCGCTGCGCCTCCTGAAGTTCGCCGATGCGGGCTTTGTTTGCATCGAGCTTCGCCTTCAGTTCGCTGACATCCTTACCCTCTTTCTTGTACTGCGGGAAAAGGCGGCTCATTTCGTTCTGCGCCGCCTGCGCCTCTTCGAACGCCGCCTTGGCCGTTTTGAGGGCTTCGTTGCGCGCTTTGAGTTCGTCGATCAGCTCCGGGCTGACCTTTTTGCGCATCAGTGCGGCACTGACGTTTTCAAAATCTTTCTGAAGCAGTTTGAGGTCGATCATCTGGGTCCCTGGTAAGTGGATTGTCTGGGCGGCAGCGGGGCGGTTGCCCGCTTTTTGCGCCGTAAAAGTTGTACAATTATAGCGAAACGGGCTACAATTACGGCATGAACGAAATGACCTATAAACAGAGGCGGGACCGGCTGTTGTCGAAGATGGAAGAGGGGATCGCCGTGTTGGGAACGGCGACGCTGAAGACCCGTTCCAACGACACGGAGTACCCCTTCCGCCAGAACAGCGATTTCTTCTACCTGACCGGTTTCGAAGAGGATAATGCCGCTTTGGTCCTGGTCCGGGGAAGCGACACCGATAAGAGCGTGCTCTTTGTGCAGCCGAAGGTCGAGGAGATGGAGCTGTGGACGGGGAAACGCATCGGCGTCGACGCGGCGAAGGAGCGGTTTGACGTCGACGAGGTCTATTCCGTCGAAGCGTTCGAGGAGAAACTGCCGGAACTGATGCAGAACCTTCCGCGCCTCTACGGCGATATTTTCGGGGCGGACGCACGGTTCGAAGCGGCACGGAATGCGGCGGACAAACTGCGCCACAAGCGCGAGACGAAACGGCCCGTGACACAACTGGTCGACCTTACGCAGATGGTGCGGCAGATGCGGCTGCTCAAGAGCGAGGAGGAGATCGCGACGATCCGCGCGGGGCTGGAGATCACGGCGGCGGCGCACCACCACGCCATGGCGGTCTGTACGCCGGGGATGATGGAGTACGCACTGCAGGCGGAGTATGAGTACATGTTCACCAAGAACGGAGCCTACAGCGACGCCTACACGACGATCATCGCCGGCGGGGACCATGCCAATACGCTGCACTACATCAAAAACGACGCGCCGCTGGGCGACGGTGACCTTGTGCTGATCGACGCGGGATGCGAATACCGCCACTACGCCACGGATATCACCCGCACCTTTCCCGTCAGCGGCCGTTTCACCGAGCCCCAGAAGGAGGTCTATGAAGCGGTCCTTGACGTCCAGCTCGCCGTCATCGCCCAGATTAGGCCGGGGGTCTTTAAAAGCGAACTCCAGAAAAACGCCGAATGGATGCTCTGCGAAAAGATGGTGAAGCTCGGCATTTTGAAAGGGGAGGTCGATGCCCTGATCGAGGCGAAGGCGCATAAAAAATACTTCCCCCACGGCATCGGCCACTGGATGGGAATAGATGTCCACGACCAGGCCCCCTACTTTGACGAAGAGGGCAACGAGCTCGTCCTGGCCTCCGGGATGGTGCTCACCATCGAGCCGGGGCTCTACCTTCCCGCTTCGGATACATCGTTGCCCGAACGGTACCGCGGCATCGGGATCCGGATCGAAGACGACATACTCGTGACGGAGAGCGGGCACGAGAATCTCAGCGCGGCCGTGGCGAAGTCGGTCGAGGAGATCGAGGCGTGCTGCGCTCAGAACTGTTAGAGGGTGTCGTAGACGGCGCCTGAGGGGGTGAGCGTACTGTGCATCAGTTTGAGCGTTCCCTCCAGTCTCCCCGCGATCACCACTTCGGTGTGCATCTTCTCCCCTTCAAAACAGCCCGTGTCGATCTTCTTGTAACGCATCAGCGTGACGTGGGGAACATAGCGGCGGTGGGGTGTCATCGCAAAGGCATGGCTCAGCAGATGGTGCCCCTCCACCAGGGTAGGGTGATCGCTCGCGGCGTAGAGAATACGGTTTTGCGCAAAGCGGCCGATGCCTCTGATGCAGGCATCTGACAGGGAAAGATCACCATTGCGGACGGTGTCGATGAGCTGTTCGGGGGAAAAGCGGTCTCCGAGGAAAAGCAGCGTCGGAGCACCTCCGGCTCCAGCCCGAGCTCGTCGATCTCGACACGCTCGGCAATGAGCTGTTTGCCTTTGAAACGATCGACGATCGTCGGCAGCAGGTCGTTGTCGGTGGCGCTGGCATCGATCTTGATGTAATCGATATAGGGGAACAACGCGTTATATACGCTGGTCAGCCCTTTTTGCGTGTCGACATTTTCGTGGGTGAAGCGGTAGCCGCTCTCATGCAGCTTCTTGAGGACTTCGCCCTCACGTGTGCCGAGTAGCGCGGCGGTCGCGGCCCGCGCATTCTCGAAGCCGCTTTCGCCGATGCTGTTGCGGTAAAAAACTCATAGCCGAAGGTGTTCTTCTCTGCATCTACGATAGGCTGCCGCGCAAATGTGTGTGTCGTTTTCATTCTCAAGAACTCCCATTCACTATTTATTTCTGTGGGTGTTCTTATCTTACCCCAAAATGGAAGTTAATGTTCTTAAATGGGGTTCAGGTCTGCTTACGTTACTATTGCACGGCCTATTTACGAGAAACGGAAAAAGCATGTCCCAACCTAAAACGATTTATCTGAAAGAGTATGAAGCCCCGGCATACCAGATCCTGACAGCAGAGCTGACGTTCGAGATTTTCGAAGAGCATACCCTGGTCATCAACCGCATGACGATCAAGCGCCGCGGCGACGTTCCGGTCCCGCTGCTCCTTGACGGCGATGATCTGAAACTGCTTTGCGTCAAGGTCGACGACGTTAAGATCCCCGACGAAGCCTATACGCGTGATGCGGAGGCGTTGACGATCTTCGACCCGGGTGCGGAAGCGACGGTTCAGGTCGTCACGAAGATCTACCCGGACCAGAATACGGCCCTAGAGGGGCTCTACCGCTCCGGCGGCATCTACTGTACCCAGTGCGAGCCGCACGGCTTCCGCAGGATCACCTACTTTATCGACCGCCCCGACAACATGAGCGTCTTTACCGTCAAGGTGATCGCGGAGCAGGCGAGCTGCCCGGTACTGTTGAGCAACGGGAACCTCGAAGAGGAGGGGAGCTTCCCCGACGGCCGCCATTACGCCCTCTGGCACGACCCTTTCCCGAAACCCTCCTACCTCTTTGCGCTGGTCGCTGGGGACCTGGGGCACATCAGTGACTCCTTTACGACGGCGGAGGGGAACAGTGTGGCACTGAACATCTACGTCGACAAGGGCAACGAAAGCCGCGCCGGCCACGCCATGCGTTCGCTCAAGGCGTCGATGCGCTGGGACGAAGAGACGTACGGCCGCAGCTACGATCTTTCCGTCTACAACATCGTCGCCGTAGACAGCTTCAACATGGGGGCGATGGAGAACAAGGGGCTTAACGTCTTCAACTCCCACTATGTTCTGGCCGACGAGGAGACGGCGACGGATGCCGACTTCCTGGGGATCGAAAGCGTCATCGCGCACGAGTATTTCCACAACTGGACTGGCAACCGTATCACCTGCCGCGACTGGTTCCAGCTGACCCTCAAAGAGGGGCTCACCGTCTTCCGCGACCAGTGCTTCAGCGCCGATATGCAGTCCGAGGTTGTCCAGCGCATCCGGGACGTCGACATGCTGCGCGAGCGGCAGTTCCCCGAGGACGCGGGCCCGACCGCACATCCCATCAAGCCTGAACAGTACATCGAGATCAACAACTTCTACACGGCGACGGTCTATGAAAAAGGTGCGGAGGTCATCCGGATGCTTCATACGATCCTGGGGGAAAAGAAGTGGCGCGCGGCGATGGACCTCTATTTCGAGACCTTCGACGGCCGGGCGGTGCGGA
Organism: Campylobacterales bacterium; assembly: GCA_014764065.1. Classification (GTDB taxonomy): domain Bacteria; phylum Campylobacterota; class Campylobacteria; order Campylobacterales; family Sulfurimonadaceae; genus Thiomicrolovo. Next base: position 6,043 of record JACXUG010000064.1, read on the forward strand.
CGGAGGATTTCCTCTGGGCGATGCAACAGCACAGTCCGATCGACCTCACGCAGTTTGCGCGCTGGTACTCCCAGGAGCGCACCCCCTCGCTCTGCGCGGAGCACTCCTATGATGCGGCAACGGGCCGGCTGACGCTGAAGCTGGTGCAGATCGTCCCCGATGCGGTGGACGGCCGGAAGCAGCAGCCCTACTGCCTGCCGCTGCGACTGGCGCTGCTGGGGCACGGCGGGGAAGCGCTCCCGCTGCAGCTTGAGGGCGACACCGCGGCACAGCCGCTGCTCGAGCGCGGCATATTGCTGGTGACGCGCGAAGAGGAGAGCTTCACTTTCGGCGGGCTGGCTTCCGAACCCACGCTTTCGCTCAACCGCCATTTCGGCGCGCCGGTCGTCATGGAGTACCCGCAGGCGGATGTGATGAACCTGATGCGTTATGACAGCGACGGGTTTGTGCGGTACGAAGCGGCCCAGTCCTTTGCCCGTTCGACGCTCGAGGCGATGATGCGCGGCGAAGCGGTCAGCCCCCAGTTCCTGCAGAGCTTCAGCCATATTCTCGAGGATGAATCCCTCGACCTGCAGTTCAAAGCGCAGCTGCTCTCTCTGCCGACGGTGACGATGCTGATGCAGGCACAGCAGAGCGTCGATGTGCACGCCATCCTCGAAGCCTCCGACGCGCTGAAGCGCGAGATCGCCGTGGCCTGCGAGGCCACGATGCGCCGTCTGTACGAGGGGCTCCACCGTGCCGAGCACGTCGGGCTCGAGGCGGAGAGCATCGGCGCCCGCGCGCTCAAGAACCGCTTGCTGGGCTACCTGATGGCGCAGCAGGATGCCGAGAGCATCGCTGCCGCCCTGGCCCAGTACGAAGAGAGCCGGACGATGACGGACCGTCTGGCCGCACTGCAGCTGCTGCACCACGGGGCGCCGGCAGCGGCCGAAGCGCCGATGCGCAACTTCTATGCACGCTATAGCAGGGATATGCTGGTGATGACGAAGTATTTCAGCGTCATCGCCTCCTCCCCGCAGCCCGATACGCTTTCAAACGTGCGTGCGGCGATGGAGGATGCGGTCTTTAACATCAAAGTCCCGAACCTTGTACGCGCGCTGATCGGAAGTTTCGCCCACAACCCTTACCATTTCCACGCTTATGACGGCAGCGGCTACGCCTTCGTCGCCGAACAGATCATCGCCCTCGATGCGATCAACCCGATGATCGCGGCTGGGCTGGCGGGCGCGTACAAGAGCTACAACCGGCTCAACCCGCACAGTCGGGCGCAGATGCACGACGCCCTGGAGAAGGTGCAGGCGCACCGGGGCATTTCGAAAAACGTTTACGAGATCGTCGGGAAGATTCTGGCGGGATAGGCGCAGCCGCCCTATGCCTCGCTCCGGCGGATGAGGTGCCGGAAAAGGTGCATGATGCCGCGGAAAAGGAGTACGATCAGATAGACCGGCAGCGTGTAGAGGAGGGGGGTGAAAGTAATTCTCTCTTCCCAGCATCTGCGACAGGCGTGAAGCCGGATCGCTGAGCAGATTCGGGTGCAGCACCGTCGTAGTCGAACTCGGCCAGGATGATTTTACCATACTGCGTTTTGAGCGGGCAGACGGTATAACCGTCAAATTTCTCCTTCGGTTACCTGCCTTCCATTCCGGCACGCCGAAGAGGCTGCCGACCGTCGTCATAGGCGTTCCCCGGCATGACAAAGAAATTGACGCTGGTGTCTTCGAGCGTCGTATTGACGTCACCGCCGCTCAGAATTGGTGATATGCGCGAGCGGGGAACCGGGGTCGTTTTCGTTTTCCCGGTAGTTGGCGAGGAATCCGTTGGTGGAGGGGCGCCGTGCGACCGAGACGCTGACCGGCTGTCCGCCGAGTTCGTCGGAGTAAACGAAATAGGCCTCCTTGATGCGCATGACGGTGTCGGAGACCTTGGAGCTGGCCGCCCAGTCTTTGAGCGCCGGGTCGGTCACGTAAAGATGGCTGCCTCAGGTGGAGTAGACGGCGAGTTTGCCCTGGAAGGTCAGCCCCTCTGTCGATGACGTCGACTGCGTTTCTGAAGTCGAGGCCGAACTTGACGTTGTCGTTGGCGCTCTGCGCATTGCCCTGGCTCAGTTTCTTGTTGGTGCACTTTTGCTGTTGTTTGAGTTTCTGCACTTTTTGCATCAGCGCGTCGATCTCCGCCAGCATCGATGCATCGTCGGCGGCAACCGCGCCGGCGAACAGACTCAACACGGTAGTCGAAAGGAGGGTTTTTCGCATAATAATCCTTTAGGGTAACGGGAATCGGTTGTTAGGAAGCGGGGCCGAAAAGGCGTGCCCCCTAGTGAAGTTGTGATGCGGTTAGCAAGAAGGGATGTTTCCGCTGTCGCTGGCGAAGTTGTAAAGGTGCTCTTCAAATTTGCTTTTGAACTTGTCGCTCTCAAAAAAACTTTTGCCTTCGGGATAGGCTTCCGTCATCATTTCTGCGAGGTTGCCGCTCTCTTTGGCCTCTTCCCACTCCATCTGCGTATGTTTCGCCGCGAAGACGGCACCGGTCATCCCGCAGGTCGCTTTGAGCTTCTTCTGATAGAGCTGCTGGCCTTTGTCCGCGTCGGCGTAGAGGGATGTCGTGATAAGGCTAAGGCCCAGCAGTGCGGAGGTTGTGAGTTTTCCGAAAATTGTCATTGTTTTCCTTTGACGATGAAATTGATGAAAATGAATAATACTAACGTCAAAATAAAAATAATATAAAATTATAATAATTATAACTAGTTATTATTCTAATAATTTCTTCCTCATTTTCCTTAAAGATTAAATGTAAATTTATGAAACATGTTGGAGAATAAGTTAAGCAGAACTTATCAAAGTGATAATTTTGCGACTCCAGAGTCGTAGAATTGTCATGAATGTATTTTTTGCACTAAAATCTTCGTGAGTTTATGCGATGATAAGAGAAGGAGTAAGCATGGCAAGATTAGTCGTACTCGGCGGCGGTGTTGCCGGCCATACGGCGGCAACATTCGCCGCAAAGTGGCTGGGTAAAGAGCATGAAGTCGTCGTTGTGACACCGAATTCAAAGTGGAACTGGATTCCGTCGAACATCTGGGTTGGTATCGGTGAGATGACAAAAGAGGATGTCACTTTCGATCTGGCACCGGTTTACGCGAAAGCGGGTATTACCTATAAACAGGCGAAAGCGGTTTCGATCAATCCGGAGGGGGATGCGAATTCCGACAAGCCGTTCGTTACGATCGAATACACGGCGCAGGACAAGGCAGGTGAGAATGAAGATGTCACTTTTGACTATCTGATCAACGCCACAGGTCCGAAACTGAACTTCGGTGCGACTCCGGGGCTGGGCGAGGGCAGCGAGATCGGTGAATATACCGTTTCCGTCTGTACCGCCGACCACGCCGTTCACGCGAGCGAAGAGCTGAACAAGATCTTCGAAAAAGCGAAAGCGGGCGAAAAGCAGAAGATTCTCGTCGGGACCGGGCACGGTATGTGTACCTGCCAGGGTGCGGCGTTCGAGTACATCTTCAACATCGAACACGAAGCGCGCAAAGCGGGCATCCGCGACAACGTCGAGATCAAGTGGATCTCCAACGA
>JACXUG010000065.1 GCA_014764065.1 Campylobacterales bacterium
ATCGTACTGAGCGGCAGACCCCGCTCAGTACGATGCTGCAGACCGATGAAGAGATCGTTCTGGGCATCCGGGACAGCTTTATCCCTCAGGGGTTCCTGCACGCGATCGAACACGAAGCCCATCTCTCCTTGCTGCGTGATCCCGTCCTTGCCGCCGTCTGGGCAGGCGGGCCGATCGACGTCACCGGCGAACTCGCCGCCACGCTGAAAAACGAGCGCGAAGCCTTCGGCGCACAGCTCGAGACCCTTGCCGGCGAATGCGCCGAACTCGCCAAACTGCTGAACCCCTCCCGCGACGAGATCCTACAGTGGCTGGAGGCGGAGCTCGCCGAACACCTCGGCGACCACCTCTCCATCAATTCCAAGCTCTGGCGCAAGACCCTCTTTCACTGGGAACGCCACATCCACGACGCCCTTCTGCGCCGCCAGCGCCAGGAGCTCCTCGCCCGCACCATCCGCGATTTTAAAAACCTCTTTCCCCTCGCCCGCGAACTGTACCGCAAGCTCATCTTCTACACCGGCCCGACCAACAGCGGGAAGACCTGGCGGGCGATGCAGGCGCTGGAGAAGGCCGACACCGGCTACTACCTCGCCCCCCTGCGGCTGCTAGCCCTTGAGGGGTACGAGTCCCTGCGCGAACACGGCATAAGCGCCTCGCTCATTACCGGGGAGGAGCAGCTGATCGACGAGGAGGCGACGCATATCAGCTCGACCATCGAGATGCTCGATTTCAACACGGACGTCGACGTCTGCGTCATCGACGAGGTCCAGATGCTCGGCGACCGGGACCGGGGATGGGCCTGGGCGAACGCCATCATCGGTGCCCCCGCCAAAACTGTCATTATGACCGGGTCGGAGAATGCCGTCGACGCGGTGCAGAAGCTGGCCGACTACCTCGGCGAACCGCTGGAAGTCGTGCAGTGCGAACGCAAGAACCCGCTGGAGCTGATGACCCACGTCACCGCCGTCACCCATATCCAGCCCGCCACCGCCGTCATCGCCTTTTCCCGCAAGGAGGTGCTGCGGCTCAAACAGCAGCTCGCCCAGCACTTCCGCGTCAGCGTTGTCTACGGCAATCTCTCCCCCGAAGTGCGGCGGGAGGAGGCGCGCCGTTTCCGTGAAGGGGAGACGGAGGTCCTCGTCGCCACCGACGCCATCGCCATGGGCCTCAACCTCCCCATCCAGACAATCCTCTTCTCCCGGGGCGACAAGTTCGACGGCGAGAACCAGCGCCCCCTGACCGCCTCGGAGATCCACCAGATCAGCGGGCGGGCCGGCCGCTACGGCATCAAGGAGAAGGGACTCGTCGGCGCGATCCGCCCCGACGTCCTCTCCATGATCCACAAGCAGTTCCATAAACCCGCCCGCACCGTGACAGTCCCCTTCAACGTCATGGCCAACCTGGAGCACATCAAGCTCGTGGCGGGGATCCTGGAGGAGGAGTCGCTCGTTGAGATCCTCACCTTCTTCGTCAAAAACATGCAGTTCACCGGCCCTTTCCGCGCCGCCAACCTCGAATCCATGCTCGAAGCGGCCGCCATCGTCGACCGGTATGAGCTCGACCTGACAGCGAAGTTCCACCTCGCCGCCGCGCCGCTGACGCTCAAATCGCCCTACATCGTCGCGGCCTACGAGCGCTACGTACGCTCGCTGGCCCAGGGCAAACCGATCCCCTATATTCCCCCGGCCAACCTCGGCGAATACGCCCTCACGACCGACGAGCTCCTCGAGGCTGAGGAGCGGGTCAAGGAGATCTCGCTTTACCTCTGGCTCGCGTACCGCTTCACCGATGCCTTCGTCGATACGGACAAGGCCCGTGAATGGCGCGGCACCCTCAACCGCTTCATCGAGACCTCGCTGAAAAAGAGCGAGTTCGTCCCCCGATGCCGCCAGTGTACGAAACCGCTGCCGCTCAACTCCGAGTACGCCATCTGCCAGAGCTGCTTCCGCCGCCTCAACCGCGAAAAACGGAGCGGGGAACGCACCAAACAGGGAAAATTCCGAGCATAACCGTTTCCCAAGGAGAAGATCATGCAAAAATCGACCGCCGCCATCCTCGGCCTCTTCATCTCTCTCTGGCTCGGGCTTTTCGGCTACCTGCTCTCCACGGCTCGCTGACCGTCAAAGGGATGGAGAGGGTCGTCACCGTCAAAGGGCTGGCCGAACGCGAGGTCACGGTCTATACGGAAAAGATCGATGCCGTCCGCCAAAGCATGCGGGAGATCGTCAACCTGGGCAAAGACGGCATCGCTCTCTCGGGTCAGAGCTACGAGCACCGCACCCAGTTCCTCTTCACCGGGCTCAACAGCCTCAACCCCTCCATGATCGAAGAGGCAACAAAGAGTGCCCGCAACGGTGCCGGGAAGTTCGCCACAGACTCTGCCAGCCGCCTCGGCAAAATCAAAACGGCCAGCCAGGGAGAGTTCTCCATCACGGACCGTGACAGCTCGACCCCCTACATCAAAAAGGTTCGGGTCGTCTCGACGGTTAGTTGCTATCTGTCAGATTAAACGGGAAAACGGCACCGCCGAGTAGGGCGTGCTTATTTTAGCAGGTCGCTGTAGTCGTAGTGATAGGGACGCAGGTGCAGCTTGCCGCCGCGCACGAGGATGCGGCTCTCCTCTTCCGCGCGGGTTTCGAAACGCTCTTTGACCCGTTTGCGCTGTTTTTTGCCGTACCCTTTAAGCTTCATAAAGTCCTTGAGGGAGACGAGGTCGTCAAAATCGTCGTCCTCGAAAGGGTCGGATGTGTCACCCATCGTCGCCTCCTCCGGGCCACCCTCATCGATGATCCCGTCCTCGAACTCCTCTTCGTCGAACGGTTCGGGGACTGATTCGACGATCTCCGCGGAGACCGCCTCTTCGACGACGGCCGCGGCCGCCTGCTCTGGCAGCAGTTTCGACGCAAACACCTGCAGTACGTTCTTGAGCTGTTCGTCGCGCTCTTTGTAGATCTGCTCGACTTTTTCGCGTTCGGCAATGAGCATCGCTTCGCGCTGGTCGCGTAGGCGGTTCACTTCCGCTTCAAGCTGCTCGTTCTTCGCCTTGAGACGCTCATTCTCTTTCTCAATGTAATCATGAAAACGGCTCTCCGCCGCCGGCGCTGCCGGTGCGGCATCGGCGAGCATGACATATTTCACACCGTTCTCGATAACGCTGTTAAGGGTTCCGCGGCGGATCCGGTTGTGGATCGCCTCCTTGGAGACATTGAAATGTTCCGCCGCCTCCGCGACCGTCATCTTGGACATCACTCTTCCTTTCAGCGCATATTTTCAAAGACGAGCGGGGCATCCCACTTCATCCCGCGGATCTCACGGATCACCTTTTGGAGGTCGTCGAGCTGTTTGCCCTTGACCCGGATGTGATCCCCTTCGATCTGCGCCGTCACTTTGAGCTTGAGGTTCTTGATCTCGGCGGCGATCTTCTTCGCCTCTTTGGCCTCGATGTAGTCGACCACTTTGAACAGCTGCTTGCGGTTGCCACCGCTGCTGTCTTCAACGCCCTGCTTGTCCAGGACGTTCGACGTCAACCCACGCTTGAGCAGTTTGCCGATGATGATATCCTCAAGGGCATCGAGTTTGTTGTCACTGGCGCTTACTAACGTCAATGTTTTGGCTTTTTCGTTGTAGTCGATATCGGCGGTGAGGCCCTTGAAGTCGTAGCGGGTCGCCACCTCACGCTCGGCCTGGACGATGGCGTCTTTGAACGCCTGCATGTCGATCTTGGCGGAAATATCGAAACTGTGCTCTTTTGCTGCCATATAACACCTCTGTTTGTCATTCAAACCGATTATAACAAAATGAGCTTAAGGGGTTTGGCCGCGGAGGCTGCAACCGTGAAAGAAAGGGGTAAAAAGCACCATGGGTGCGCGACCAAGGGAGGTGCCTTTTAGGTACGGGCCTGCTGCCGAAGCATGGAACGCAGTGGAATTCCACAGCAATGCGAGGAGAAACTCAGTGTTAACGTTGCGGAGGGGAGCTTTGCTCCCTCCATGCATGTTTAGAAGGATGGCGCCCCGAAGTCCAGGCCGCCGAAACCGCCCATCATGTTCGGGTCCATGAACCCCTCCATCCCACTCTTGGTGCGCAGCATATTGATGTCCTGCTTCGGCGCGATCCCCTGGGGGCAGACGGGGACACACTCGTTGCAGAGCGTACAGTCCCAGATGCCGTTTTGCTGAACCGCCTCGAGCTTACTACGGACGTCCGCTGTCCGGGCGTCGCTGACATAGCGCCAGCTGCGCGTCAGGGCAAACGGTCCTTCGAAATCCGGCTTGACGGCATAGACGGGGCAGGCGCTGTAGCAAGAACCGCAGAGGATGCAGTCGCTTTGCAGCTCGTTCGCCTTCTCATCCGCGTGTCCCATGCGGATCGCGCCGCTGACCGGGTCGATCCACGCCTGCGCCCCGGCGTTGAAGGAGAGGGGACGGTCCATATTGACGACCAGGTCCCGGATCACCTCGGCGTTGCGCAGCGGCTCGACGAGATCACCATCTGAGGGTTTGTAGCTGCAGGCAAGGGCCTCGGTGCCGTTGACCCGCACCGCGCAGCTGCCGCAGACGCTGGAGCGGCAGCCCGAGGCAAACGTCAGGGTCGGGTCGACGTGCGTCTTGATATGGATGAGAAGTTCCAGCAGCGTTCCCTCGAAATCGACAGCATAGGTGACGGTTTCATCCCCTCTTTTGACGGCAATTTTCATCAGTCGCACCACTCCACTTCGTTGTCATCCTCGTCGTCGTCCCAGTAGGGGTCCTCGCAGCAGGCGTCTTCCCACTCCGTCTCCTCTTCGTCGAGGAAATCCTCATCCACATCATCCGAACAGATCATTGGAAATCGAAACACAGTCTCTCCTCTTTGATCCAACTGAGCGAATGCACGGCCAGTGCGGCATTTGCTTCGGGAAAATCGCTGCGGTAGTGCGCCCCCCGGCTCTCTTCCCGACGCAATGCCCCCTCCGCCACCGCTTCGGCCACGGTGAGAAGGTTCACTAACTCCAGGAAATCCGTCCGGTTGGTATTGTAGGCGCGGTTGCGGTCCACGACGCCCATCTTCGGCAGCTCTGCCTGCATCGCTTTGACCGCGTCGAGCGCCGAGCGCAACCGGTCGGCGTCACGTACCAGGCCGACCTGCTCGTAAAAGAGCGTCGCCAGCGTGTCGCGGCGGGTGTAGAAGTCGACCTCGGGGGCGTCGTTGAAACACGCCTCCAGCTCCGGGGCTTCCACCGCGGCCGGCGGGACCTCTGCGGTGCCGTTCTTTGCCGCAACAGCCGCATTCCTTCCCGCCTGGCGGCCGAAAACGATGAGCTCGAGCAGGGAGTTCCCGCCGAGGCGGTTCGCGCCGTGGACACGGTGGTTGGCGCATTCGCCCGCGGCAAAGAGCCCCGGCACGGCCGTCTGCGACTCCGCATCCACCTCGATGCCCCCCATCGTGTAGTGGGCGACCGGTTTGATCGGGATAGGCTCAAAAACCGGATCGACCCCTTCGTAGCGCTGTGCGAGCTTGCGCTCCTGGGGGAGTTCGCCGTCGATAAAGGCTTTGCCGAGGTGGCGGATATCCAGGGCAACCGTTTCGCCGGCCGTGATCTGGTCGTAAATTGCACGCGCCACCCGGTCGCGGGGAAGGCACTCATCAATAAAGCGCTCCCCTTTGCTGTTGAGCAGGTAGCCGCCTGCACCCCTGGCGCTTTCGGAGATGAGGATGGAGGAGCCCGCCAGTCCCGTCGGGTGGAACTGCACGAACTCCATGTCGCTGAGCCGCGCGCCGGCCCGCAGCGCCGCCGCGTGGCCGTCGCCGCTGCTGCCCGCGGCATTGGTCGAGTAGCGGCCGTAAAGCTTGCTGTAGCCCCCGGTGGCGAGGATCACCGCTCTTGCCGGATACACTTCGACTTCGCCGCTGCGGATATTGAGCACTTTTACGCCGCAGGCGCGCCCCTCCTCCGTGACGACATCAAGCAAAAAGCGCTCGTTGTAAAAAGGGATGCCCGCACGGTTGCACTGATCATAGAGGGTATGCAGGATCTTCAGTCCGCTGTAATCCTGGGCGTAGCAGGCACGCGCCGCCGAGGCCCCGCCCAGGCGCCGCTGGGCGATCTGCGCCTCCGCCGTACGGCTGAAGGGGACGCCGATCGCGTCAAGCCACCGCAGTGCATCGATCCCTTCGGTGCACAGCGTTGCCACCGCCGTTTCATCCGCCAGCCCCTGGGCGGACTTGAGGGTATCGGCGATATGCATTTCGACACTGTCGTCGCCCGCGTGCCCAAGGGCCGCATTGATGCCGCCCTGCGCCATACAGGTCTGCGCCCTTGTCGGGTAGCTCTTGCCGAGCACCACCACCGATGCCCCCGCTTCTTTGGCTGAGAGGGCGGCCGCCATGCCCGCACCGCCGCCGCCGACAATTAGTACATCAACCATTCCGCTCCTTTAAAGGCCGCAATTTGCCGCGCATCATAACCTAGGAAGCGTTGCGTCCGTTTTAAAGAAAACCGCTTTCCTATTCGTCAAAGATTTCTGTCACGCTGCGGGAGGAGTCGCCGATCTTCTCGATCCGGCCGAAGCCGATAAGGAAGTAGGTCTCCTTGGTGACGACCTCATCGATCCCGCCCTGGGCGTTGTAACCGATCAGTACGCCGTATTCGTCCTCGTCTTCCAATTCAAAAGAGTCCAGCTGAATGAGACGGCGGATCGTCGGCGTATGGAACGTCCCCAGCAGTTCGGGCACCACAGACGCATCCGGCCGACCGACATACATTTTGCGCTCCTTCTTCGCCAGCCCGACAGGTTTGATCTCCACCCGTGACTCAGTTTTGAGCAGGGCGGGGATGTTAAGCACGACGGAGAGCGCATCGTAGGGAGTGTAAAAATCGAGCACCTCGGTTTTTTGCTTGATTTTCTGGGTCTGCTTCTCCACCAGCCGCATGCTCATCGCGTCAAACGTCGTCTCCGTCACGGTCTCGTTCTTCTCCTGGAAACGGGTCACGGTTTGAGCCTCGTGATCGAAAACGTAGACATTGGATTCGGTCGTTTTGTCGTTGGTCTGGTAGAGCTCGAAGGTATCGGTGATATACATCCCGTCCTTGATATGCCCACGGCTGACGAAACGGTCCCGTTCATGCCCGGAAATATCCGCCGCCAGCCCCGTAGCGTAATCCTCGACGATCATGCGGTACTCATCCCCGCGCTCAGCCATGGTGATCTTCGCCTCGCCGACCTTCCCGAAGAGCGAAAGCATCACCTTGTAGCTGGTCGTCACCGCGTCCGAACCCATCAACGCCGATAAAAAAACAGACAACAACAGCAGACTTTTCATACGCACATTATAGTACAATCACGGCATGAATTCTGCCATCGTCTCGATACTGGGCATCTATCTTTTCATCGGCGTGGGCTACCTTGCCAAGCGCAGTTTCAAAGCGCAGATCGACGAACGCACCATCACCCTGCTCTCGGTCTACTTTCTGCAGATTTTCCTGACATTGTGGGGGCTGCTCAAACGCCCTATCGACACGACGCTGCTGCAGACGCCGCTGCTCTACATCGGCATCACCCTCTCCCTCGTCGCCGTGACGATGTTCGCCTCGCGACTGCTCTTTACCGACGTGAAGGAGCGTTCCATCGCCACCGTCGGCGCGCTGATCGGCAATACCGGCAACCTCGGCATCCCGCTGGGCATCGCGCTCTTCGGCGAGGAGAGCGTCCCCTACACGACCATCATCAACCTCGCCAACGTCTTTTTCGTCTACACCTTCGGCGTCTACTACTACTCGCGCGGCAACTTCAGCGTGCGCGATTCGCTGCTCAACATCGTCAAACTCCCCGTGCTCTGGGCCGCCTTCGTCGCCATTGCGCTGAACCTAGGCGGCTACCGCCCTTCAGGCACGATCGAAGAGACGCTGACGATGGGCGCCTACGCCTCGATGGTGATGCAGCTCGTGCTCTTCGGCATCTACCTCTATGACACGAAGCTCACCGAACTCAACCGCATGCTCATCGGCTGGGTCAACGGACTGAAGTTCCTCGTCGTCCCCGCCGTCACCTACGCCATCCTCTCGCTGACGGACCTGCCCGAGATGGTCAAGGGGATCCTCTTCATGGAGATGCTGATGCCCCTCGCCGTCGCCAACGTCAACCTGGCGTCGCTGTACGACTGCCGCCCCAAGGCGTTGACGGCCCTCGTCTTCATCACCTCCGTCCTCTTCCTGGGGATCATCTTCGCCGCCATACGCAAGGTGCCGTGGCTGACCATCTGAGCTTCAAAGCAGACCCTATGCTCGAACTGACCGATGCCACCTATTCGCAATTCGTCGCGGAGCTGGAGCAGCCGCTTTTTATCGATTTCTACTCCCCGACCTGCGGTCCCTGCCAACAGGTTCTGGCCCAGCTTCCCGCCCTGGAGAAGCACTTTGAAGGCAAAGCGGTCATCGCCAAAGTCGATGTGACCCGCAACCCGAAACTGGCCGCCAAGTATGAGATCCGCAGTGTCCCGTTCTGTGTCAGCATCGGGGCGAAAGACAAAATGGTAAAGGATTATGAACTGGGTGCCGCTGCACCGGCGCGCTATATCCGTATGATCGAAAAAGCGCAGGGGAAAGGGTTATTGGCGCGGCTGTTCGGAAAGTAGGCCTATTTCAGGCGATAGATATTTTCATCGGGCATGATGCAGTAGACCTCGTGGATACGGGTATCATACCGCTCTTTGATCACCAATTCCATGCCGAGGGACTCCGCATGGGCCTTAAGTTTCGGGAGGATATCGTCGTTGCCCGTCGTGATCTCGACGAGCAGATCCCCCTTGTAGCCTGAATAGGTGCGGATGTCACGGATGGGAAAATCGAGGGCAAAACGGATCATCTGCTTGCGCACATCGGACAGCTCCTCGTGGGATGCCGCCAGCGTCGATGCCGATTTGCCCTACTGCCGCTGCATGAAGTGCGGCATCTCCTCCGTTTTTTTGTTTTGATCGTCTGCCATCACTGCCTCCTTGCTTTTTCACATGGTATCATGTTTTCCAGCCGCTTCACTATATAATGGTTCGTATGAACGCACCGTTATGGACCATCCCCAATCTCATCAGCCTTTTCCGTCTGGCCTGTGCCCCTTTTCTCGTCCTCTCCGGGCTTTCGGAGAGTGCGATCCCCTTCTTTGCGATCCTCTCGCTGATGCTGGCATCCGACGCCCTTGACGGCTTCCTGGCGCGACTGCTCCGCCAGACCAGCGTCCTGGGGGCGAAGTTCGACAGCTACGGTGATTACGCCACCTACATGGCCGTGGCACTCGGCGCGTGGCTGCAGTGGCCCGAGCGTATCGAACGCGAAGCCCCCTTCATCCTGCTGGCCATCGCCGTTTTTATCCTGCCGGCCGCCGTCAGCATCGTGAAATTCAAGCGCTTTGCCAGCTACCACACATGGTTCACCAAGGTCTCGGCGTTGCTGATGAGCTTCGGTATTTTCGCCCTGCTCGTTTTCGACCTCTCCTGGCCATTCTACGTCGCCGTCGCCGCTAGAACGCCTCCGCGATTAGCCAGTAGCGCGCGACGCGAAGGCTCCCGGCGAGCAGTAGAAACCCTACGACGTTCAGCCGTACCATACCCGCCACGAGGGTCAGCGGCTCCCCGATCACCGGCAG